>DAIRGS010000380.1:0-6508 GCA_036794395.1 Tepidisphaeraceae bacterium | reverse complement strand
GCTCAGGCTCGAAGAGAGCTCGTCGCGGGCTGAGGCTCAGGCTCGAAGAGAGATCACAGAGGAGTGGGATGTGTGAACTGCGCGGCGTGCGCGACAAACTGCTCCGCGATTTTGCATGTGAGCTGTTGCTACTTCTGAATTCTCCGCGTACTCCGCGTCTCGGCGTACTGAACAATCCGGGATAGTATATCCCGCAACCAATCATGTGCGTCTTTGGACAAACGCTCTGGTCGACTATTTTTCCGCCACCGGTGCCGTTGCAGACTGAATGTCATTGGCAATCTGCTCGGCAGCCCCCTGATACCACGACCGCGGCGCATGAACGAACCGGTGGAACCCGTTTACCAACAGAAGCGCCCCGATCACTCCGAAAATCACCCCAATAAGGAACGGCATTTGGCGCTTTCCACCCGTGGCAATCGTGCAAAGGATCACGCCCAGTTGCAGGCCGGCAAAAGCCAGTTCGAACCAAAAGCTGCTTTCAACCATTTTGTCCCGGCTGATCTGATAGCGGTAAGCCGCACCTTGCTGCTCCAGTTTTTCAATCGCCTCTCGCCGCGCATCTGCCGCCATTTTTTTCTCGAGCGCCGCCAGCGGGTCGGAAGATCCCTCGCTGCGAACCGACCCTGCCAGCGCCTTGGCCAGGTCGCGCGTTTGCTCCGCCTCATGCTGCTTAATGCTTTTGGCCTGGTAATACGCCCAGGTGTCGTTCACCTTCCCCTGCTCGAGGATCGCCTGAAGATTGCACGCACCCCATCGCGCGCTGGCAATCGCCGCGACCACCGCCAATATTGCGGTGGCCCGCCCGATCATCTCACTGGTCGGCTTGGGCTCGCTATTCGATTTATTGCTTTCAGTCATGAACGCTATTTTGCCAGCGTTGCGACAAGCCGCCAGACCAGATGGGGAGAAATCGGTCGCCCCTGCGAACGATTGAACGTATCCACCAGCTCATCAAACCGCGCCGTGTAAGGCAGCCGATCGCGCCGGCCGATATCCTCCCCAAGCATTTGCCGCAGCTGCTCGCGATCCTCATCAGAGATCGCCGGAGGGATCGATCGCGCATCCCCCAGCTTCGGAAGCTTGCCGCCCTTCCGCAGATTAAGCAGATGGCGCCACACTTCAGCTCGGGTGGGCTTGGGCTCGCCATACGTCGCGGCATACGCATTAAACAACGACTCAAAATGCGGCGTGTAGGGCAAGTCGTCGGCCGTCCGGCCGATTGATTGATAGATCTTCGAAAGCTCATCACGCTTGGGGCTTAGCCGGGGCTCAACACCCGCAAACAGCGACCCGCCCGTCCGCGCATCCTCAATCTGGCTGCCGCCGGCAGAAACCGTCGTCTTATCCAACAACAGCAACACCGTTCCAAACGGATCCTTCACCGTGGCGCGAAACCCGCGCGAAACCTGGGCCGGCGGGCTGGTAAACGTCAGCTTCAGGTCGGCCCTCCGGCGGTATAAATCCCGCACATCATCGACAAGATAATAAATTGCCTCGCCAGGTAGATCCGGATCGGTATGCAGGACCAGCTCGGTTGCTCCATCCGCCAGCTGAAAATTCGCGACGCGCGCATCCTGCCGAACAAGCTTCAGCCCAAGCACGTCGCGGTAATAGCCAATGGCGGAGGCCAGGCCCGGCACGCGGAGAATAATTCGGTCAACCTTGCGGATCATGAGGCATGAACAAAGGGTGCGTGATAGTTTCGGCGACCGCTCCTTATCCCTCACATCACTCCAGGAGACTCTCCTTTTTCCCTCCACCGGTACGCCGGGGGAGGGAGAAGAGG
Organism: Tepidisphaeraceae bacterium; assembly: GCA_036794395.1. Taxonomy (GTDB): domain Bacteria; phylum Planctomycetota; class Phycisphaerae; order Tepidisphaerales; family Tepidisphaeraceae; genus DASXMX01. The sequence continues at coordinate 4,719 of DAIRGS010000380.1, read as the reverse complement.
ATCGCCAAAGGTGTCATGTACCCATGAACGAAAATCGGCCAGATCCTTCTCACTTTTAGCCCGCTGGCGTGTAATACTACCGGAAACCTATGCCGCACCCATCTCGCTGCTTATTCTCGTTATCCGCAATCACGGTCTTGGCGGCCTGCGGGCTGGCGCGCGGCGCATCCGAACTGAGCTTTTCCCGCGACGTCCGGCCAATCCTCGCCGACAACTGCTTCAAATGCCACGGCCCCGATCAGCAACAGCGCAAGGGAAAATTCCGCCTCGACCTACCCGATTCCGCCGCCCGCCCCACCAAGTCCGGCCACGTCCCCATCGTCGCCGGCCAACCCGATCAAAGCGAACTGGTTAAGCGGATCACCGCCGCTAAAGACGAAGACCGAATGCCCCCGGTCGACAGCAACAAACACCTCACGCCCGCTCAAATTCGAACGCTAACCCAGTGGGTTGCCCAGGGTGCCGGCTACGAAGCCCATTGGGCATTCACATCGCCCGTTCGATCCGCCGCTCCAGAAGTGAAAAATGAGCGATGGGTTCGTACGCCGATCGATCGCTATATCCTTTCACGATTAGAATCCGAAGGATTGCACCCCGCCCCTGAAGCCGACCGCATCACACTGCTCCGTCGCCTCTATCTCGACTTGATCGGCCTGCCCCCCACTCCAAATCAAGTTGATGAATACCTGCAAGATCAATCTCCCAACGCCTACGAAAAGCAAGTCGAAAAGCTTTTAAGCTCACCCCACTACGGCGAGCGCTGGGGTCGCCACTGGCTCGACGCGGCACGCTACGCCGACTCCGACGGCTTCGAAAAAGACAAATCCCGCGACATCTACTTTTACCGCGACTACGTGATCGACGCCTTCAACCGCGATCTCCCTTACGACCGCTTCATCAAAGAACAAATCGCCGGCGACCAACTTCCTCACGCCACCCAGAAACAAATCGTCGCCACTGGCTTTCTTCGCAACGCCATGCTCAACGAAGAAGGCGGCGTTGATCCCGAGCAATTCCGCATGGACGCCATGTTCGATCGCATGGACTGCATCGGCAAAGGCATCCTCGGCCTGACCATCCAATGCGCGCAATGCCATACCCACAAATTCGATCCCCTCACCCAGCAGGAGTATTACAAACTTTTTGCCTTCCTGAATAACGACAACGAAGCCCAACCGGTCGTTTACACGCCCGATGAGCAGCGCAAATCCGCCGATCTGCTCCGCCAGATGCGGGAAATCGAAGGATCGCTCAAGCATCATTCGGATGACTGGCAACAGCGCATGGAAACGTGGGAAAAAACCGTCGCTCACGACCAGCCCCAGTGGACGGTTCTCCACGATCTCGAACACCAGGGCGATAACGCCCAACGCTACCACGAATACAAAGACGGCTCGTTACTGGCCGGCGGCTACGCACCCACCAAATTCAACGAAGGCTTCAAAGTAAAGACAAACTTAAACGGCATCACCGCGTTCCGCTTGGAGCTGCTGACGGATGCCAATCTGCCCGGAGGCGGCCCTGGCCGATCGATCTGGGGAACCTGCGCCCTCTCCGGCTTCACCGTCGAAGCCGCTTCCGTCGCGAATCCAAAAAAGGTCGTCAAAGTCACGTTCGACCAGGCGACCGCCGACATCGACCAGCCCACGCGCGACCTCGAATCCGTTTTCGATGATCGCACCAAGACCAAGCGCATCACCGGCCCCATCAGCTTCGCGATCGACAACAACAGCACCACCGCCTGGGGCATCGACGCCGGCCCCGGCCGACGCAATCAAGACCGCAAAGCCGTCTTCCATTGCAAAGCCCCCATCGACCTCGAAGGCGACATCATCCTCACGATCCGCCTCGAACAAAATCACGGCGGATGGAACAGCGACGACAATCAAAATAACAATCTCGGCCGCTTCCGAATCTCAGTGACCAACGACACCGCTACGGTCTCCGCCGATCCCCTGCCCAAACGCGTGCGCGATCTTCTGGATGTGCCCACCTCTGACCGCACCGAGCAGCAGACCGCCGAAATTTTTTCCTACTGGCGCACGACAGGCCCGCAATGGAAAGAACAGAACCAGCAGATCGAAAATCTCTGGAAACAGTGGCCCACCGGTGCAACCACTTTCGCCCTGAATGCCCGCACCGGCGGTCGCGATACTCACATCCTCAGCCGCGGCGATTGGCTCAAACCCCAGGACGCCGTAAAGCCCGGAGTCCCATCGTTTCTCCACGCCCTTCCCGCCGACGCCCCACCCACCCGCCTGACCTTCGCCAACTGGCTCACCGATCGCAAATCCCCCACAACCGCCCGCGTATTCGTAAATCGAATCTGGCAGCACTACTTCGGCATCGGTCTGGTCGGAACGCCCGAAGACTTCGGCTATCAGGGCGAGCCGCCTTCCCATCCCAAACTTCTTGACTGGCTCGCCGTCGAATTTATGGAGCCCTCGATCAAGGCGGGAATAGAAGAAGGCACAATCAGCCCCTGGAGTATCAAGCACATCCACCGGCTAATCGTCACCTCCGCCACCTATCGCCAAAGTAGCCGCACCATCCCCGAGCTGCTCGAAAAAGATCCCTACAACCGCCTCCTCGCCCACGGCCCGCGCTTCCGCGTCGAAGGCGAAATCATCCGCGACATCGCACTGGCCTCCAGCGGCCTGCTCAACGAAAAAATCGGCGGCCGCAGCATCATGCCCCCTGCCCCCGCATTCCTCTTCCTGCCCCCCGCCAGCTACGGCCCCTTCCCCTGGAAAGACGAAACCGGGAGCGATCGCTATCGTCGCGGCGTCTACGTTTTCCGCCGGCGTTCCACCCCCTATCCCATGCTCCAGACCTTCGATGTCCCCGCCGGTGAATCCTCCTGCGTGCGCAGAGCCCGCTCCAACTCGCCCTTGCAGGCATTGGTCTCCCTGAACGAACCCATGTTCGTCGATTGCGCCCGCGCCCTCGCCCGCCACACTCTCGAAGAAGGCGGCGCCAGCGATGCCGATCGCATCACCTACGCCTTCCGCCAGGTGCTCGCCCGCTCACCAGCCGAACCCGAAAAAGCCGAGCTGCTTTCCCTTCTCACAAAGGAACGCCAACGCTTTGCCGACGGATTTCTCAACCCCAACGAAATCACCACCGGCGAAAAAGAGGTCCCCAAAGATTTGCCCCGCGGTGCTTCCCCAACCCAGTGGGCGGCGTACACCGTAGTCGCAAGAGCGATCCTGAATCTCGATGAAGCCATCACTAAAGAGTGACCCATGTATCCCGTGACACGGGCTTCAAGCCCGTGCAAACGTCATAGTGAAGAGGCCGATCCAGATTATTTTTTCGGAAGTGAATCGCCAGCACGGGCTGGAAGCCCGTGTCACGAGGAAAAGACCAATGAAGCAAGACGAGCAGTTTCAAGCCGAATACGCAAAATTCCTCACCCGCCGCTGGTTCTTCAAACAGTGCGGCGTCGGAATGGGCGCGCTGGCACTGGCCGACCTTCTTGGAAGCAAATCCGCACAGGCATCCGCCTCCGACTCCGGCTCGCCAAACCCCATGGCCCCGCGAAAGCCGCACTTCGCCGCCAAAGCCAAACGCGTCATCTACCTCTTCATGGCCGGCGGTCCGTCGCACATCGAGCTGTTCGACAACAAACCCGAACTCGCCAAATGGGACGGCAAACTCCCCCCCGCCGACCTGCTCAAGGGATACCGCGCCGCCTTCATCAATCCCAACTCCAAGCTGCTCGGCCCAAAGTTTAAATTCGCCCGACATGGCCAATCCGGTGCGGAACTCTCCGAACTGCTCCCAGCCCTCGCCCAAGTCGCCGACGACATCGCCATCGTCAAGTCCATGAAGACCGACGCGTTCAATCATGCTCCCGCCCAGGTGCTCATGAGCACCGGCTCCCAAATCTTCGGCCGCCCCAGCACCGGCGCATGGGTCAGTTATGGCCTGGGCTCCGAAAACGCCGATCTTCCCTCCTTCGTCGTCTTCAGCACCGGAACCAAAGGCCTCTCCGGCGGCTCCGCCAACTGGGGTCCCGGCTTCTTCCCGAGCATCTATCAAGGCGTCCTGTTTCGAAACACTGGCGATCCCGTCCTCTACCTATCCAATCCCCCCGGAGTAGACGGCCAGCTCCAGCGCGACACCCTCGACAGCATCCGCCACCTCAATCAGATCCGCCTCAACGAAGTGGGCGATCCAGAAATTGCCACCCGCATCAATTCATTCGAGATGGCTTCGCGAATGCAAACCAGCGCGCCCGAGTTAATGGATATCGCCTCCGAGCCAAAGCACATCCTCGACATGTACGGCGCCGAGCCCGGCAAGGCCTCTTTCGCCACCAGCTGCCTGCTTGCCCGTCGCCTTTCCGAACGCGGCGTGCGCTTCGTCCAGATTTTCCACGAAGCCTGGGACCAGCACGGCAACCTCGTCAAAGACCTGAAAAAGAACTGCCTCGCCACCGATCAAGCCGCCGCCGCCCTCGTGAAGGATCTAAAACAACGCGGCATGCTCGACGACACCCTCGTCGTCTGGGGCGGTGAATTCGGCCGCACCCCCATGGTCCAGGGCGGAAGCGATGGTCGCGATCACCACCCCAATTGCTTCACCTACTGGCTGGCCGGCGGCGGCGTGAAACCCGGAATCACCCTCGGCCAATCCGACGACTTCGGCTTCAACGTCACCCAGGACCCCGTCCACGTCCACGACCTCCACGCAACCATCCTCCACCTCCTGGGC
>DAIRGS010000379.1:0-6516 GCA_036794395.1 Tepidisphaeraceae bacterium | reverse complement strand
ACCCCCGTCCCTTCCGCCCATTCCCCGTCCAACCAATAATACCTCAGCTCCACGCAAACGGGGTCAACGCTTGACATTTGACAATTCTATAAATAGCGGGGGAATGCACGCGAATGGGGTCAACGCTTGACATTTGACAATTCTATAAATAGTGGGGGAATGTCCGAGAATTCCGGCATTCCAAAATACAAGATCCAGTTAAAAAGGCTGACGCTGGAAGTTATGGCGTGCCAGCTTCAAATTCGGAGTACGGATTCGGCTGCGCTCACCGCAGGCCGAATTGCGCTGTTCACGTTGGTGTCGAGGCTGCCCTGGGGTATTTGGGCTTGGGTGTAGTCGAATCGCTGCGCGACGCGGTGTGGGTGGGCGGGGGGGATGGGTGTCGAAAGTTCCCTTCAATTCGCCCGCGAGCCTCCGGCCGTCTACGCGATGGCAAGCGTCACGCCGCGAGCCGGAGTGTGCCCCAAAGCATGGGCGTATGCTGGTTGTTCGCGTCATCCCCCTCGCGATTGCTGCGCTTGGCCTGCGCCCCGCTCACGTGATCCGCAAGTTCGTTTCCTCCCGAAGATCTTCAAATGCAGGGTCGGAAGGAAACTTATTGCTGGGGGATGAACAAAGGGGGACACAGTTCCGCCCCTGCGGAACTCCCGACAATGCCGCGGATTCCGAATGCCTCGCCTCCAGAAGCTCCCCGCCCAACATTGAAGTTCCCCGTTCGCCCTTCGCCGCAGAGGGCGAACGGGGAACGGCAAATACCTATCCCGCAAGCGAAGCGGCGTCCGTCGCGCAGCGGCAGCAACGGCCATGACGCGGGCACGGAAACCACCTTTCCTATCCCAGAAACCAATCCTGCCCGCGGCGTGGGCGTTGATCCCGCGGAGCAGGACGCAGCGCAGCGGTCTTTGACAAGGAACTCACCTATAAGACCCGCTCCCAAACCTCCCGCCGCATCGCGTCGCGATTCCTTATTCTCTTCTGCCCAAACAGCCAGGGGAGCATCAACACCACCGTGAACAGCGGCTTTCGGCCTGCGGTGAGCGAAGTCGAATCCGTACTCCGAAAGAATAGCTGGCACGCCGTAAATTCCAGCGTCAGCACTTATCCCGGATCTTCTTCTATCCCCATCGACTGCCGAATTTGATGCGAGCACGCTACAAATCCAAACGCCTGCCCATTTATTCAACTCGCCAATTCTCCTCGCGCACGTGTCCGTGACGAGAGGGCACGACTAAAGCCGCCGCTGATACTCCACGCGCGAAAATCCCTTCGCGGTAAGCTGGTTCACAACCCTTCCCAGCCCCCGCTTAGTCATCGAAACCAACGTCACATACTCATCATGATCCGCGTAAATGACAAACCGAGCCGGCACCGGCACAAAAATAAAATCCACCCAATCCCCCAGCGCCGCTTTCAGAAGTGCTTCCACCTCCGATGGCCCGTTGGCTTCCACCGACCACCCTTCCTCAACCTCACCCTCGCAGCCTGCTCCCTTCGTCAGCGCAATCAGATTCGTCGGCTCGAACACCACCTGCTCGATCGTCACCCGGCCCGATGTCACCTCGCCCAACGCCCATACGATTTCCCCCACGAACGGCCCCAACTGCTTTAACGGCGTCTGAAATGTCTGCTGAAACCGCCAAGCCTTTCGACCGAACACCTTCAACGAACCCGAATCTTTAAAACACCGCACCCAACTCCCGAGTCGTAAAGCACCGATTTACACAATTTGCCGCATCGCCCGATCCTTATTGTCTTCCACTTCAATTCCCAAGGGGGATCTACCCGCCGCTCATCGCAAATGTCATTTCCCATCGATCCCCATGTTTCGCTTCGCCTTCTTCCCCTTCCCATTAATCTCCCGCACCAGCGCCCAATCCTCTTCCGAAATATTCGGCCCCGGCGGCGCCGAAAATAATGTCACCCCCCTCAACTTCTTCAACTCCCGCAAAAACCCCAGGCCCGGAAGCTTCCGCACCTCCATCACCGCCAGCTGTTCTAACCTCGGCGCCCCCAATATCTCCTCAAGTGGAAACGAAACCCTGCCTCCCAATGTAAGGACCCGTAAATCACGACCCAATCGTTCCCAATCAATCCGGTACGGCCCACACAGCGATACTTCCAGTTTCCGAACCTTCGCCTTCGGATGAAAATCTACCTTGCAAAGTTTCGCGCAATGGTCCAGCCTCAAGTCCGCCAGCTGGATCATCGACGAAAGATCAAGCTCCCGCAGTCGCCCGTCGCCGCTGTTCTCAATCGTAAGCTCTTCGATGCTCGAACACTTGAGAATCGACTCAAATGCCCGGGAAAATGCCACATGCGCCCACCACAGATTCACCAGCCCCGACAAATCCACCGGCTCAAAGCGGTCGCTCCGTCGCCATCCTGACATTGTCATTCGCAACTTTTCTAATTGCGTCATTCGACCCAGCGCCGAGAGATCGATCGGCGACGATAGTCTCATCGAAATACTGCGCACCAACGGCAGATCGAGTAGAAAATTCGCGTTCCCGGCATTCGCAATTGCCGATCGTTCCAGTTCCAGATCTCGCACACAATACTTCTCGGCAATAGCCGTTTCCCCTGCCGTCCACGCCCGCCCGACGCGCATGCAAGTAACCTTACCCCACCGTTGCACGATGCACCCCTTCTCGTCCAACAGGTCCTCACAGTCCCCCTGCCTATATCCAGGTGAACCGCGTACGAAGAATGGTTTCGTTTCCTGCTCGCCCAAAATCTCCTCCATTCCACTCGACCATTCGGGGTCGACCATTCGGGGTCAACGACCATTCGGGGTCAACGCTTGACATTTGACATGCGTGTAAATTGTCAAACGCCAACTCCATGATTTCCAACTCTGACACTCTGCATTCCTCTGTGCTCTCTGTGTCCTCAGTGGTTAAATCTTTTCTCTTCCGTCCACCCAACCTCCACGCGCGCAGACTCCAACCCCCTCAGCGCCCCTCCGTGCTCTCCGTGCCTTGGTGAATCCTGAATGTAAAACCTAATTCCCCGCCGCAGCCCGCCTCAGCTTCGCGATCGCCAGCTTCTCAATCTGTCCCATCCGATGCCGCGAAACCCCCGTCTCGCCGGCGCCACCCGCTCCATGCGAAGAATCCAACCCAAACCGCGCAGCCAGAACGCCGCGTTCTTTCGCGCTCAACTGCGCCAGCAGCATCCGCACCTGTTCCCGGTCCGCCATCTGATCCCGCTCCCGGTGCCCGCCCCCCCAACGCCCACCCTTGTCCGCGAGTCCCTCCATCATCCGATCATCCATCGACGTCGCCTTCACCCCCGCCAGCATCTGCGGCACGCTCCGCGCAAATCCCTTGATCAGCGCCAGCGTCGCATACGTGCTGAACTTATTCCCCCGATGCACATCAAACCCATCCACGGCCCGCATCAGCGTCAGATTCCCATCACTGATCAATTCCATCAGCGACAACCCGGCCCGCAAATGCTTCCGCGCAATACTCACCACCAGCCGCAGATTCGCCCGCAGAATCTCGTTCTTCGTCTCCACCGCCGCCCCCCAGTGCGATTCCAGTTCATCCAGATCGCGCATCCGCGCCGTGCCCGGCTCCAGCCGCCGCCGCGCCGTCGCGAACAGATACTTGTAATAGTTAAACTCAATAAACAGCGCCCGCTCCCTCGCCGGCGACAGCAGGGGGGTTCGATACAACTCCGCCAGGTACGGCGGCAAATCCCGCGGCACCCGCGCATCCTCCGGCCTGCCATTCTCCGGCAGCCCTTCCGTCAGCGCAATCTCCCGCACAACGCCCGCCGCATCATCCTGGTGATACAACGGATCGTCGATGAACTTCACCTTCTTCCGCCCCAACCGCTCCAGCCGCTCCTCAATAATCGCGCGATAAATTACCGTACGCGGCCGGCACACCTTCCGCGACAATTCCCCCAGCCCCATCCCACGCCGATATCCCCGCGCAATCCGCTGCCGCTGAATCTCCGACAACGCTTCCGCCGCCCGAGCAAAAATCGCGTCGCCGCGGTTCTCCTCATCGTGCTTGCGCAGGATATGTTGAATCGTCACTTCCGAACGATTCATCTTCCGCGCGATTCGCCGCGCAATCTCTTTCGCGCAACACCCGCACTGACCGGCCAACCGTCGCGCCCGCCGAACCACTTCAGCCCGCTCAATCTCATCCACCTGCGAGAAGTTCGTCCCCCGCGCCACCTGTTCCCGATGCGTCGAGAAAAATCGCTCGACACTTCCCACCAGAAACCCCACCCGCCGTTTCCCATCCGGGAACACAAACCGCCGGGCCGGCAATCCCCTGCGTCTCCACCGCTGTATTGTCTTGCTCGTTACATTAAATCGTTCAGTCACATCCTCAATACTCAATACTGGCTCAGCCAGTTCACCCGTGCGCACATCCAACGTCTCACTCACACTCTCAATCAACATCCCCAAATCATGTTGCAGCGCAGCCCCAGCCAATTGCTCTTCACTCAGCCCGCGCGGGTGATAGCCTGTGATTCGGAAAACAATGAATTCAACCGGATATGCTTTGTGCGGATCGATTGTGTGCAGGAGATCTTCCGCGGCATTGATTTGGTTCAACCGCGCTTCCAGCGGTGTAAACCCCATCTGCCTTGCCAGCTCGGAAATTCGATCAATCCGATACCGTGCCATTACCCGCCACTATTACCAGACACGCCGCCTCCAAGTCAACACCTAAATCGCCCGCAACCACCCCATAACTCAAGCAATCACAAAAGATTAACTGCCGGAATTCCCGCTGGCCGATAACCTTCGACGTCATTGCACTCCACAATTTTTCGCATTTGTAATCCCGCCTTTCTTAACCCATGCCCCACCCGCGCCGATGAACCTTGCGGACACGCATGTAGCGTGGCGACAGTCGGTCGAATACGTGTTCGAACGCTGAAGCCCGCGGATCAGGAGAATGCCATGAAGGTGATTAGCACTCTGAAGAAGCTCGTCCGTGACGAGCAGGGCGGCGAAGTTTTGGAATACGCCCTTATCGCCGGCCTCATCGTGATCGCTGCCATCGCCGCGATTACCTCGGTGGGCACCAAGGTTCTTGGCCGCTGGACCTCCGTCCAGAACTCGATCTAACCCATCGTTCCTTCGCCGCTTGCGGCTTAGCGAATCGCGCGACGCTGGACCGCCCAGCTGCTGCGTGGCCTGCGACGCGCGACCTGCGCCAAGCAGAACCCGCGCATCGCATCAAAGCAAAAGCACCGCCCCGGATCGACCGCCGATCCAGGGTGGTGCTTCTATTTATCCACCAAATTCCAACCCCATCCCTAAAATCCCATCTCTGCCAAGCATGTCATCCTGGATCGCAGCGAAGGATCTGCTTCTAAAAAACCGTCACTGCTGCCAAGGCTCTCTTCCACTCCTTCCATCTGCTCTACGTTTCTCCAGCGCGCCTCCGTGTCCTCCGTGCCTCCGTGGTGAGCCCTCTTTTTTGGTTGCGGACCTGCCGCGCTGCGTCCACCTGTGGCAAATACGGGTTTCGAACATGCCTCCGTGGTTGCATCGCATTTCTGCCGACAACCGTCACCCATACGGCATCCACTCATTCAACTTCTCCCGCCGTCCCTCACATCCGCATGGCTGTCCGCTGACCTGCTCCACCATCCGCGCAACCGCCCCAATTCCCGTTGCTTCCGCGATCCTCGCAATAGAATCCCCCAACCCCCGCGCCGGAAACCGGTATCCCTCCGACCGCAAAAACTTCTCATGCTCCAACGCCGGCTGTCCCCGGTGCATCAGATTATGATAAGGCACCGGCCACTCCGCCTTATCAAACCCGTCCACCAGTGATCCACCCACCCATTGCGGCGCATCCATATCAAATGCGCAAATATCCCGCCCGCCCTTCCGCACAATCTGCGTAGCCGCCGCCTCAAACCCCGACGCCGACGCGCGCGGATCGATTCCCGCGGCCAATTCCAGAAACCACTCCCGCCGCCAGATCCCCGCTTGAAGCAGCACCGGGGCGCCTCCGAGCGTGACTATTCCATTTTCTCCCGCCCGCGCCCCGCGCCGGCTGGCCGGGTACCAGCACAGGGGGAACAGCCCGATCGACCGGTCCCGCAACATCACCTCTTTCGCCCGCTCCACCATCCCTGCTTTCACATCGCCGCAAATCGCATAATCATCCAACATCAACACAAACAGATCATCCGATTCCTCCCTCAACGCCTCAACAACAGGCCCCAACCAGGGCCCGCCATTCATCGGCACCTTCTTTACCTGCGGATGTCCCGCCCAATACCGCTCCAACAACCTCAAACAAATCTCGCCCACACCCGCATAGGCCTCGCACCCAGGAATCACAACAACCACATTCACCTCGATCCCCGCCCTACACCATACGCAATCCGCAATACTCCGCACTCAGCATTCCGCACTCCGCACTCAGCACTCAGCACTCAGCACTCCGCACTCCGCACTCAGCATTCCGCACTCCGCACTCAGCACTCCGCACTCAGCACTCAGCACTCAGCACTCAGCACTCAGCACTC
>DAIRGS010000378.1:0-6570 GCA_036794395.1 Tepidisphaeraceae bacterium | reverse complement strand
TTCAGCCAGCCCCATAAGCCTGTGCGAACAATCGCTTTAGCCGCGGTGCAAAAAAACATCAGCGCGCGGGCATCCATACCGCTCCGACCGCTCCCCACGTCCCCGGCAGCGAGCAAATAACTGATAGATGCAACGAAATGCAACGAGATGCAACGCCGCGTCGGCGCGTTCCTGGCTTCCTAACTCCAGCACTTGGCGACGAAGAAAGTGGGCATCCCTATTTTTAAATGAGTGGATAAGAACGTTACGCGGCGTCGAGCATGTCCCATTGAAGCATGGAGCCGGCGGGGACGAATCTTGTTACGGTTCGGCCGACGGCCTGGGTGATCAATGCGGCGGGGAGTCCGGTGCCGGGGCGTTGGACGGTGAGGTCTTCGGATTTGAGTTGGGTGCCGGGCTGGACGCTGCGCTTGAGGACGAGGCTTTGGCGGCTGACCAGGCGGACGTCTTGTTCGATTTCGAGGACGATTTTGCCGGGGGCTCCGCGGAAATCCTGGGCTTCGCGGATCAGTTTTACGTAGCGTTCGAATTGGCCGGGGTTGCTGCTGGCGGCGTGATCGGGGCCTTTGGCGGCGCGGTCGTAGGTCAGGTGCCGTTCGACGATGCACGCACCGGCGGCGACCGATAGCGCGCCGGAGAGGTAGCTGGTGGTGTGATCGGAATAGCCGACCGGGCAATGGAAGCGGGTGGCCAGTTCGTCAATCCATCCGAGATGGGCCTGATCATTTTTGACGGGATAGGCGCTGACGCAATGCAGCAGCGCGAAGGAGGCGTTCCATTCGCGCAGCCAGCCGACGGTGGTTTGGATTTCTTCGAGGGTGGCGGCGCCGGTGGAAACGATCAGGGGCTTTTTGATTTGAGCGGCCCGCTCGAGAAGAGGGCGGTTGACCAGATCTGGGGAAGCGATCTTGATGGCGGGGAGCCGCAGGGCATCGATCATCTCGACATCGGCGGGGGAAAAGGGCGTTGCGATCGGGATCATTTTCAGCTCGCGGATGCGCTGGACGACGCGGCGGATGTCTTCTCCGGACAACTCATATTTTTTCAGAAAATCGAATGGGGTTTCGGTGGTTGTGCCGGCCTTTTGATAATCGGCGAAAGCGGCCGATGCGTGCAGCAACGCGTGGGCTTTAAAGAACTGGAGTTTCACCGCATCCGCGCCGGCTCCCGCTGCCGCGGCCACGAGCTCCAGCGCGCGATGCACGGAGCCATCGTGATTCACGCCGATCTCGGCGATGACCAGAGGCGGATGCGTGGGGCCAAAGATTCGATCGTCGATACGAAATTCACTCATGACGCCATCCTGATATTGTCTTCGCCGGCACTGCGAAGCACGGCCTCGGCCCAGTACAAATCGCGGAGATGATCGATTTCGACCGTCTGTCCGACCTCGGTCGGGAACCCGCGGCGATCCTCGCCGAAAAACGCGTGCGGATCTTCGGGCGTTTCCCGGCCTTTCAACATCGAAGCCCGCGACACGGCCACCACCGCGCCATCGTGCAGGAAGAGCGAGGGCAGATCCTGGCGGCGATGAATTGAGCCGGGCTGGAGGGGCATAACTCTGTCTCCGGCGAGCTGCGCCATCCATGCCGGGTGCCACTTGCTGACCGGGCAAAAGCTGCGGACTGAATCGCAGTGGGTCTGGCAGAGCATTTTGAGGGCGCGATCGATGGCGCCCGGGGGCCGGACTGGAACGTTGCCATATAAGACGACGACGGCATCGGCGCGGAAGCCGGGGCGGGATTCGACCTGTTCCATGGCGTGGAGCATTACGTCCTGCACTGAGGCATCGGCGGTGGCGAGGGCGGGGGGGCGAACGACGGTTTCGAAACCCGCGGCCGCACCGAGACGAAGGACGTCGGGGGAATCGCTGGTGACCGCGACGTGCGTCAGTTTTCGCGCGGCCCGCGCGTGATCGAAGGTGTATTGAATGACGGGCCGGCCCAAGAGTGGGAGCAGATGCTTGTTGGGCAAGCCGGCGCTTCCGGCCCGAGCCATAATTACGCCGAGTACGTTCATGCGTTCACCAGATGCTTAAACGGTCGATGCAGCCATTGGGGCTGCATGTGCAGGCTTGGAAGTCCGCACCACAATTCCTCATTACGGCCTGTGCCACTCACGGCAACGGGCACATAGGGGATGCTTGTCAAAAGCACCTTCGCGATGATCGGCACGCAGGCGCTCGAATTGATGTTGCCAGATATCGCGGAGTGGCTCCTCGCCCAATCGACCCATTGGCCGTGCGCCGGCGATGTCCTGTTCGCAGGATACGACTGTTCCATCGCTGAGAATCGTCAGGCGCGAAGTTAGGCGGGCGCAGGGCTTGCGAGCGGGTGGCGCCATGTCCGCGACGGAGACATCGACCAGTTGGCCGGCGCAATCGCTTGGACCCTGAATCGAAGCGCTGCCCAGGGCGCGAAGCCATTGGTCGTACCAGGCTTCCATTTCGCCGATATTTTCGCGGCACTTGGTGAATACCGGCACGAGGATCGGCACACCGCTGCGGCGTGTCTGGCGCTCGGCGATGAACCTGCGGATGTTTTCCAAGACCGCGGCGTATTCATCGCAACCCATGACCTTGGAATACATTTGCGGCGAGAGGGCGGGCACATGCACGGAAACCACATCGACGGGGGACGCGGCGAGTTGGGTGATATTTTCGGGGGTGATGCCGAGCAGGTCGGTTTCCACATGCACCCACAGTCCTGCCTCCATGCGGGCGGCGTCGATGAGCGTGAACACATCAGGCGACAGCAGCGGATCGCCAACACCGGCAAGTGTCAGTCGCGTTCCATCCAGCGTCGCAAGCTCGCGGAACAGCTTTTTGGCCATGTCCATCGAGAAATCGGGCCGGGCGATATTCATCGATTCGCCCGGCCGGAATATCGCCTTAGTTGACCTGCGCGTCGTCAGCTCAAGCACGATCTCGCGCGGAAGTTCTGACATCGTGCGGCTGGCGCTTATGCGTTGAACCAGATCCTCGGCAACGCTCGAAATCAGCTGGCCGTTGAGCGCCTCGGTCGCGGCTGAAATCTTTCGGACCTGGCGATCGGTTTCGAGCGTGAATCGGTGGAGTGTTCGTGACACGGCCGCCGGTACCGGCACGCAGCAGGGGCTGGAAATCAGATCGTGGCCGTTCTGAGCCGGGTCGTAATGAAGGATCCGGCCGGGATGTGCCTTTGCTGCCGCAAGACGATTCAGCAGCGTCGGCCGAATCAGGACCCCGCCCAATCCCGGCGCTGCGGTTTGAAAGACGAATTCGTCGGATTCATCGGCGTGGGCGTGTTCGATCAACGCGTCGATCAGCTTCGCGTCGATGAGCGCGGCCGCGGGATCGATCGGGATGATGGCATTGCTGCCGATCCGTTGCGCCAGCTCATGATGCCAGGGTGCATAAAACCCCTGGTCGAAATGACAGGTTGAGAGGAGCCCTCCCCGCCAGCCTTCGGCCCAGCGCTGCGCGGCGGCGATGGCTTCAACTTCGGGCAGGGCCTTTCGAGGGCCTTTGGCGAGGATGACGGCGCCGGCCTGCTCGGCGAGGGGTTCGACGGCGGGTAACTGGTCTTCCCAGCAGAGGATGCCGATTGAGCCGAGTTGCTCGCAGCGCGTCAGTCGATCCAGGGTCCAGCGCAGTACTGGCTCGCGCCGGAACAGCCGGGTTGCGCTGCAGCGTTGGCCGTGCGGCGCGTCCAGGGGTGGCTCGTGGAGCATGGAGAGAATGGCGGTGATGTTTTGTATGCCGATGCTCTTCATGCCGCCCGATTCTGCCGCGTGCCCGCCTCATGCTCGACGGCGATTGCTTCGATCACATTGGAGACCATCTGTTCAAAATCCTTCGCCGCCAGCATCACCCCGCGAACGTTTTCGACATCCCGCGCAATTTGCCGTCTTTGTTTTTCGATTCCCTCCACCTTCGCGGCCGAGAGCCTGCGATCGGCATTGAAGCGATCGAGCTGGCTCGATTGAGTCAATTCCGTGATCAGGTCGTAGGTTGCGCCGAAGGCATTCATCCTTGCACGGAGTCCGTCGATTTCGCCGATGGCGCGGTTCACCCGCGACTGGTCGTCGATGTGGTCGCGGATCTCTTCGAGCAGTGGAAGCGTTTGGCGGCTGATCTTCTCGACGCCATCGGCTTCTTCACGCCGCTTGCGGAGGGAATCGAGGCATTGGCCAACCCGGCCCCAATCCAGGCCCGGATGATCGGTGGGGACATCACGAATCGGCGATTTGCAGTATTGGCTGATCGCCTCGGCGAAGGGCATGGTGGTCGTGCCCCGCTTGGCCGCCCCGCCTTCGGTGGCATCGATGACCTTTGATTTGCTTCGGAGAAAATCGCGTTCGAATTGCTGGAGGTAGGTGTACATCCGCTCTTCGGTGTACATGGGCCGGCCGAGGTAATCGGGGATTTTGCGGAGGATGTGGCGTTCGCGGACGATCTGCTCCCACTGTTTCATTTCGACTGAGCAGAATCGCCCGAACTCCGGCCGCCAGACATCCTCGTAGCTCGTGCCCGGCGAATAGAATAGTCCGTCGCTGAAGCCCAGATCCTGGCCGACAAAGATGATGGGGTCGCAGCCCAGATGCTCAGCCAGGTAGAACGCCAGATGGGCGACGGTCGCGCCGCCGGTCATTTCGGGCTTGCCTACCTTGAGCTCACGGAGCATCGATTCGGCAAACCGATTACCCAAGAGAGACACCGGTCCGGGATACATTCGCAGAATCGCACTGGCGGCTTTTGGCTCGGCTACGAGTTCGGTGTTGATCCGCTTAGGCAGCTTCTCATAAAACTGCCTGCTCACATCGTGGTAATCCAGCGAGGTGACATATCGCGGTTCAACGCCCATCTCGATCAGCGGCTGAAGGACGGTCTGTACCGCGATCAAAACGGCGTTCGACTCGAGCCCCTTGAGGAGATGCTTGTTTTTCCGAAGTGAAGGTCCGGCTGAGACGATGACCGCGGGCTCGCCGCGATGGCGGCCTGCGAGACGGCTGACGCCTGGAGCGGCGGAATACCACGCCAGATTGCGCGAGAGATTCTCCGCCGTCCGGCGACTGTTGAGCACGACCGTATTCAGGCTTGTGCGGCTGAAGGAGCCGAACTCTTCGAGCAGCGTCTGGATCTGGCGATGGAACTCCCCCACCACGTCCATGCTCGGTGGATGAACGACATGCTGTGCCCCCACCGCAATCAACGCCGATTGCGGCGTCAAACGGGCGAGCACATCGCCTTTGTCGGCGCGGGTGAAGAACATGAATCGCCGGCTTTCGATCAGCCGGGAGAGGTCGCGATGTTCGAAGGCGGTTTGCAGGAGACGAAGATCAGGCTCGAAGACGCAGAACACCGCCTCGTCGCTGGCCCGATCAAAAATCGATTCGACGTGGTAACCCAGCCCAAAGCCAAAAATGTAAAAAAAGACGTTGGCCGCGACATCCACCGAATCGGCCAGACGCTTGCCCTCATCCACCGGTTTATGGCGGCTGTGAAGGGAAACCATCCGGCCATCGGGCGTCGCGATCGAAACCGTCGGCGCGCCCGATTTGGATGCCGCCACCGCATACCCCGTTTGCGGATGCAGCGCCTCGATCGCCGCCGCCAGCGCGGGATCCACCGACCACAGCGCCGCCATATTCTTCAAATAGGGCGCCTCGTCCGGCAAAACGTATCGGGATGGGTGATTCAAGAGCGCTTCCATAACTCCCAGAATGAGCGGCTAAATCGTGACACGGGCTTCGGGCCCGTGCATTCGATGTGCAATCACAAATTCTGTTGTCAGCGATTCTCCGCCGCCGGAAAAACGCTTGCACGGGCTGGAAGCCCGTGTCACAACCCACTGCCCAGGCTCGGACGCAACAAGACGTAAGCCGGTTACAGTGTCACCGCCTTCGTTATCGGACGTATCACCCAGAAAGGTTGAGCCAAAGAAAATGAGCGACCTTCTATTTGATGTGCCCTGGTGGCTACCGACGCTTCTGGCGATCGTTGGAATATCGATTGCCGTCAGCGGGAACCGGCGGCAAAACGACAGTCTCCGCAATCGCGGATTGGGCCTGATCCTGCTGGCCATTGCATGGGTCACACTCAGCGTTTTGGTGGATACCGATAAGGAGAAGTGCCAGAAACAGACCCGTCAGTTTGTCAAATCGGTCGTCGATCGAAACTGGCAGACGTTCGACAGCCTGCTCGATGCAGACGTTGCGTTTCGATTTGAGGGGAGCCCCTGGTCGATCGTCGGCCGCGATGCCCTGGACAATGCCTTGAAGGCCGATATCAACCACATCAGCGTGGATTCGGCTTCGATCACGAGCATGAGTGCTCATGAGGAATCAGGGACGATCGCGGTTCATATCGTGGTCTGGAGCACCCAGAAGTCCACGATGGGCGAGCCGCTCAACAGCGAATGGAAACTGAGTTGGCAGCGTTTCGCCGGCAAATACCTGCTCCACGAGATTCGGGCTATTCGAGTCGCCAACCTGACCCCGGAGCAGGTTCAGGGATCGTTGCCCGTGCGATAAGCAGACGCGGTGAAAGACGGCCCCCTCCCTACCCGCTCGCGGGCAGTCGCCAATTCC
>DAIRGS010000377.1:0-6579 GCA_036794395.1 Tepidisphaeraceae bacterium | reverse complement strand
GGAGCCTCGCACTCCCATTTTTTGCGTCGGAGGGGTCATATGCGATAGCCCTGCGATTGATCCTGGCGTAGGCGGCACCCAGTGCGCGCACGGTGCGACTTATCACATGAAAGTTGTAATGAGCAGCATTCCAAACATTGCAGATAGTGACCCGATGCTCAGCCCGGCGAAGCGTCCGCTTGCGGGGCGATACAGAGGTGACGAGGCGAGGCACACGCCAATCCAAGCCGCGACTATGGAACCCACCGCGCCAATGATGCCGAAGCACGCGAGTATCCCGCTGGTTGGAAGGATATACCCCGAATAGGCGGCAAACCCGCCGTCCAGCAAGAATAAAGGTAATTGAATAGCGCTCAAAACAGCGGAATTCTTGCTGTTTTCGAGTCTCCGAGCCGAAAACCGGCGTCAGAATTCGCTCGGAGTCACAAAAAACCCCGGAAAACAGTGCCTTTCGAGCGCTATTCAATTACGAATAAAGAAACAGACGCGACGGTTACTACTGCGCTTTCATCCCTGCGACGGGCGGCGTTTTCGTATGCCAGTGGCTCTGCGCACTGATCCGTGCTCTGTGGCATCGCCCATTGGCTGACGGAGACTTCGTTCGTGCCCGATTGACGCGTGCGGTTGTAGTTGGTCGTCCTGACTGAACTTCGCCGCGAAAATGTAGCAGCGCCGGGATGGCAGGCGGATCTGGTCTCCGAGATCTGTTTCCATTGCTGTTTGCGATCCGGTGAACGGCGGGTGAGTCGCCGACAGAGCCGGCTGATGCGGGATCGGCGCGCTTTCATGTGCGTTGCTCCGTCTGCACGGGTCAGTACCGTGCGGGGCAATGCACGGCATCACATGCGGATGTGCAAATGACGTGCCTTGGGGTGCGGGATCCGTTCGAAGCGGCTGATATCCGTGGATTAGCGTTCCGGGGTCGAGCCCAGGACCAGGCCGGTGGCGATCATGCCGAGCGAGATGCCAATGAGGTAAAGACGTGAATGGGCGTCGTAACAGAGGCGGGCGAGAAATCCGCCGACGGGTTTGTAAGGCGGGAGGGGCGGCGGCGGGCTGACGTTGACCAGTTGAAAGGGCGACATGCTGGTGCCCGCCTCGTGGGGCAGTTCCAGTACGCGCGTTCCCTGGGGGACGACCTTCATCTGCCGCTGGGCGAGCCGCTCGGCGAGCGTGGGGTCTTCTCCGACCTTCTTGAGGAAGGATTGGTTGACGGCAATCTGCTTTTCGACCGTTTCAATATCCATCTGAAGCGTCTGGCGCTCGTATGCGAGCCGGCGATTGGCGTCGGCCTGGGGGATCAGCGCGCAGCAGGCGATCAGCGCGATTCCCGCACAGAGAACAGGAAGCGTCCAGCCTCCGCCTTTGGAGGGCGGGAGGGGATCGGGGATGCGCGATCGCGGCGCCGGATCTTCCTCATGTTCTGAGGGAAGATCCGGGGCCGCGTTGCGCTGCGCACCCAGCTTGGAAGGCGCATCAACCGGGGTGGAAGTCTCTTCGCACTCCGATTCGCCTTCGACTTCGTCGATCGATTCCCATGGAACATGGGCATCGGAGAAGGTCGGTTTGTCGAGAGCCGGTCGGTTGGGCATGGGCGGTCTACTTATTCCAGAAACTGGCGCCGTAGCGGGCGCGATCACCGAGCTGTTCTTCGATTCGCAGGAGCTGGTTGTACTTGGCGACGCGATCGCTGCGGGCGGGCGCGCCGGTTTTGATCTGGCCGCAGTTGGTGGCGACGGCAATATCGGCAATCGTCGAATCTTCAGTTTCGCCGCTGCGATGACTGAGGACCGCGCTGTAGCCGTTGCGGATGGCCATGTTCACGGCGGCGAAGGTTTCGCTGAGCGTGCCGATCTGGTTGACCTTGACGAGAATCGAGTTGGCGGTGCCGGACTTGATGCCCTTTTCAAGGAACTTGGGGTTTGTGACGAACAGGTCGTCGCCGACGATCTGGATTTTCTTGCCCAGCCGATCGGTGAGCTTCTTCCAGCCGTCCCAGTCGTTCTCGGCGAGGCCATCTTCGATCGAACGGATCGGGTACTTATCCACCCACTTCGCCCAATAGTCGATCATCTCTTCGCTCTTGAGGATCTTATCGGGATTGCTCTTGAAAAACTTATAGCCCTTCTTTTCGTTGTCCCACAGCTCAGACGCGGCCGGATCGAGCGCGACGAAGATCTGTTTGCCGAACTCGTAGCCGGCGGCGGTCACGGCCTCGCCGATGACCTTGAGGGCGTCTTCGTTGTCTTTTAGGTCCGGGGCGAAGCCACCTTCGTCGCCGACGGCGGTGCTCATTTTGTTCTTGGAGAGGACTTTCTTCAGCGCGTGGTAGATCTCGACGCCGGCACGGAGGCCTTCGGAGAAGCTGCTGAAGCCCCAGGGCTGGATCATGAACTCCTGGAAGTCGACGTTGTTGTCGGCGTGCTTGCCGCCGTTGAGGATGTTCATCATCGGCACGGGAAGCGTGCGCGCCGCGGGCCCGCCCAGGTAGCGGTAGAGCGGGAGCGAGCAGCCTTCGGCCGCGGCCTTGGCGACGGCGAGGCTAACGCCGAGGATGGCGTTGGCGCCGAGCTTGGCTTTGTTGGGGGTGCCATCGAGATCGATCATGAGCTGATCGATTGCTTCCTGGTCACGGGGATCGAGGCCGATCAGTTCGGGGGCGATCTTTGTATTGACGTTTTCGACGGCCTTGGCGACGCCCTTGCCGACCCAGAGTTTCTTATCGTTATCGCGGAGCTCGACAGCTTCATGCTCGCCGGTGCTGGCCCCGCTTGGGACGGCGGCGCGACCGAGCGTGCCGTCTTCAAGGAGAACGTCGACTTCAACCGTGGGGTTTCCGCGGGAATCGAGGATCTGGCGGGCCTGAATGAATTCGATGCTGAAGCTCATTGTAAACCACCGGGAGGTTTGGCCTTATGACCCGCGCATACACAGCGGCGAAGGAGCCTGGTTCCCGGTCCTTTCACGTTTATCGGACGAAGGGAAGGAAATTCTGCAACAGCGCGGCAGTCTATGCGCGGGGGGGCGGGTGTCAAACGCCGAGAACACAGCCTGCGGCGACCCAGGGTGTGGTACGTAAAGGGTTGCCGTCGCTAATGGGTGGGCGATCGTTAATCGGCTTCGATGGATGCCAGAAGTTCGATGCGATGCCCATCGGGGTCGGCAATGACGGCCCTTCGGCCCCATTCGGTGTTCCTGGCCCCCACTATGATGGTTGCGTCCATACTCGTGGCAAGATTCGAGAGCACGTCATCGACATTCGCTACAGCAAAACCGACCCGCACAGACGTGGTGGGTGGATGCTCCGCGGAACTTGGATAAAGCTCGAACACAAACCCATCTGATTCGCTGGCGTAATGCTGCGGCCCTGTTCCATGAGCATGTTTTGTAAATGTCAGCCCAAGGCGGCTGTAGAACGACGCGGAACGGTCGATATCGGCGACGCGAAGGACTACGAGATTGAGCCGCGTAAGACCCATGTTCGAAACCAAAGAGATAAGGTTGCTCTAATTGAACGCGTTGTTTCCGCGCAGATCAACAACCATGAAGTCCCATGGACGAAATGAGTGCAAAGTCCGCGGGGATGGCGAGGAGGGGAAGCAGGATAGAGACCAAGCCATAGGGCATTATCGCGGCACCTCGTGCCAGTCTTTTCACCCAAATCATAAACGCGAGCGCCACAATCACCAGTCCGATGTTAGTAATCGGTCCGAATACGATCCCGATTCCAAAAGCGATCCAGCTACGATCGGCGAGGGCGATGAGGAGGAGTATTACGTTGGAAAGGAAAATCGCCGCGGCAGAGATCATGCATGCCGTTCTGACATTCTGCGGAGATGGAACTCGGTCTCTTGACGATTGATAATCCAGGGGTGGATTGGGCATGAAATCACTTGCGATTGAAAAATGGATTTTACCGGGTAGTCCGCGTTCGAGTCCAATTGTTTCGCGAATTGAGATTCACATTTTGGTTGCCTCGCGTGGTTGATCGTGCCAAACGGCGCGGTTAGTGCGGAGACGAAGGTCCGCGCCGTACAAAAGGACATGAAGCGGAGGCGTGAAAATGCTGTGCTCCGCGCGGATACTGTGGGCATGAAAATCATGTGCGTGCATGCCCATTTCGATGATTTTGAGTTCACCGCGGCGGGGACGTTTGAGGTTTGGAGGAGGCGGTTGGGGGAAGGACTGACGGCGCGGGTGGTGGTGTGTACGGATGGGAAGGCGGGGCATCAGTTTCGCAGTCGGGCGGAGACGGGCGAGATGCGGCTGAAGGAGCAGCGGGAATCGGCGGGGGTTGGGGGGTATGAATTTGAGCCGTTGCGGCTGGCGGATGGGCAGATGCCGCGGGAGGCATGTCTGCAAATCAGTACGGAGTTGCTGGCGGCGTTGTGGAAGGCGATTCGGGACTTTGAGCCGGACTATTTATTTTGCCCGCCGGTGGCGGGCGATGCGCTGGCGGGGATTCATAACGATCATGTGGTGGTGGCAGAGGCGGTGCGGCGGGTGGCGTACATGATCAACGTTCCGCATGCATATACGCCGGAATATCCGGCGGATGAATCATCCTCGCGGCCATGCAAAGTGCCGGTCATTTTGAATGTGTATGACGGCTACATGTTTGGGACCAGCGGGTTTGATCTGGCGGTGGATGTGGAGGAGGCTTTTGAGAAGGTGTGCGAGATGTCGTGGTGTCATCAATCGCAGATTCGGGAATGGCTGCCGTGGGTGGGCAGGCATGACATGAAGCCGCCGGCGTCGAGAGAGGAGTGTGCGACGATTTTGCGTCAGCGATTTGAGAAACGGAACCGCGAGTTGGGGATTCAAAGCGATCGGGCGATGGAGGTATTCACGGTGACGGCCTGGGGAAGTGTGCCGCGTTACGAGCAGTTGTTGCGGGACATACCGAACATTGTGCCGGAGGCATCAAGGCTGGAGCAATTAAGGGCCCGGCTTGAGCGGTGGCAGCCGGACGAGGAAAGTGCGTGACAATTTCCGCGGGGCGTTTTCGTGACATGGGCATCTTTGCCCATGATGCATGTATGCTCGCACGCACGGCGGAATTTCGCGGATCCGGCAACAGCCTGGGCAATCCGAAATTCCTGTCACGGTATCCTCGCACCTTTCGCCGGCGCGATTGCTGAATCGGCCTGCCGCCGATGGCTGCGGCATACCGCAGCCCACGGGCTGGAAGCCCGTGTCACGAAAATGCTCGGAATCCCCGGCACCGAATCTTACGCGCAGCCAGACCAGCGGTATAGCATATTCCAATCGCGCCGTTCCATGGTTGCCATGCTAAAATGAGGCTATGCCGATGACGCGCTGTCAGGGCGATAAGTGCACGGCGGTTTTTCCCGCGACGGCGTCGTTCTGTCCGCGGTGCGGGCGGGCGAATGATCAGTCGGCTGGGCCGATTCGTGCCGTGGGGAAACCAAGGTTCAAAGTGTGGCGCATGATCGTGCTGCTGTGGATTGGATCCATGGTTGTGCGGGCCGTATTCCATGTGTCGGCGGTTCAACCACCGGTTTCATCCCCAATGCCGATGGTGACCTTGCCGGCCGCGGATCAGGATGCAGATCGAGCTTTCGACCAACGCGCGGATGTGGGATCGCTCGAAACTTTTTTGCAATGGCGGGACAACGAGGCCATCGGAACCCGGACCGAGTTGAAACGGGTTGTTGCCGGCACCGAAGTACGATGGATCGGCACGCTGAAAAAATCGGCGTGGCCGGGCAGATTTGAACTGCTTGAAGATCCGAGCCGGGGCACCGCGTACATGCGAATCCTTCCGGTAACGGCCGATGCCAAACAGGACGTTCGGTGGATCGCCTCGGGCGCTAGGATTGATGTTGATGGAGTGCTGATGGACGAGAGATCACTCCATGCGGTGTCGGTGCGGGAAGTGAATTAGGGCGGACGACAGGGAATGAGAATTCAAGGGGCCGTCTTTTCCCGCCTACCCGGAATCACTTTATCTTGGAAAGCATCTACCGGGCGATAACAGACAAGCCCCCTCCCTACCCGCTCGCGGGCAGTCGCCAATTCCGCTCGCTTCCCCCGGGCGTACCGGTGGAGGGAAAAAAGAAGCGGCGGTTCGACGACCGTTAAGCAAATTTTGCGATAGATTACGCGCGCGACACCGGCTCAGGCCGGGCGGATTTGAGGGTGTTGGCGAAGACGGTGAAGTCGAGCGACGAATCTTTTTTGGCTGATGTCCGGGAGGCAATATCGGCGACGTTCACCATCTGACCGGTGCGGGCGGATTCGTAGATGGAAAGGACAACCTCGACAGGTTTGCGGGCGGCCGGGCCGTTCATGAGGGGTTGGGTGTCGGTGCGGATGGCGTGAATGAGGTCCATAATTTGGGCGCGGTGGGCGTCGCCCCAGCCGGCTTTTTTGTCAGAGAAGGCGGCTCGGCGGGTGGCTTCGTCCTTAACGCTGGCGGTGCCGCCCTGGGCGACGGAGACGGCATCAGACGCGGCGGCTTCGGGGGTGAAGGATTCGCCGTTCTTAAAAGTCATTTGCTTGAGGCGGTCGCCCTCGATGATGGCGGAGCCTTCGGTGCCGAAGATTTCGATGCGG
>DAIRGS010000376.1:0-6608 GCA_036794395.1 Tepidisphaeraceae bacterium | reverse complement strand
CTTCATAGGCTTGGCGGGCGTGGCGCTTGGCGAGGGGCTGAAGAGGATTTAGCCGCAGATTTCGCAGATGGCCGCAGATGAAGATGGGGGGGCCGGGGAATTTGGCGGGGGAGTGTGAGCTCTTCGGCGTGGGTGGGTGTCAAAACACGAGGAATGGCCCCTTTTTTGAATTTGGCCCCTTTTTGGAATTCTCTTGCAGGCAATATGGGAGGTGGTTATGGGTCGGCCACTGAATGTTGAAACGCCCTTGGGAAATTCCCGAGGGCGTTTTTGTCGCGCGCTGGTGAAACAGCATAGGAGGTATATATGGCGGTGCGGACGCGGCCTTGTGCGCGGTGCGGCGGGGAGATTGCGGCGGAGCGGATCGAGGTGTTGCCGGAGACGCGGCTTTGTTTGAAGTGCAGTGAGGAGGTGGGCGGGGAGTTTGAGGTGACGATCACGCCGGAGAATCTGGCCAAGGCGGGGAGTATGAAGAAGAACTACGGTTCGTTTGCGGTGAAGAAGAGCCGGAAGCCGGTGAGGCGGAAGGACGCTTGAGGGAAATTGCGACGTCCATCAAGGGCGCTGCGCATCAACTCTTGGCATTTTGGATATACGAGCAATTGTCCAACGTCAAAATCTGACCCCAGGGCAAAGGCGTCTCGTTTTGAATTCTTAGGATTCTCTCACCTTGGAATTTTCTTGCGGAAGCGGAGACAGAACCTGTCCGTCATCGCGCACGGCGGCGTGAGGAGGCATTGGGGACCGGCTGAACCGATTCGCGAAGCCGGCGAGCGGCGGGGGGAGAATCCGGGGCGGCGCGGAGTACCGCTCTGCCACCGGCGTGGGGGTTGCGTGGCGGGTTCGGGTGATTCAATTGGGAAGATTCTGAATGCGGCTCGCAGCACTACGCTGTCGTGGCGATGTGTACGCCGCATTCGGGGCAGATGCCGGTGGTGTTGGCGTTGAGGTTGTAGCCGCAGTGGATGCAGCGGCCATGCGTTGACCACGTTTCAACGAGCTTGTCGCGTCTGAGGCGCTCGGCCGACAAACCGGCCGCGACGCCGATGGCCACGGCGCCCAGGGAAAAGAGCAGGGGAAAACCAAGGGACCAATTGTGTGTGTATAAGCCTGATGCGGCGGTCCAAAGGGAGTAGTCCCTGACAAAGTCGTTGCGCGGCAGGCAGGCAGGCAGGCGGGCCAAAGGGCGGAGGCGCGGGAAAAGGGGGGACGGTGCATGGGAGGGCATTGTATCAGTTGGGGCTGCGCGAGTGGCCGGATCTGTCAGGATCGCTTTACGAATTTTTTGGCAATCCATAACGTTATGGCGGTATCCGCGCCGCCGATTTCGAGCGACGTTGACCCGTGAAGCAGTATGCCTACGCCATGTTCGACTTCCCAAGTGCATCCCAACTCCACGCCGATGAATGGTATGTCATCTTTCTCAATCTGATGCACGTTGATCGACGAGATTCCCACAAGTTCTTTGAGTTGTTCTGGAAATCGTATTTTCGGGAGGACTTTCCTGGCTTCATCCTTTGAGAACAAGCCGAGTGTCTCCAGTCGAATGGCCGGGTACCGCTCGAACAGCTTTTCGAGCATGGCATCATGCACCGCGGCTTGATGGTCAACCACCCATTTAACCAGTTCGATCTCATGATCCAAAAGCGGTGCGCTGTCCCGTCCTTCTGGGGCGAAGAGGAGTTGAACTGTGCCGTCGGATCTTCCGGATGCGGAAATGCTGCCGTAGGCGCCCCTGCGAACCTGATACCCTGACCAGGCTGGAAGCTTTGCGGATGAAACCCAGAAATGTCCGTCCCATGCGAAGGCGGGGAAGGTTGGAAGATCGGTGCGGTTCATACGTTGATTTCACCTTGCGAGCCGGCAATCTGCAAAAAGATTCGCCGAAGAAACGCAGGGGGGCGGAGGTGGATCGTTGCTCTTTTCCGCGATCTCCGCGGCTCAACGTTGAGTGGTGAACGCTCCGGGTTACGTGGTGAGGAGGCTCAGGGTTGACTCGGCGAAAGTATTGCGGAGTGCCTTGAGGTCTGCGGCGGGGAGATCGCGGAGGGCGGGGGGAAGCTTTTTGGTGGGGTTGAGGAAGTGGCGGAAGGCGGCGAGGAAGAGGGCGGGTTGGTGGTCGGGTGGGACTTCGAGGGATTGGGGGAAGGAGGCGTCGAGGATCGTGGCGCCTTCATCAGATATCTCGATGAGTTCTTCGATCCAGCGGAGGACGGTGGCCAGGGGCGGTTGTTTGGAGAAGCGCTGGGCGACGAGGGCGAGCAGGTGGGCGCGGGTGGGGGCATTCATCAGAAGGGCGAGGAAGAAGCGATGTTCGGGCTCGGTGATGGTGCCGCGCAGGGATTTGATGACGTTGCGGCGGACTTCCTCGTGCAGGGTGGCGGGGACGCCGGCGGCGAGGGAGCCGTGCTTTTTTTTGAAGGCGTTTAGGGTGGGTTCCCATTCATCCAGCTGTTGGAGATAGGACATGGCGTGTTGGAGGATGTGGAAGCCGCGTTCGAAATCGAGGTCGGCGATCATTTCGTTGACCAGTTCGGGGTAGCCGGTGTCTTCGACTTGTTCGAGTACGTCGAGGAGTTGTTTGCGGCGGGTGGTGAGCTGGTCGGCGTGGTGGGGATCGATGGCGACGTGCGGGGGGAGGTAATTGAATTGGGGGCCAGTGCCTGGATCGTGCTGGGTGCGAACGACGACGGTGACCGAGGGGGAATCGAGATGGAACAGGGAATGGATGGATTGGTGGCCGGAGACGATGGGGACGGTGCGGCCGGTTTCCAGGAGCTCGATGTTCTTCATTTTCACGGTGCCGAGGCGGAGGTAGGGGGTGACGGGGCGGGGGTTTTGGAATTCGTAGTGGGCGTGAATGCTGGAGCCGTGCATGACGTGGAATGCGCCGGAAAATTCGTGCTGGTGAATGGCGGTGGTTCCGTCGAGCCAGAACAGGAGCTGGATGTAAAACTTCGGGTGGCTGTAGACGACGATCTCGGGCTCGCCGAATGGGGAATCGGTTTGCGCGGGCTGGTCTTCGCTGAGGAGGAAATCGCGCATGATCGTGGGGAGATCGACGTGTTTGGCGGGAGGCCGCTTTTCGAGGGCGGCGCGGGCGATTTCGGGGAACTTGGCGAGGGAGAAGTTTTCGCGCTTCCAATGTTCGAGGACGGTGCGGCCGAGGTCAGTGAAGAATGGGGTCATGGGGGGAATTTACCATGGAGTTGAGTTCCGATCTTGAAGGAATGCGCGGTTTTGGACGGACATCGCGAAGGAGTATTAGGCCGGCAGGACTTGGAGGATTGCGAACGAGGGGCTTCGTTTGTTTTCAGGTAGAAAGGGCGGATTCTTGAATCTGGGACCCTCACCCGATAATCGCGGTGCGCACGATGTGCTATGACCAACGATCAACAATGGAATGTGCGGAAAGGGATCTAACCCGATATCATTCCTGGGAATGATGTCATTGCCAAACCCCGACGGAACTAAAATGAAAACAAGAGCACCTCGAAACCGGACATTAACCTGCGGCATCACCGAAATAACGAGCTTCTCTTCCGATTTTCTACAACTACACAATCCGACGTCGCTCTCGGATATCACCAACAGCATCATTAATCAGGATGTAAACGAGGCGTCAAAGTTCCTGCCCGGCGCTTTCGTTGACTTGTTAATTCTCGATCCGCCATACAATTTGACAAAGAACTACAACGGCAATGTTTTTCGCGCCCAAGAGGCATCGGAGTACCAAGCTTGGTTCGAAGGAATGATTTGCAAAATGCTTCGACTTCTAAAGCCGACTGCGACCGTTTACGTTTGCAGCGACTGGCAGACTTCTTCGCTGATCTTCCCGGTGCTTAGTCGTCACCTGAATGTTCGTAACCGTATCACTTGGGAGCGGGAGAAGGGAAGGGGCGCCAAAACTAACTGGAAAAACAACACGGAGGATATCTGGTTCTGTACGGTCGGCGAAAACTACTATTTTGACGTCGAAGCCGTAAAACTGAAACGGCGTGTCATCGCACCTTATCGAGAATTGAACGGCGAACCGAAAGATTGGGAGGCAACTGAAGCAGGGAATTATCGGCTGACCCATCCTTCAAATATCTGGTCCGACATCACCATACCGTTCTGGTCAATGCCTGAGAACACTGATCATCCGACACAAAAACCAGAAAAACTAATTGCAAAGCTTGTTCTTGCGAGTTCGCCTGCGGGTGGATTTATTTTAGATCCCTTTCTCGGAAGTGGTACAACTGCGGTTGTTGCAAAGAAGCTTATGCGACGTTTCTGTGGGATCGAACTGAATCAGGAATACTGCTGTTGGGCCGCAAAAAGACTTCGAATCGCCGACACGGACGCAACGATTCAAGGATATTCGCAGGGAGTATTCTGGGAACGAAACAGTTTGGTGGACCAAAAATCACAAAAGGCCGCTTCGGCACCTGAAGATCAGTCTGGGGGCTTATTTAATGAATGACGCCGTCAATTCGTTCCTGGCGTTGGTCCGGGAAAACGAGGGAATCAACGACAAGGCAAAGTTAGCGAAGCTTGTCTGTACCGCCCACAATCTGACAAAGGATCGATCGGTATATTATTGCGAAGATTTCGCGATCCGCTTCAGCGCATCGGCGAGTCGAAACTTTGGCAATACAGTCCTATCACTCTCCAACCTGCGAAAGTATGATGATCGACCCTTTATCGTTTGCCTCGTGACGCCGAAAGCAAACTATTGCCTCTTGGCAAATACGACGCTGCTCAAGAAAATCAGCCACAGTTCGCAGACTCTTCGCGAGAACAACATTCGCGGAAGCTTCAACGGTTCGGACATCGCACGGGACTTCGAAGGGGTTCACAACGAGCCGGAAAACTTTGCCCGCCTCTACGAGATTCACGCCGCGATCGGTTTTGAGGGGAACTTGACGCGGCTCGTCGAATCCACCAACGGTATCTCGCCAACCGGGGTTAAATTCGAAGTCGACGGCAACGCAAAGACGAACATTATGGCGGCCCCTCAGCGTGCGAAGGCATTTGTTGTGTCACCCGACTACAGAATTCTTAAGCGGGAGCTCGATGCGAAAGTCAAAAAGTACAAATCGGAGATTCTACTTGCGGCACTGATCGAGAACGTAAACGTTCGCGGTCGACTGATCGAATATCTAATCGCCGGTGAAGACGAGCGATTGAGACAGGAGCTAATCTCGGCATTGAAAGCCGGTAACCGTGGCATACCCGCGTTCAAAACTCAGAATAAGTTGGGCGATTATTCACGCGAATTCCCGACATTCGATACAGAAACTGATGTCAAAACGAAGATTTTAATTCTGGCATCAAATCCCAAGGCCTACAACCTCGATAAAATGTTGCAGTTCCTGGCGCGTGAACGTTCTGTGTTCATGTTCTACTTTGTTGGCGTCGATCCTGGAAAAATTGTTAATACGGTGCTCGTATCGATGTTCCAGCGGAAGCTCCTTGGTGCCACTATCCTGCTAAAGCATTGGTCGGGGAGGAATTCACGAGGCGTAACCCAATTCGAGGGCCAAGCCATTAACCGCCTCATAGAACACCCAGACGACGAAATTGATGACGATCAAGCCAAAAAGCTTTTGGGCCAAATTATCGCACTTTGACAGGGAGTCACGCGAGGAACTCTCCGCTATTTCTTTCGGAAATTCTGAACTCGACGTTCAGAAATAGCAGACGTTACATGCCCGAAGCGTGGCTGGATCTGGCAAACGACGCGAGACGATCGGCAAATCGGTTGCTCGCCGCCGAGCATTTTCGCTCGTGGCTGTCGCGTGCATATTACGCGGCGTACTCAAAAGTTACGCATGCGCTAGCCGCGACGCCTGGGGTAACGTTTCGACCTAATCGAGAGGGCCCAGATCATCCGGGTGAACTTGGGACTGGTGGAATTCGTCGGTTGATTGAAACCACTATGCCGAATATGCCACACGACCGGCGGGTAAAGTTGTCGGAACTGGTCGGTCGACTTTATACGCTCCGAATCGACGCCGACTACAAGCCATCGGCGACCGTCGAAGCCCGCGACGCGCGAGCCGCCGTCTCGATTTTGAAGACGATTTTTGAATCTTTCTGAAAGACGCGGGTGCAATATGCCAACGGCAAATGACGTTCCGAGAATTGTCCAGGAGGTTCAGGCTTCGCTCGCCGCGTTACCCGGCCAGCCGTTGCGCATTTCCGACCAGCGTCTCGACGATAGTTGGCTCTATATCGTTGTCGTGCCCGCACGCGCCGGCGTGAGTGCATTGGATCACGCGACCGAGATGTCGCGCATCGAGCGAGAATTGCGCCGCGCCGGTGACGACGAGGTCCTGCTGGTGCCTGCGATCGAAGATTAGCTTTCAGTGCGGCATCGGTTCGGGATACCGTTGCAAGTCGCGATTGATAACCTAGGAGACGACCTATGAAGGTGTCACTTAATCACGAAACGCCACGTGATTAACCACAGCGGACACAGAGAGAACAGAGGAAATCACAGAGAATGAATGAAGAGGAATGATCCACAGATTGCACAGATTTACGCAGATGAAATGCAGGTCTTTCTTTTATCTGCGAGCATCTGCGCAATCTGTGTTGCAGCCCACAAGGCTGCGTGTCCT
>DAIRGS010000375.1:0-6624 GCA_036794395.1 Tepidisphaeraceae bacterium | reverse complement strand
ACTGACCACTGACCACTGACCACTGACCACTGACCACTGACCACTGACCACTAACGCCTGACCTTCACTTACAAGTTAACCGTCTGAGGCCGCACCTGATGCTTACCGAACTTCCGGCGTCGCAGGATCAGCTTCTCGCTGTTCTTCCGCTTGCTTCGGGTAATGCCACCCTTCGAGGGGACACCCGTCTTGGAAACCGGATGACGGCCACCATTACTTCGACCTTCACCACCACCCAGCGGATGGTCGACCGGGTTCATCGCCTTGGCACGGGTATGCGGACGAATGCCCATGTGGCGCGATCGGCCGGCCTTACCAATGCTGACATTGATCCAATCGACGTTACCCAGTTGGCCGATCGTGGCCCGGCAAGCGCTGCGTACTCGACGCATTTCGCCGGACGGCAGAATGATGACGGCCCATTCGCCTTCACGCGAACCCAGGCGGCCAACTCCACCAGCCGAGCGAATCAACTTGCCGCCCTGGCCGGGGTTCATCTCAACGTTATGAATTTCAAGACCGGTCGGGATGTTCGCCAGCGGCATGCAATTGCCCATGTCAGGAGGCGAATCCGGACCATTGATAATCGATTGCCCAACCTTCAGCCCGTTAGGGCAGAGGATGTACGACTTCTCGCCATCCTCATATTGAATCAGGGCGATGAAGACCGAGCGGTTCGGATCGTATTCGATCGCGACGACCTTTGCCGGCATGCCATCCTTGCGGCGCTTAAAGTCGATGATGCGATACAGTTTCTTATTGCCGCCACCGCGATGCTTTGCAGTGATGACGCCGTGATGGTTGCGGCCGTTGGCGCGGATGCGACCCTTGGTCAGCGACTTCTCGGGCTCAAACTTGGTGAGCGTCGCCTTGTAGTCGATTACGCTGCCGGCTCGGCGGCCTGCGGAAGTCGGGTTGTAAAACTTAATGGGCATGTTTCAACCTAGAACAGTTCAATTCGAGACTCTTCGGCCAACACCACGATCGCTCGCTTGAAGTGAGCTGTGTGAGTCAGGCCAAAGCGAGTGCGACGCGGCTTGCCTTTGCGATTCATCGTCCGGACATCCACAACCTTCACGTTGTAGGTCTTTTCCACGGCCTGGCGAATCTGGGGCTTGTTGGCCCAAGTCGCCACTTTGAACGAATAAGCGTTCCGCGTGGCCTGAAGGTGCGTGCTCTTCTCGGTGATGAGCGGCTTGATGATGACGTTTGTATGCTTGTCCATTTCAATCCTCTTGCATCAAGCCAAAATCTGCTCGAGGCCGGTACGGGTGACCAGCAGCGTGCGGTTCTTCAGGATGTCCCACGCATTGAGCTGAGCGACCGTGGTCAGCGTCGTGCGATCGACGTTCCGAGCCGAGCGTTCAACAGCCTGATCATGCCCGTCCAGGGCAAGCAGACAGCTTCGGTCGATTCCCAGCGCCTTAAACATCTGCGCGACGTATTTGGTCTTGGGCTGTTCCAGCTTGATGGCGTCGATCACCCGAATGTCCTGACTCTGGATCTTCGAGAGAATCGCGCTGTCGCGCGCCAGCCGGCGAGCCTTCTTCGGCATGGCCTGCCGCCAGTCCTTCGGACGCTTTTGCTTCGCGTGGCCGCCGCCCTTCTTGATCGGGTTGCGGATGCCGCCGGTACGGGCATTACCCGTGCCCTTCTGGCGGAACATCTTTCGCGTGGAACCGGCGACCTCGCCGCGGGCGAGGGTCTGAACAGTCCCCTGCCGCTGGTTGGCGTGATACATCACCAACGCCTGCTTCAGCAGATGCGTTCGCACCTCACCGCCGAGCTTCTGCTCGTCCACCTGAACGGTGTCCACCTTCTGGCCGGTCTGATTGAATACTGGAATCTCGATCATTGCTTTGCCTCGGTAGGCAGTAGGCTGCGGGCTGTAGGCAGACGAGGCATTTTACAGCCTGCTGCCTACTGCATACTGCCTACTTCCCTTCTTGCTTCACCTTCGCCGTGGTTGCTTTCCTAATGAAAAGAAGCGCTCCGTTCGGTCCGGGAAGCGCTCCTTTGATCAAAAGCAGGTTGTTGGCGGCATCAATCTTAACTAGGGGATGGTTTACGGCTGTCACCTGATCCATGCCCATATGGCCGGCCATGCGAACGCCCTTCTTGGGCTTACCCGACTGACCGCGCCACGTAGCACGCGATGCGATCGACCCCGGCGATCGATGCTTGCGTTCGGTACCGTGCGAAGCCGGTTGACCACCGAAGTGATGGCGCTTCATCACGCCCGCAAAGCCTTTGCCCTTGCTGGTCCCGATCACGTCGACGTATTGAACCCCTTCAAACACCGACACATTCACGATATCGCCCGGCTTGCGATCGGTCGCATCCTTCGAGCGAATTTCGCGGAAGTGCCTGCGGGGGCCAACGCCCGCCTTGGCCGTGTGACCGATCAGCGGGAATGTGCTGAACTTCGCCTTCACTTCATCAAACCCCAACTGCACCGCGTTATACCCGTCGCTCTCGATAGTCTTAACCTGCGTAACCGCGCACGGACCCGCCTGCACGACGGTAACAGGGACAACGGAGCCCTTTTCGTCGTACACGCGGGTCATTCCGACCTTTTTTCCCAGGAGTGCAGGCGTCATGGCTTAGCTCTCTTCAACGATGCAAATACACCATCCGCGACACGCGGCCCATTCGGGCAATCGGGTTCTTGGATGAACCCCACGGTGCGGAAAATAAAAAGCCCCTTTTGGCAGGGGCTATCAGCAAACGGTAAATTCAGGCCTTAATCTTGACGAACACACCCGCCGGAACCACAAGACGATTCAACGCTTCAATCGTGCGGGCGGTGTAGTCAAAGATGTCAATCACGCGCTTGTGCGTGCGCATCTCAAACTGTTCACGCGACTTTTTATCAATATGCGGGCTCCGAAGCACCGTGTACCGCTCGATGCGGGTCGGCATCGGAATCGGTCCACACACCCGGGCATTGGTCCGCTTGGCATGCTCAACGATTTCCTTCGCCGATGCATCCAGCGCACGGTGGTCGTAAGCTTCCATCCGAATTCGAATCCGCTCAGCAGTCGCCATGTCTACTCGTTGCCTCTCCACCCGTCGCGGTCGACAATTTTTGCCCACCGCCAGCGGGACGGGGAACAGTAATCATATTTCAACGCCTGTCAAGACCTTCTCATCCGTTCTCATCCGTTTCATCCGCCCCCAGGGTGCGTGACTGTTTCGGCGGCTGCCCGTGATTTCCCTCCACCGGTACGCCGGGGGAGGGTAGGGAGGGGGTTTTGGCTGTTCATGCGACAATTGACCGACCAATCAAAGCGCAGCAACCACTCGTAATTGCCACTGTGCCCTACCTTTGAGCATAATCCCCGTTATGGCCAAGCGAGGCAGGAACCAACAGGCGAAGTCTAAACAGATCTCAATTCAAAATAGTTCATCCTCACTGTCTCAACAGTCCGCCGATGATACGCCCGCTTCACCTCCCGTGCCGCAACCCCCGCTGCTTTTTGAAATTGCATGGGAGGTCTGCTGGCAGTTGGGCGGAATCTACACCGTGCTTCGCACCAAAGCCCCCGCCATGATCGATCGCTGGGGTGATCGCTACTGCCTGATCGGCCCTTACAACCCCAACACCGCGCCTCTGGAGTTTGAGGCCCTTCCTCACGATGAACTGTTACGCGGCACCCTCGAGCAGCTTCGAAACAACGGCTCAATCTGCCATTACGGGCAATGGCTCATCCCCGGCCGACCGCGCGTGGTGCTGCTCGATTACCGCTCCCGCTACGGAAATCTGGATCACGACAAATACCTGCTCTGGGCCGATCACGGCATTTCCACCAACGCATCGGATGGCGAAGTGAACGAAGTTGTGGCTTTCGGCTTTGCCGTCACGGAATTCCTTCAAACCTTCAAAAACCTGGTCCGAGATCGCCCCACACTCGCCCATTTCCACGAATGGATGGGCGGCGTCGCGGTGCCGCGAATCGCTCATCTTCGCATCCCAGTCGCCACGATCTTCACCACCCACGCGACGCTGCTTGGGCGTTACCTCGCCGGCGACAATCCCTATTTCTACGAGCATCTGCCCTTCATCAATCCCGAAGCAGAAGCCAAAAGATACGACATCCTCCCGCGCTACCAGATCGAGAAAGCCGCGACCCACGCTTCGACGGTTTTCACCACCGTCAGCGAAGTGACGGCCACCGAATCTGAAAAGCTCCTGGGTCGCACGCCCCAGGCAATCCTGCCCAACGGATTGAATATTCAAAAATTCGCCGCCCCGCACGAATTTCAATACCTCCATCAGCGTTACAAAGAGAAGATCAACGAATTCGTGATGGGGCATTTTTTCCCCAGCTACACGTTCGATCTGGATAACACGCTCTATTTTTTCACCAGCGGCCGCTACGAATATCGCAACAAGGGAATGGACCTGTACCTCGAAGCGATGTGGCGGCTCAATCAACATCTCAAGCAGATCAGCAATCCACCCACCATCGTCGCGTTCGTCATCACTCGCGCCCCCACCAAGAACATCAACGTGGGCGTGCTTCAAAATCAATCCATGTTTGAAGACCTGCGCAACACCTGCGCCGAGCTTCAGGAACAGATGGGAGCCCGACTATTCCGCGCCGCGGCCGCCGGTCACATTCCAACGTACAACGAGCTGCTCCCCGACGATTCGCGGGTCCGCATCAAACGCGCCCTCCACGCCTGGCGATCGCATCGCCAGCCCCTGATCATTACTCACGACCTCTGGGATGACGCGGGCGATCCGGTCCTCAAGCACCTCCGCCATCGCGGCTTATTCAATGCCGCCGATGACCCCGTGAAAATCGTTTTTCACCCCGAATTCGTCAGCGCCACCAGCCCGCTCATCAATCTCGATTACGAGCACTTTGTCCGCGGCTGCCACATGGGGATCTTCCCCAGCTACTACGAACCCTGGGGATATACCCCCATGGAATGCATCGCGCTGGGCGTCCCAACCGTGACCACCGATTTGAGCGGATTCGGCGCATACGTCGAGCGCCACGTGCCCGGCCAACACAAGCGCGGCATCCCCGGCATCGCGGTCCTCAACCGCCGCACCGCCAGCTTCGATGACGCCGTTGATGCACTGGTAAACCATCTGTTCCGCTTCGTGCAGCTCCAACGCCGCGAGCGCATCGAAATGCGCAACCGCGTCGAACGCCTCGGCGAACTCTTCGACTGGTCCAACCTCGCCACCCACTACGACGAAGCCCACGCCATCGCCCTGAAAGCCATCGGCGCAACCCCCCAAGGCACCGTAGAGATCAAAATGGTCTAAAAAAGCCGGAACGCCGGCTCAGTGCCTCCGTGCGCTTCCCCCACGCAACGAAATGCAACGCCGTGCAACCCTTTCCAACCCTCAACGCTCCCCACATTCTCCATTCTCCATTTTCCATTTCCCATTTCCCATTTCCCATTTCCCATTTCCCCCACTTCCCATTCCGTTGTCAATTGTCCATTGTCAATTGTCCATTGCCCCGTTGCTTCTCCCCCCCGCCATCACTAGACTCCCGCGTCCCATGAAAGCAGAGCGCCGGCACGAACTCAAAGACAATTCGCTCTCTAAAGGCCTCGAAGGCCTGCCGGACTACTGGCGCGAGTACGGCAACAAGGTTCTTCTGGTCGTGATCGTCGGCCTTATCGCATACATGGCTGTCCGATACTGGAACGACAAGAAGGCCAACGACGCCGCACAGGTCACCCTCGCGCTCGATACCATCCGCACCAACCTGGCCGAGCTCGATCAGCTTCAGATGGCCGAGGCCAGCGGCTCGCCCGGCGCAACCGAAGCACGCCAGCGCGTCACCGGCGCCGCCAACGACGCCATCTCCACGATCCTCACCACCGCGAAGGATCCCAAAATCATCGCCCGCGCCTATCTCGCTCAAGGGGAATTGGACTGGCGATTGGCCAACATGGCCGACCCCCCCGGCGCAACCACCCGCCCCGAACTGAAAATCCCAAATCGCGAAGGCCTGCTCGGCGGAGCCAGCGAGTCTTACTCCAAGGTTCTTGAAGCCCCCTACTCCAACGATGCCCTCGATCTTTTCACGGCCCAAATGGGTTTGGCCGCGATTGCTGAAAATCAAGGCAAATGGGACGAAGCGAAGAAGCATTATCAGGCAATTGCCGATTCTGCGCTCCCCAGTTCTTTTAAGGCACTTGCTGAAGAGCGCATCACCAAGCTCCCGGATATACAGCGGACGCCGGTTCTGAATCCCCCCGCTGAGCCCACCCCGGCCAGCACCGCCCCCAGCATCCTTGGACCTGAGGCCCCTCTGTTCCCAACGCCAACGACTCTGCCCGCGACGTTACCTACGACAATGTCAGCCCCCGCCTCGCAGCCGGCAACCACACAACCCCAGTAACCACGCCGCGCCAATCGGCTTTTTGTGGTGCGGGCCTCCAGGCCTGCACGTGCAGCCTCAAGGCTGCACACTTCGCGTCAAAAACGCGAAACTGTATCCAGCCTCATAACCAATGCGATCGTACTAAACCAATTCACTCTGGGTCCGTGACTATTTCGGCGGACGCTCGTTGCTGCCATTCCCTCCACCGGTACTCCCAACATTTTTCATTTATAGCGTAAGTCCTTTATTTCGACAGATTCGCAGTCCG
>DAIRGS010000002.1:14850-67349 GCA_036794395.1 Tepidisphaeraceae bacterium | reverse complement strand
CCCCGGAACCGATTCGAATAAACATCACTCAATTGACCAACCACCCGCCCGCGCTACAATCGCCCCCCGTTGAATTCCTGAACCCTCAAACAGATTCTGAACCATGACCGACCCCTACATCCAAAACCTCTTCGCCGAGCGAATCGGCGGCGCGCAGTACGGCAAGAGCACCGAAATCTACAAGTTCGAAAAGATCAAACGCGCCAAGCGCGCCGCCCTTGCGGCCCACCCCGGCGTAGAACTCATCGACATGGGCGTCGGCGAGCCCGACGCCCCCGCTTTCCCCGAAAGCATCGATACCCTCTGCAAAGCTGCCCGCGATCCCGAAAACCGCGGCTATGCCGATAACGGCGCAAACCCGTACAAGGAAGCGGCCGCCCGCTGGATGAAAAACGTGTGCGGCGTCGATGGCATCGACCCCGCAACCCAGGTCGTCCATTCCATCGGCTCCAAGGCCGCGCTCACCCTGCTCCCCGCCTGCTTCATTAACCCCGGCGATGTCGCCCTCATGACCACGCCCGGCTACCCCGTCTTCGGCACTCACTCGAAATACTACGGCGGCGAAGTCCACAACATCCCCCTGCTGGAAAAGAACAACTTTCTCCCCGACCTGGCCAGCATCCCCGCCGACAAACTCAAACGCGCCAAAACGCTGGTTCTCAATTATCCAAATAATCCAACCGGCGCGAGTGCAACCCCGGCGTTCTTTGCCGATGTAGTGAAGTTTGCCAAACAGCACAACCTCATCGTCATTCACGACTCGGCCTACGCCGCCCTCGTCTTCGAAGGCAAGCCGCTTTCGTTCCTTGCCACCCCCGGCGCAATGGACGTCGGCGTCGAGCTCCACTCGATGTCCAAAGGCTTCAACATGACCGGCTGGCGCCTCGGCTTCGTCGTCGGCAATCCGCTGATCGTCAAAGCCTACGCCGACGTCAAAGACAACTCCGACTCCGGCCAATTCCTCGCCATCCAGCAAGCCTGCGCCCATTCCCTCGATCACCCCGAAATCACCCAGCAAATCGCCGCCAAGTATTCCCGCCGGATGGATGGATTGGTAGCGGTGCTGAATAAGAACGGATTGAACGCCCGCAAACCCAAAGGCTCTTTCTTCCTCTACGTCAGAGCCCCCAAAGCCGCGACCGGCTCCAATGCCCAGCGCGTCGCCTTCGAAAAAGCCGAAAGCTTCAGCCAATGGCTCATCACCGAAAAGCTCATCAGCACCGTCCCCTGGGATGATGCCGGTGCTTACGTGCGGTTCAGCGTAACATTCATCGCGAAAGATGAGGCGGAAGAAAAACGCGTGCTGGGTGAGATCGACAAGCGATTAGGTGGGAGTCGCTTCGAGTTCTAAAACAAATCACAGCTGCGCTGTTGTGGTGCAAACCCCTACACCCATCCCCGTCGTGCCCACTGTAAATTAATCCCAAGCCCCTCCCACCCCAAATGCCGCGCTCCACGCCACAAAGCCCCCACGCCGGGGTAAAGTGGTACTCCGCGCCACCCCGGATCCTCAGAGCGCCACAATTCCCCACGTCAAAAAAATATTCGACACGGACGACACCAGCTTATGCACAATTCAACTCGAGCTACGCATGGTCGTTTAGGCGGGAGTCGCTTCGAGTTCTAATCGGGACGAGAAGTCCCGAACCGGAATTGGCACCGCTTTAGGCCGTGCCCTCCGAGCCTGCGCCAAGAACATCGCCAGGACCGCAACCAACAACAGATAGGGCACGAAATACGCGAACCCATGGATCCCGGCCAGGAACGTCATCGGCATGAACCACAGTGATCGCATGCCGATGATGATAACACGGCTCATGTGGACGGGGGACAAAACTTATTGCATATGACAGCTTCGCGATAGGCGGACTGCGAAGCCGGGGAAAGTTTGAGGTTTCAGTAGGCAACGCGCAACCGCCTACGGACATCGCATTTTGAAACGTCATATTTGCGACGAAGATTTTGTCAATTTATTGGCAAAAACTTGACGATGGAGAAATCCTGTTCGTTGGCAATGCGCGATTGATAATGAGCCAGCAAAAACGGACGTCAGCGCCCGCGAGCAAGCCCGCACTTACGGCTTCGGCGGTAGGAGCACATGCGGCGGCGGCCCCCCGCCCGGCAGAACCACCGATTCCCACAACGCATATTTCCCGTCCGTGTCCTCCCCCGTCGCCAAAAACTGATAGACGTCCCCAACCACGGCAACAGTACGAGCCTTGGCAGCCGTTCTCACAATCGGTACATGTGTCATGGAAACAGATTCTGCCCCTACCCCGCCCGAATCGTCAACCGCCTCGCCACCCCGCGAGTTTCATGCAGCCGCGATCCCTGGAACTCGCCAAACGTTGCACGGCGTTGCATACCGTTGCATACCGTTGCACAGCCCCGCCCCAAAACACGACGACGCCGCCCTCATCCAACAATTCGCGCAATCGTGTAACGGAACTCCAACCCCCCGCCGCATCAGCACCTGCGATCAAAATTGCACAAATCGTCCTAATATATAGAGGGGAACACTTTCCAAGAACCTGTCCTAATCCCAATCCGAATGCATTGCTCGCCCGCTCGCCCCATGCGCCATACGATCGATCGAAAGGTCTCTAATGCAGCCCATACCCCAGCCGAAAAAGCGAGTCATCCCGCCCCCAGGACGTAAGCTCACTGCCCGCCAGGCGCGCGAACAGGTGAATAAGCAGTTCGGAAAAGCATTCAAAAAACTCGCTCGTTAAGCGAATTGGAACGAACCAGCAGAAGCAACGTCCCATCCCGGACAAGTTTCGCGTCGCGGTGATGGGAATTGCCACCGAGAGAAACAGGGGCAAGGCTCAAAGTGCTGTCAACAACCGTCAAATCCACAACATCACCAGGAGTGAGGTGAAGCCGCTCGCGCAACTCACGCGGAATCTCAACACGGCCTTGATCGTCGAGAATAGCCTGCATCGCTCCTGGTATTATTCGATTTCGAGGCCGTGGGGTCAATTGAGCTTTCCTGAGAGAGATCCCACTACTAACCCTCCACTCGGGGGCCTGTACAAATGTGAATGTCATTTCAACGATTGAAACACCGATGCACTCCATACAAGTCGTGGCGATTCCTTGTCTAACCGCCACAACTTAACGCTCCCGGTCCAGTCGCCAGTGGCGAGGGTTTTGCCATCGGGACTGACTGAAAGAGCGTAAATCCAATCCTCGGCAGCGCGCCATTGTTGCAAGACCGTGTCGCTGTTGGCGTCGATCATTCTGACGATGCCCTCGGCGCCGGCGGAGAACAATGCCGTACCGTCCGTCGCGTAGGCGAGGCCGAAGATGGGGCCTTCATGTCCCCTGACGATCCGGACCATCCGCCCAATCTCCGGCTGCCAGATGCGAAGGGTGCGGTCGTCTCCGCCCGAGGCGCACGCGAACGGTGCCGCGTCTGCTCCGCCCTGCGGAAGGGGCCGGCCGGCAAGGCAATAGACCGCGCCGGTATGATTGGTCAGAGTCCGGCGAAGTTTTCCGCCGGCCGCGTCCCAGACTTTGATCGAGCGATCGGTACTGCCCGTCACGACCGTTGCGCTATCCCTGCTGAATAAAACCGACAACACCGGGCCAGCATGTCCTTCAAGGCGGGCGACGGGCGCTAAGCGAACTGGATCATCCCGAAATTCGAACAGCCGGGCTGACCGATCAGCGCTCGCGGCGGCAATCATGTTGCCGTCCGGGCTGAATACAACGGAAGTTGCGAGATCCTCATATCCGCCAACGCTCACCAGAGTCTGCCCTGATTTGCGGTTAATGAGCACGACCGTTCCCGATATCCCCGGAACACCCCCCGCTACCGCCAGGAGCTGCCCGTTGGGGCTCAGGGCAAGCGAAGTGACTCTTTGCAGGCCGGGCTTGAGCGTGGCTTGAACCGTCCCATCGCGACTGGCCAGAATCAGGATCGCATCATGGGCGGCCGCGTAGACAGCCGATCCATCCGGGCTAAACGCGCACGCCGTCACTGGGGACGCTGGGCGCGCCGGTTGGGTTGGCGGTTCGGCCGCGCCGCAAAGTGCCAGACAAAGCACTGCCACGGTTAGCCGCATGGCGTCCCACATCATTCGCATCATGTGAGCCCGCGAATAAAGTCGCCTGTGTCGAGGATCTTGAGCGGGCGCCCGTTCGGCATGACATACTGCCGTGAAGGATCTACTCCGAGCAATCGCAGGATGGAGAACGCCATATCTTCCGGGCGGACCGGCGTATCGATCGGCGCTTCGCCGAAGGCGTCGGTCGCTCCAATCACCTGTCCCCCTTTAACGCCGCCGCCGGCCAGACACGCGGAGCCGGCGCGGGGCCAGTGATCGCGCCCGGCGGCACTGTTGATCTTTGGCGTCCGTCCAAATTCGCCCATCAGCACGACAAGGGTCGTGTCCAACAACCCCCGCTCCTTTAGATCGCTCAACAGCGCCGAATAGGCGTGATCCAAAGCGGGAAGCTTGCCGCTGCCGGGGAATTGTGCGTCGGGCAGTGCTTTGAAAATTCCAGTATGCATGTCCCAACCATTGTCCACGACCGTCACAAATCGCGAACCGGCTTCAACCAGACGCCGGGCCAGCAGGCATCCCGCGCCCAGCTTCCCGCGCCCGTACCGATTGTGGACCGCGTCCGGCTCCTGGCCAAGGTCGAATGCCTTCTTCGCGGCTGGAGACGTCATGAGCCGGTAGGCTTGTTCATAGAACGCATCCCGGCCCGCGGTTGCGGGACTGGCTTCAACCCCGCGCGAGAATCCGTCGATCGTTTCGAGCATCGTTCGCCGGCGGTCGAACCGATCAAAACTCACGCCTTCTGGAGCATCAAGGTCACGGACCCGATAGTCCGCGCGGGACGGGTCTCCGCCCACCGAGAATGGCGAATACGCGCCCGGCAGATACCCCGCGCCGGCAGCCTGCACCGCCGCGGGAATGGCAACATAGGGCGGAACGGCGGCAACGGTATTGTCGGACTCTTTTGCGATCACACTCCCAAGACTTGGATACTCTGTCGCCGCCGAGGGCCGGCGGCCAGTCAGCAGGTATCGGCTTCCGGTGTCGTGGTTCCCAAGTTCGTGCGTCAACGAACGGACCAGCGCGACTTC
Source organism: Tepidisphaeraceae bacterium (assembly GCA_036794395.1). GTDB lineage: Bacteria > Planctomycetota > Phycisphaerae > Tepidisphaerales > Tepidisphaeraceae > DASXMX01. The sequence goes on along the minus strand of DAIRGS010000002.1, from coordinate 62,248 downwards.
CCCCATCATTTGCGCGGTGCGAGGCAGGTGCTCACAGATTTGCACGCCGGCGACCGATGTCCCGATCGGTTTGAAATCGCCGCGCACCTCGGCCGGGGCGTTGGGCTTCAGATCGAACGTGTCCAGATGACTTGGTCCGCCGTCCAGCCAGATCAGGATGCAGGAGACGGCTTTGGTCTTGGCCGCGGGCCCGGCTTCAGAGGCCTGGGCCGATTGGATGCGCAGCAGGTCAGCCAGGCTCAGTCCAAGGAACGAGACTGCGCCAAGGTACAAAAAGTCCCTACGGTTCAATCCGTCGCATCGCTTCAAGGCAGCGTGTTGACCTGACATCCAGTCACCTCAATTCCGAGTTTCCGCCTCGTTCAATGGTTGTACGCAAATTCGCGAGAGTTCAGCAGTGCCCAGAGTAAATCTTCGATTAAGTGCCGCTTATCCGCAGCGATTGTGGCCGTCGCCAGCCGGCCGATACAGAAGTCGCGCTCCTGCGTGCTCGGTAACCGGCTCAACGTACTCAGGTACAATTCATCGGCGATCCTGGTATCAGAGACATTGTTTGCCAACAGACGATCGATCACCCCGCCGCGAAATTTCTCATTCACTGTCGCGCCATTCATCAGGTGCAGGGCCTGCGAAACACCTCCGCCACGCGATCGGCTATCACAGGCGATATCGCGCGTGCAGCGGCCCAGGACATCCAGCGCGTACGAGGGAGCGCGGGCATCGATCAATTCGACCGCCCGCGTTCCGGCAGGGTAACCGACATACGCATCGGGCACTTGGGTCGCCTGGGCGATGGCATCGGCCAGCACCTGCGGCGGCAGCGGTTTTACATAACCGTGCGAGAAGAGCCGATCGTCGTCGCGGTTCACATCCGTTGGGTGGGAAGACAACTGGTATGTACGTGATTCGGCGATCGTTTGCACGAGCCGGCTGAGATCGTAGCCGTTGGCTACAAAATCACTCGCGAGCGCATCCAGCAGCGCCGGGTTTGAAGGCGGATTCGAAACACGCAAATCGTCGACGGGCTCGGCGATGCCACGGCCCATCAGATAACGCCAGACGCGATTGACGATGGCTTTTGCAAAATATGGATTCTCATGGGAGGTAAGCCACTCAGCCAGCGCAACGTGACGATCCGCGCTGCGGTCGGCCGGGTCCCGCCCACCCAGCGGCTTGGGAGCGATGTCGCGCCCGGTTTTTGGGTGTGTCAATTCGCTTCGAAGGTCAGCAAAGCACGCGGCAAAGCCATAGAAGTCTTCCTGGGTCCATGAAGCGAACGGATGCGCGTGGCAGCGGGCGCAAGCGATCTGAACACCCAGGAAGGTGCTGCTGACAAACTCGCCCATGTCGCGCGGGTCCTGCGCCAACCGGTAAAAATTGGCCGTCGGAATGCGCGAGAAATCGCCGCTGGCCGTCAGCAAATTGCGGACGAGGCGATCGAAGGGAATGTTGGAGGCGAGCTGCTCTCGAACCCAGTTGTGATAGGCGCGGGCCGGCTCCTCGCCGAGGCGCTTGGAGTCAATCAGCAGCAGGTCGGAAAACCGCAGTGTCCACAGATCCGCGTATTCCGGGCGTTTCAGCAGCTCCGAGATCACCTTTCGGCGGCCGGCGGTTGTCGAGGGTTGAGCGACAAATGAACGAACCTCGTTTGCTGATGGCAGCCGGCCGATTAAGTCGAGATAGACCCGGCGGAGGAATTCATCGTCCGAGCACAGCGCCGAGGGCGGAACCCGCATCCGATGCAGCTCGTCCCACACTTTTTCGTCGATGAAATTCTGCGGAGGAAAGCTACCGGCTTCAACCTCCACATCGCCCATCGGAGCGCCGACACGCACAGCGGCTACCTGGCCTCCGTACCGAACCATGATCGCAGTCAACCCGCGTCGCGTGACCTCGACCGAACCTTCTTCACCCGCCACGGCCACTGAGTCGTCATTCGAGCTATACAGCGCGTGCGCGGTGACATCTTCAACCGACCCGTCCGAGAGAGTCGCGGTGACCTTGAGTTGAATGGTCTTGCCGGGAGCGGAAACCAGAACGTCGGTCGGACGAATCTCGATCGTGCTGACCTTGAGATCGCGGCGGCCGTATGGCGCGGATTCCTCGATCCATCGAACCACCGCCCTGTAATCGGCGGAGTCTGAGTCGATCCTTTCGCCGCCCTTGTGCTTGATGGCGTGTGTAGCTTTGCGCAGAAGGAGGCTCTGGCTTGGAAAGGAGAAATCGACCCGGCGCCCGCCGAATTGCCGGGTGATCGCATCGAAATCTGACTCCGGGTCGTATCCCAGCAGGCTGAGCTTAAACCCGCCCTGTCCGATCGCCGCACCGTGACACGCGCCGGCATTGCAACCCGCTTTTGTCAGAATGGGTAGAATTTGGGTTGGGAAGTGAAGGCGGCTGCTATCGGAGGGTTCGAAGCTCCCAAGGCGCTCGCGCGCCTGGGCCTGGGGTGCGCGCGTGAAAGCCGACCACACTAACGCGAATGTGATCGCAAGCGCCGAAAATGCGATCCTCAACCTCTTCATGAGCTACTTCTTCAGCCGTTCGACCAGTTTTTGTCCGGCGTTTCGGGCATATTCGGTCCCGTATTTCAGGTACAGCACACGCGTCCACCCGCCAACGGCCTGGCGGGTAAGTTCGGGGTTGTCCTTGACGTAGTCCTCAACCTCGCGGGCAATTCGATCGACCTTTGCATCGTCGTTATCCGGCTGAATAAACGAGCGAAGCATGGCCAGGAGCTTTGCATCGGTCGGAGCCGCTCCGGGGAGCTCAGTCTTTTGCCCGGTTGCAGCAGGCCGGCTGGGCATCGACGCGGCTGCGCGCCGCGTGGAACTGCCGCCGGTGGCTTTGAGCCGGCGCTCCCTGAGCACCTCCGCGGTTGGAGGGTTAGCGTCGCCGGACGCTTTGGCCATCGCCGCGATGACCGCTGGAGCGTCCGCGATGCCCGGCTGCACCAGCGCGAAATTCGCGGTCACGCGACCTTCCTTCGCGACGAGAATCGTCATCAGAACAGCCTTGTTCAAGCCGTAATTGCCCGGCCCCTCCGGACCATCCACTGAAATCGTCATCGGGCACCGCATGCCCAGCGACTGCCCGACCAGCGGCAGGCGTTTAGTACTGGCCACCCGATCGTCGCTGAGAAAGACGAATTCGGCACTCAAAGAATCGCGACGTTCGTAGCCGTACTGATCGACAACGGTCATGAGCGGCACAATCGATCGCTCAACCCCACTGATGAACACCAACACAGCCGCGCGATCCTTGCCCGGAAGAACCTCGCGCACCCTACCGGCCGACACGCCGGAAACGTCGGCCACTTTAAACGTCGTAACCTTCTCGCCAAGCTGAGGTCCGGAATAGATCGGGTCCGCTGCGCCGCATAAGAACGAAAGCATCCCGACCAATATGACGCAAAGGTACAATGTACAACTCTTGCGAAGGTTAAACATGGTTTGGGATCAAGAAGTGCGTGCACCGCGCAAGCCGGTTTCGTCAACGCGACGAAAAGAGGCTTACTTTCAGATTAATATACCTGAAGCAGCTCGATCCGTGGCCGGCTGGCCTCGCCCGGCGTTGCATTTCGTTTCATCCCGTTGCAGGTGAGTACCGTCATCCCAGCCGCATCCATCACTTCGCGAAATGCCCACCCAATCCCGTCCCGCTTTACTTCCATTTCGTCATGGTCACAAACTTCCCATCGCGAAACGTCGCGAGGCGGTGCTCGTGCTCATCGTCCCACGGAACCTTTAGCTCCACCATGAACGCGCTTTTCGTCTTTGGATTGTCCGCCCGCTTTAGCATTCGATCGGCGTCGGCCTTCGGCATCTTCTTCATGAGATTCGCGATGAACCCTCCCGGCTTCGGCACGCTTTTTACATTGAAATAGATTTGCTCGATTTTGACCCGACGCCACAGCTCCGTTCTCTCGGCCGGCTTTTTAACTCCGCTTTTCAACTGATCCTTCTGCAACTCCCGCTCCAACATCTTCCTCAAATATGCCTGAATCCGCACATATTCCCCCACCGATTCGACCGCAAATTGATCCACCACAAACCCCGGCTTGGCATATGTATTATTCCCCGCAACCCGAACCGTCGCCTTTCCCCTCGGATGTAAAGCCCGATCCAAATGCTCCGATCGCAACGTCGCATCCGCGCGCCCAAACTGAAATTCGGTCGTTAGCGTAAGAGCCCACGAATCGAGACTCGACGACGCGCCGTCCCGTCTCGGCTGGGTCTTCACACCTATCGATTTCCGCGAAGTTTTCGGTTTTGAGCGTCTGGGCATGGCAGTCCCCACGTTACATTCCTTACGGCTTCACCTTCGCATACTTTCGCCCCAGCCGAACGACGACGCTTTTTGAAATCGCGATCTCTTTCTGAAAATCCGTCACCTTTTGGCCGTCGATCTCCACCGCGCCCTCTTTGATCTTTCGAACTGCCTCCCCGTTCGACACCGCCAACCCTGCCTTCACCAGCAGCGGGCCGGGCTTGATAGGCTCCGATCCCACCGCGACCTCCGGCGTATCGTCGGGGATACCCTGGCCTTTTTGGATGCGGTTCCATTCTTGTTCGGCCGCGTCGGCGGCTTCTGAAGAGTGGAGCCAGGTGATGATGTGTTTGGCGAGGTTGACCTTGGCGTCGCGCGGGCTGGCTTGGATTTGTGGGCGGAACTGTTCGACCGGCAGGTCGGTCAGCAGCGTGTAGTAGCTTTCCATCAACTCGTCGGGGAGGCGCATGACTTTGCCGAACATTCCGGATTGGCCGCCGGGCGGATCGGTGAGGGCGATGTAGTTGCCCTTGGACTTTGACATTTTGATCTTGCCGTCCGTGCCGACCAACAGCGGCGTAACGACGACGACCTGGCCCTCCTTGCCATCCTCCTGCTGGAATTCGCGGCCGACCATGTTGTTGAACAACTGATCGCTGCCGCCCATTTCGACATCGGCTTCGATCATCACACTGTCCCAGCCCTGGAGCAGCGGGTAGAGAATTTCGTGGAGGTGGATGTTGACGCCCTGGCTGTAGCGATTAGAGAAATCCTCGCGGGTGAGGACCTGCGCGACGGTTTTGCGCGAGGCCAGGCGGATGATGTCGACCAGGCCCATTTTGGCAAGCCACTCGCCGTTGTAGCGCACTTCGAGACGCTGGGCGTCGGTGAGAAGGATCTTGCCGACCTGATCGACGTAGGTTTTTGCGTTGCGGTCGATTTCTTCGCCGGTGAGCTGGGGACGGGTGTCGTTGCGGCCGGTGGGATCGCCGACGCGGGCGGTGTAGTCGCCGATAATCAGGACGGCTTTGTGGCCCCATTCCTGAAATTGCCGGATGACGCGCAAGGGAACCGCGTGGCCGAGCGTAACATCCGGGGCGGTCGGGTCCATGCCGAGCTTGATGCGAAGGGGCTTGCCGGTGGAAGCGCTGCGCTCGAGCTTTTTGCGCAGGTCCTGTTCGGTGAGCATGCGCTCGCACCGGCGATTCAGGACGGCGATTTGTTGGTCAATGGTAATGGGCATTGGGCGCGGGATTGTAAGGAGGGTGCGGACGGGCATCAACGTGACATGTATTTCGTGCGCGTCCGGGAGGATTCACCACGGAGGCACTGAGGACACGGAGAAAGACAAATTTGAACCGCGGATTGCGCGGATGACGCGGATGGGGAAAACGCGATCCGCTGGTCTTCTTATCCGTGGTATCCGTGCAATCCGCGGTAAAATTCGTATTTGGTTTTATCTAAACGTGGCGAGGAACCGTTCGGTTAACGCGATTAGTTTCAGCCGCTTCCGGCGAGGAATAACAGCGTGGAGACGGTATTGAACATCGCGTGCATGGTGATGGGGACCCAGAGGTTGCCGGTGCGCTCGTAGGCGTAGCCCAGGAAAATGGCCAACAGGAAAATGATCGGAGCCGACCAGATTGGATGAATGATGGCGAAGAGTGCGGACGTGATCAGAATCGCCAGCCAGGACATCCATGGCCGGATCGCGGGAAGCGGCCGCTGATAAGGAATTGGGGGCAAGCCTTCAACAGTGGGCAGCACTGGTGGTGCTTCGGCTTGTTGATTGCCAAATCCCGCCAGCCACTGGATGGTGCGGAGCAGCAGGGTCTGGAGATGAGCGCGAAAGACCAACTCTTCCCCCAATGGCGCAATAATGCAAGCGCCGAGGATGATCGCGGCTTTCACAATCGGGCCTGGCCCCTCACCCAGCGCGCGAAGCAGCGGATGCTCCATCGGATGTTCGTAGTGAACCCGGCGATAGATGAACTCCATCAGTTGCGAAGTCAGGTAAAGCGGCGCAAGGATCAGAGCCGCGGCGCCCAGTCCACACAAAAGGCCCCGAGCAACGCGTGGTGTTTTAAAACCAAGTTGATGTTGAATGCCGGCATGGACGATCTGATCCCCCGCCAATATTGCCACCAGGCCAAGAATCGGCGGGATGACGCTGAGCAGAGCGATGCCGGCATCCGATTCCATGGGTTGAGTTGTCGCCCCATACCGGGGAGCCATCGATGCCCAGATGGACATGATGGCGGAGGCGCCAAACATGTAAAAGCCCAGAGCGACAAAGAGCACGCCCACAAGTGGCCAGGCTGATTGATTGGCGGGCAAGCGATCGGGGCCGGGCAGTTTGCGCGGCGGAAGCACGCGGCTGATAAATGCCGCCGCGATGGAAATGGCGGTCAGGATGATGAGAATATTGGCGAACGGCGGGCCATCGGCAGTCACCGCGAGCGGATCAACGGGCAAAATTGACATTCAACCGCTCCGGCATAGGCTCTTTTCCCGCCCGGATTTGGAATCAGCGCGGAAGGTGGCAACTTTGTCGCCTCGCAGACGACTACAATCCAGTCCCGCCAACTAACGCGGCGGCGATACGATCGTATGAGTACCATCCTCGAGCAAATCGTCCAAACCAAGCGACAGGAGATTGTCGAGCGTAAGGCGCTGGCTCCCCTGGAGCAGCTTCAGGAGACGATCTCGACGCTGGGCCGTCCGAGGAATTTCTTTCAGGCGGTTACGCAAAAGTCCGCTAAGGCGATGAACGTGATCGCCGAGATCAAAAAAGCGTCGCCCAGTGCTGGGGTGATCCGGCCGGATTTTGATCCGGTGGCGATCGCCCAGACGTACGCCGCGGCTGGGGCAAACGCGCTGAGCGTGCTGACCGACGAGAAGTATTTTCAAGGAAAGCTGGAGTTCATTCACGCGGTTCGGGATGTCGTCAAGCTGCCGGTATTGCGCAAGGATTTCATCATCGATCCGTACCAGGTGTATGAATCGCGGGCAGCCGGGGCGGATGCGATTTTGTTGATCGCGGAATGCCTGGAAACCAGCGAGCTGATCGACCTTCAGATCCTGGCAACCGAATTGAACCTGACGTGTCTGATAGAAGTACATGATATGGACAACCTGATGCGTGTGCGTGATCACGTGATTGGGTTTCCACATCGGAGTTACAGCCTGCTGGGCATCAACAACCGAAACCTCAAGACATTCAAGGTGGATCTTGGCAACACATTGCGGTTGGCCGAGCTGGTGGAGGACCGCTCGGTGCTGGTGACAGAAAGTGGCGTCAATGCGCGTGAAGATGTGAAAAAGCTACATGGCGCGGGGGTGCGGGCGGCGCTGGTGGGCGAAAGCCTGATGCGCAGCAATGACGTAGCCGGGACAATGCGCGAGCTTTTCGCGCCGATCGAGGATCCGTCGCCCGAGGATCAATAGACCGCAACCACTCTTTTTTTTGAGGCTGTCCATTGAACGTATTATCTTCCCCGCGCACGGCGTCTGATGCCGATGCCGCCGAATCAACTACTCCAGTTAAAAAGCCATGGATCGAGCAGGCCGCCATGGCATTTGGCGTGGGCGTGCCCTTCCTGGGGCTCATCGCCGCAATCATTGTTGCATGGGGCAAGGCGGTGGGATGGACGGACATCGTGCTGCTGTTGAGCTTTTATTGTTTCAGCATTCTGGGCGTGACGATCGGATTTCATCGCATGTTCACGCATCGCGCGCTCCAGGCGGGTCCGGTGCTCCGGTTCATCGTTGGAGCGGCAGGTTCGATGTCGGGGCAGGGGCCGGTGCTGGAGTGGTGCGCGGTCCATCGACAGCATCACAAGTACAGTGATCGGGAGGGCGATCCTCATTCGCCGCACCTGCACGGCGGCGCGGTGGGCGGGATTCTCAAGGGAATGCTGCACGCGCATTTCGGCTGGCTGTTTTCGCATGACGCGGCCACCAAGCCTGCGATCGTCGCCGATCTGGTGGCCGATCCGGTGCTTCGATTTGTCGATCGATTCTTCTGGGTTTGGATGCTGCTGGGCTGGATTGTCCCAGGTATCATCGGCGGCTTGATTTCGCACAGTTGGTTCGGCGCGTTGACGGGATTTTTGTGGGGCGGGATGGTGCGATCGTTTTTACTTCATCATGTGACCTGGAGCATTAACTCGGTGTGCCACATATGGGGCGCGCGGCCATTCAACACGCCGGACCATAGCCGCAACAACGCGATCTTCGGCATCCTCGCGTTCGGCGAAGGCTGGCATAACAACCACCACGCCTTCCCAACTTCCGCCCGGCATGGATTGCGCTGGTGGCAGTTTGATATCACTTACGTGGTGATCCGGTGTTTGGAAGTGATGAAGCTTGTGTGGAAAGTCAGGCTCCCGGCCGCGGATGCGATTGAGTCGCGGATGCACACGCAGTCGTCCGCAGCGTGAGCGACTGAGCCCGCGCAGACGCGTGGTTTCGGATTAGCGGATTGAAAGAGATTTGGCACTCGTTATGATTCTGTGATGTCTCCTGCCGCCACAGTCGACGAAATCATCCGCCTGGCCCAGGGATTGTCGCCATTGGAGAAGTTGAAGGTGATCGAGCGGCTCGCCCCCGATTTAGAGACGGCTCTCACGCCAGAAAACGACGCCGACCCTACCACCCGTACGCTGGACGATCAGTACCAGCGTGGATATGAGCAGATCCCCGAAGATGTTTCGGGAATTGAGGCGCTGCTTCCGCATCTGCCGCTCCAGTCGGAGCCGTGGTAGTGAACCGCGGCGAGGTATGGTGGGCAAATCTGCCCACACCTACTGGCACCCGACCCGTACTTTTACTTTCGCGTAACCGCGCTTATGCCGTTCGGAGTGCCGTCACGGTCGCATTCGTGACGACCACCATTCGAAATATTCCAGTTGAAGTGAGACTAACCGTTGCGGACGGCATGCCAAAGGAGTGTGTGGTCAATCTCGACGTTGTGAATACAATTCCCAAGTCTGCGCTGCAACAGCGGATATGCACGCTCTCCGCACAGAAAATGGCGGAAGTAGCTACGGCATTAAAATTCGCGCTTGACGTATAGCCAAGACACCTTTCTCGCGGGATTTCAAAACCCTATACGAATCGCGTTCAGTCTTCACCGGCGTGAACGAGGCCGTCGGGGCGAGGCGAGTTGGGGGCGGCTTTGGCCTGGGCGCGAAAGCCGGGCGGGTTGTCGAGGTGGGCGCAGTCGCGGACATTCGCACCTTGGGTTTTCGTTGCGGAGTCGCCCAGATCGGCGCGGGCGCGGGCGGCGATTGCTTCAAGGCGTTGGACGACGTCGGGATGTTGGGCGGCGACGTCGGTTTTTTCGCCGGGATCTGAAGTCAGATCGTAGAGTGATGATGCAATCTTGAGCGTGGTGTATTTGCCGGGCTTGCCTCCCTTTCCGGCTGGGTCGGGGTGGACGTAGTCGTGGGGCAGGTGCAGCTTCCAGTTGCCGGATCGAATGCCCTGGAGCTCGCGGCCCCAATAGTAGTAATAGGCTTCGTGAGGCGTTTTAGCGCCGGAGGCGCCGGTGATCAGCGGCCAGATATCCTTGCCGTCGATGATGCGGTCGTTGGGAACCTGGGCGCCGGTCAGCTTCGCGACGGTGGGAAGCACGTCCATTGACCACGCCATCTCATGACACACCTGGCCGGCGGGCACTTTTCCGGGCCAGCGCATGATGCAGCACTCGCGAACGCCGCCATCGAAGGTGGTAGCTTTCCCCTCGCGCAGCGGGCCGGCTGAGCCGGCATGATCCCCGTATAAAAGCCAGGGGCCGTTATCGGAAGTAAAGATCACCAGCGTGTTGGATTCGAGGCCGTTGGATTTGATCGCATCGAGGATCTGGCCGACCGACCAGTCAATTTCCTCCAGCACATCGCCGTACAGTCCACGCTCGGTTTTGCCTTTGAATTTGCTGGACACATGCAGCGGCACGTGGGGCATGTTGTGGGCAACTTCGAGGAAAAACGGCGCGTCTTTGTGACGGGAGATAAATGAGATGGCGTTTTCGGTATACCAGGTCACCAGCTGCGACTGATCGGGATTTCGCTGGAGGACTTTTCCGTTTTCGACCAGTGGCAGTTGCGGATAGTTGGGTCGGTCGGGGCGCTGGAGCATGTCGTTGGAATAGGGCAGGCCGAAGTATTCATCGAAGCCGTGACGGGTGGGGAGGAATTGGGGGGAATCGCCCAAGTGCCATTTGCCGTAGAGCGCGGTGGCATATCCCCGCTTTTTCAACAGCTGAGGCAGTAATTGCTCGTGGTCGCTGATGCCGATTTTTGATTCGGGAGAGAGCGCGCCGAGAATGCTCACCCGCACCGGATAGCACCCGGTCAGTAGAGCAGCTCGCGAGGCGCTGCACACTGCCTGGCCGACGTAGAAGTCGGTGAACTTCATCCCCTCGCCGGCCATGCGATCGAGATTGGGTGTTTGATACCCTTTCGCCCCGTAGCAGCTCAAATCGCCGTAGCCCATGTCATCGACGAAAACGATCACGACATTTGGCGGACGATCCGCGGCCTGCGCCACATTGGCCATGAACATTGCAAGCACGAGAAGCATTGAGATGCGCGGCATGTGGATCCTCCGGTGGGGGTTCCAGGAAGGATATCACATCGGATTGAGCGGAGCGATCACGACGCAACTCGCGGGATATGCGCGTACCTCTACGAAATGACCGTGCGCGATTCAGCGCCATTGCCTTTTTAGGGGCACGCCCTTCCTGGCCGTGGTCGGGGACGCTTCGGGTCTGGCGCCGGGTGAATTGTGGGAAAACCAACTCGCCCGAACCGGGCATTTTCTGGCGGCAATTCGGAAGGTTGTCCAACTGTCGAAACTTGGTTTTCCCACATCTAACCCGTCGCTGATGGTCAACTCCCTCGATCATGGGCTGGAAGCCCCATGTCACAAAGCGCGGAATCGCGCACAATCATTTAGTCGGGGGCATCTACGCGGTGATTGTTAGAGAGCCAACCAGAACGGAAGAGAGCGCACCGTCGGGGTCAGTGATCTGGGCGACGATCGTATAGCTCCCCGGTGGGATGGCGGGGATTTGTTTTAAGGGGATGCCGGCACGGGCGGGCTTGCCGGGCTTGATTTTGAGGGGTTGGGTCACGGTGGTGAGCTGGAGCGAGGTTCCGTCGATGGTGCCGTTGGCGGTGGCGAACAGAGCGAGGGTGCTTGTGGCGGCGGTGGTGATGTTTCCGCTGTTGGTGACGGCGAGGATTGCCGAGCCATGCGATTTGGAATTGGCGGTGGCGGTCGTGGGGAGTGAGGAGCTGGCCAGGGTCTCGGCTAACGCGATAAACGGAGCCGCCACGTCCAGCGTCGGCCCGGCTGGAGAATCCGACGCGTTTCCGTTGGCATCGGTTACGCGGGCGAACAGGGTGTAATGACCCGCCGGCAGAGCGGCCGCTGCGATTTTCAGATTGACCGACGCTGAAGTGGGCTTGGCGGTGGTTACGTTAAGCGTTTTAGGCGTCTGGCCCAGCAGGATGGAGGAACCGTCGATCGCGCCGGTTGTGCTGGCGAAGATCGCCAGCGTGGTTTTGCCCTTGATCGTCGCGGCGGTTTGATTGGCGATGCTGACGGTGGCGGAGCCGTGAGCGGCGGCCCCGGAAACGATCGCAGCCGGGAGTGTCGATTTGGTGATTGTTGGCGCGAGCGTCAATGGCGCGGTGATCGTTTGCGTGAATGGTGACGAGGCACTGATCCCGTAGGCGTTGTCGCCGGTGTAGGTGGCGATGATCAAATCCGCGCCGACAGTCAGCGAGCTAGTCGTGAGCGCGGCGGTTCCATCACTCTGCACCGGCGCAGTTCCGAGCACCGTAGCGCCTTGCGCGAAGCTGACGGTGCCGGTTGGCGCAGCGCCGGGGGTTGCGGGGGTGATCGTGGCTGTGAGTACAACGGCCGTCCCCGACACCGCTGACGGCGCGGAAGATGCGAGGGTCGTGGTCGTCAACACTGCATTGGCCGGTGGCGTAATACTCTGGGTAAGGGCAGCCGATGCGCTTCCCGTGTAATTGGTATCTCCACCATACGTGGCGGTGATGTGGTCCGTGCCCACGGGCAAGTTGGATCGTGTCAGCGTGGCGGTTCCGTCGGGTTGGATGGCCGATGAGCCCAGCGCTACTCCATCCTGACTGAAGGCGACGGTCCCGGTGGGTGTCGCTCCCGAGCCGTTTGATGAAGCGACCGTTGCCGTGAACGTGACGGCATCGCCGAATGCGCGCGTGGGCGCGGAAGAAGTCAGTGTGGTTGTGCTGGCATTGGTCGTGGCAGCCTGTGAAACGACAAGCTGAAATCCGGCATCCGATAACGGCGCGCCGGAGTACACGAAGGCCGTCAAAGCCGGACTGGCGGGATGGGTCGGCGAATTGGCGGCCAGGGCCGCGGGGCTATCGGTGGTTGTGAAACTGAATCCGCTCAACGAGTTGCCGGGCGTGATCAGGTTTGATGTCGCGACCCATTCGATTGCGGTCCCATCGGTTGAGTCATTGCTGCCGGTGAGGGTGTTGGTCCATCCGGTGGGATTGGAGACGGCGCTGGGTAGCGACGGCAGGAAATCTTTTCCAGGGATCCAGCCCAGCCAGAACGTGCCAATATTGGTTGTTCCGGTATCAGTGACGGTGACGTTGTAGTGATAGACGGGATTGGCCTGGGTGCCGGTGGTGGAGGCGAGGGTGAGCGCGGCGCTGGCCGACTCAGCCATCAGCATACGCGGCTCAAGCACCTCGACGCCCGCCCGGCGGATCTTTGATTCCGCCGCTGCCCTCCCGTTGTTTTTCAGTAAGCCATTTCCGCGACGACGCGCACGATAAGAATTAAAGCCAAAGATGATGAACTCCTGTAGAACAACCAGATTCCATTCATAGCCAAAATCCCGCCTGGCGCGCGATTCGGCAACTTTTGCAGTTACTTCGAAATAAACCGCCCCCACGCCATATAGATGCGATCGGTTTTCGGAGTGTTCATGCCGATCGGATCGAATCGTTGGATGCTGGGTGCAAGCGTACCCCTGCTGGCGGTAGCGCAGGGCCGGGGGGATGATTCCATCGGCTATGCCCATGAAGCATATGTCGAAGATCATGGCCGGATGAACGTGCAGACGGATACCGTCAGGGCACACGTCACGCTCAGCCCCACCGCCGATTTCACGCTTCGCGGGGTGTACGACGGCATCTCCGGCGCAACGCCCATCGGCGCACCGGCCATCAACCAGCTCACACTCATTAACCCCCGCACGCACTCACCGGTTCCACCGGCCACGATCACCGGATTTACCCGGCCAATCGATGGCGTTTCCGGAGCATCCCCCCTCACCGGGGCCACGTCTCACAACACGATTCCGCTGGCCAATAGCCAGGACATTCGCCGGGGAATCGATGTCTCCAGCGGGCTGACATTCGGCCCCAGCAAATTTGTGCCGGAACTGAGCTACAGCAAGGAACGCGACTACGTGTCATATGGAGCGGCACTGAATTACTCGATCGACTTGAACGACAAGAACACGACACTGAACGCGGGCCTCTCGCACGCGTTTGACCAGGTGCTGAGCAACGAGTTCACTTTTCTTCGCCATACCGCGGTCAAAAATACGGACGATTTGATTCTCGGCTTAACACAACTTTTAAGTCCCGGCACGATCGTTACCGCCAATGGCACCTTCAGCCACGCGGCGGGTTATCTCAATGATCCATATCGCGGCGTGGTGTTTGATGAATCAGCCATCAACGCCAACGCGCAGGTCGTCCTTCATGGCGAAAAACGCCCGGGCTCGCGCGATTCGCAGGCGATCATGGTTTCGCTGACCCAGGCCGTGCCCCGCCTCAACGCCAGCGTCGAAGGCACCTACCGCTACTACCACGATTCCTTCGGCGTCATGGCCAACACCGCCGGCATCACCTGGCTGCAAAAGCTTGGCCGACGGGTAACGGTGGCTCCATCTTTTCGCTACTACCGGCAGGAGGCGGCCAGCTTCTACGGCATTCAATTTTCAGGTGATCCGCAGAACGATCCCGCCCGAGCGCCTCGCTTTTTTTCATCCGACTACCGCCTTTCATTTCTAGAAACCTTCACGCTGGGCATCGATGCGACGATCAAGCTTCACGATCACTGGAACCTTCAATTGGGCTATCAGCGCTATTGGATGCGCGGGCTCGATGGAGTGACGCTTCAATCGACGTATCCGCGTGCCCACATCTACACCATCGGGTTGAATTTCACCTATTAAGAGGACGCTTATCGTGACCATTCTTCCCGCCGCCAGCCTGGTTGAAGCTGTGATGAACCGTGTTCGGCCATCGGTTCAGAGCCAGCGATGGGGCGAAGCGTGCCAGGTCACTTGCCACGCGATGAGCACGCCGGTGCGATTGCTATTTCGCACCGAGCATCCGCTGCTCGCCGCCGACTTTCAATCTGAAGCGATCGAATGGATCGCGCGTTTTGAAGCGCGATATTCGCGATTCCTGTCGGACAGCATCGTCGGCCAGATCAACACGGCGGCCGGCGGCGACTGGGTGGAATTCGACGCCGAGGCCGAGCATCTCTTTGGAATGTGCGACCAGATGCACGCGCTATCGCACGGCATCTTTGATCCCGCGTCGCTGCCGCTGCTTCGACTCTGGAACTGGAAGGCCAACCCCCCCGCCGTTCCGGCGCCCGCGGCGATTGAAGCGGCGCGGGGGCTGTGCGGCTGGGAGAATGTGCATCGGCGGCCGTTCAACATTCGATTGCCCAGAAGAGGGATGGGAATTGACCTGGGCGGAATCGGCAAGGAATACGCGGTCGATCGACTGGTTCGAATGGCGCTCGATCGCGGGATCACCGATGTGATGATCGACATCGGCCAGGATCTGCGTGTCAGGGGCCAACCGCCGGGCAGAGAGTCCTGGTGCATCGGACTGGAAGACCCCGACAACCCTGGCCAATGCTGGACCGCGTTGCATCTGACCGAACACGCCGTCGCCACTTCGGGCGACTACGTCCGGCGGTTCACCCATGAGGGCCGTCATTATGGACACATTCTCGATCCCAGAACCGGGTGGCCCGTAGCCAACGGATGCCAGGCCGCCACGGTCATCGCCCCAAACTGCGTGCTGGCCGGAATCTTATCGACCGCGGCTTTCATTCTCGGGCCGCACGAAGGGATCGATTTCATTCAACAGTTTGGCGGCTGCGTCGAGGGCTGCATCACCACCCGATCCGCTCGCCACCAAACCCGGAGGTTTGCCAATCACGCACTGTTTTAGCCTGCCCGTCCGCATCAGAATCCTTTGCATAGCAATTGTTTTGCTGGCGACCGCTTCATTTTCGCGAGCCGGTTGGAAGGCGGGCGATCGGCTGCCAGATCTGGCATCATTCAAGCTTGAAGGACCTTTGCCCGGAGAATTGAAGGGGCATGTTATGCTCGTGGATTTCTGGGCCTCGTGGTGTGCCCCGTGTAAAGCATCATTCCCCGCGATGGAAAAACTCGAATCGGATTTTCGGCAGCGCGGCCTGACGATTCTGGCCATCAGCGTGGACGACCAACGAGAGAACATGGAGCGCTTCGTGAAGTCGACGGGGGTTTCATTCGCCATTGTGCGCGATGCAAACCACAAGCTGGTGGCCGCGGCGGATGTGCAGGCGATGCCCACTTCGTTCCTCATCGACCGAAGTGGAAAGATCCGCTTCGTCCATCCCGGATTTCGCGGAGATCTGACCGTAAAAGA
Source organism: Tepidisphaeraceae bacterium (assembly GCA_036794395.1). Classification (GTDB taxonomy): domain Bacteria; phylum Planctomycetota; class Phycisphaerae; order Tepidisphaerales; family Tepidisphaeraceae; genus DASXMX01. The sequence continues at coordinate 46,244 of DAIRGS010000002.1, read as the reverse complement.
ATATCGCGATGAAATCGAAACGCTTCTCAAAGAGCCAGCGCCATGAACAATCAAGCCAACATGAAGCGTCGAAAGGCGCACACATACAAATCGCACATTGTTGGTGCCGCTTTACTGATGATGCTTGCCACCGGGTGCAGCACGGTCAGACCGTGGCAGCGTGAGATCCTCGCCGATGAAATCATGCAGCCGGATCGCGACCCGATCGGCAGCGCGCTGGCCGACCGTGTTTATTTTTCCCGCGAAGCCGCCAGTGGCGGCCGGTCTGTCGGTGGCGGCGGGTGTGGATGTAACTGATGGGGCTCTGCATTTAAGCCCCGTACCCACGATTGGGTGCCCGTGGACATGTACCAGGGCAACGGCGTGTGCCGTCTCTGGGAGTGCGAGGCTCCCGCCGAGCGCATTTTTTCCAGTCAGATTGGCTCGGCAGGAGCCTCGCACTCCCAAAATAATTCGCGGGTCCAGGAACACTCGATCGCGCTGAGTCAGGGCGCGTTGGGTTCATTGCAGTTTTTACTTTTGCGCGGGAGTGCTTACGCTTCCTGCCGATGGCCAATGCCCTTATGCAATCGTCGCTCCCCTTCCCTGTTCGTCGCGGGAAAGTCCGCGATGTGTATGACCTTGGCGACGCGCTGCTGATTGTTGCGGCTGATCGGATCAGCGCATTCGACTGCATCATGCCCAACGGAATACCTGAAAAAGGGAAGATTCTGACTGCGCTAAGCCTGTTCTGGTTTGAGAAGATGAAGGACCTGGGGATTCCGAATCATCTGATCGAAACGGATGTGGCGCGATATCCGGAATCGGTTCGGGGGTATTCGGATCAAATTGCCGGGCGATCGATGCTGGTTAAGAAGGCGAGCGTGATCCCGATTGAGTGTGTGGCGCGGGGGTATCTGGCGGGGTCGGGGTGGAAGGAATATCAAAATTCGGGGACGGTTTGCGGAATTGCGCTTCCAGCGGGGCTCGGACAATCGCAGAAGCTTCCGGAGGCTATTTTCACCCCTGCCACGAAGGAAGAATCGGGGCATGACATCAACATCGGGTTTGAAGAGACGGCCCAACGGGTGGGCAAGGCGCTTGCGGAGAAGCTGCGAGAATTAACGCTGCGCATTTATCGGTGGGCGGCGGATTATGCGGCGACGCGCGAAGTGATCATCGCGGATACCAAATTCGAATTCGGCACGCTGCCGGATGGACAGATCATTCTGATCGATGAAGTGCTGACGCCGGATAGCAGCCGATTTTGGCCGGCGGACAAGTACGGGGCGGGGCGGGATCAGGAGAGCTTTGATAAGCAATTTGTTCGGAACTGGCTGGAGAGGCAGCCTTGGGATAAGACGCCGCCTGCGCCGATGCTTCCTGAAGATGTCGTGTTGGGCACGCGGCAGCGCTACGTGGAAGCGTATGAACTCCTGACCGGTCGTCGTTGGAATGGTTAATTGGCGGTCGGGGGGATCTTGGCGTTCTGAGAACCCGGGGCGACGCTGCGCGGGGTACCGCTGCACTATGCCCCGGCGTGGGGGTTTGACGGCGGGGAATGTGGGTTAGGGTCCGAGCGATTTATCGAGGAATCGCTACGAGAGCGCGCGGACGAACGGCAACAGGATCGCGCGGGCGGAAATATTGAAGCTCTTTTGATACGATTGCCAAACTATGGGTTTGTTGAGCTATCGAACCGCCGGCGAGTCGCACGGCAAGGCATTGATTTCACTGGTCGAAGGTCTGCCCGCGGGCGTTCCGATTGATAAGGATTTTATTGACGGGGAGTTGCGGCGGCGTCAGGGCGGGTATGGGCGCGGAGGGCGGCAGAAAATTGAAGTGGATCATGTGGATTTCCTCACCGGGGTGCGGATGGGGAAGACCATTGGGTCGCCGGTGACGATGCTGATTCCGAACAAGGATTCGCGGCTGGATGACCCGGCGGCAACGCCCCCGCTCAGCCGGCCGCGGCCTGGGCATGCGGATCTGGCGGGGAGCGTGAAATGGCTGACGACCGATTGCCGGGAGACGCTGGAACGGGCCAGCGCGCGCGAGACGGCGGCGCGCGTGGCGGCCGGGGCATTGGCGCGGTGCATGCTTCGACAGTTCGGCATTGAAGTTTTTGGGTTTGTGAGGTCGGTGGGTCCGGCGGCTTCCAGTATACAGGTGACCGCAGATAACTTTCGGGAGCTGCTCAAGGCGCGCGATAAATCGGATATCTATTGTCCTGACCCGGCCGCCAGCGATGTGATGCGGCAGTTCATTAACGATCAGAAAATGGCCAAGGACACGGCTGGCGGGATTGTCGAAGCCCACGTGTTCGGGTGCCCGATCGGGCTGGGCTCGTGCATGACGTGGGATGGGCGGCTGGATTCGCGGATTGCCGGGGCGGTGGTAGCGATTCAGGCGTTTAAGGGCGTGGAGTTTGGGCTGGGGTTTGAGGCGGGGCGCCGGCCGGGCTCGCAGGTGCATGATGAGATTGGATTTGATCCGGGCGCCAAGGACACGCCTTCGCTGGGGTTTGTGCGTGGAAGCAATAATGCGGGCGGGCTTGAGGGGGGCATGACCAACGGCAAGCCGGTTGTGGTTCGCGGGGCGATGAAGCCGATCAGCACGCTGGGCAAGCCGCTCAAGAGCATCGATCTGAATACCAAGGCGTCGGCGGAGGCGGGGTGGGAGCGGTCGGACATCTCGGCGATCAGCGCGGCTTCGGTGATCATGGAAAATGTGATCGCGTTTGAAATCGCGCGGGCATTGCTGGAGAAATTTGGCGGGGATTCGATCGCTGAAACGAAGTCAAACTACAACACCTACCTTGCTTCTGCGCGTCGATTGCCGCTCTGACCGGCAGGCAGAAGATTAAACACGAAGGCACGAAGACAAGGTGGAATGACGAATGACGAAATCCGAATGACGAATCAAATCCGAAATTCGAATGTCCGAATGACGAAACAGGGGCTCGATCACCCGCGCATTTGTTTCGTCATTCGTGCTTCGGTCATTCGTCATTGATTCGTCATTCGAATTTCGTCATTCGTCATTCCACCTTGCACATTTCCGCCTACGTCGGCGAATCCTGTTTTCCGGCTCAAGTTGTGGGACGTGCATGGTCCGATATAAGCGACAGGGCCGTGCGATGTCGCGCGACCGAGTTGTCGTTTGCCGTTCCGTCGCGGAGTCGTCGGACACCGGCGTTTTGAGGCAAGGAGTTGCCGATGATCATGAATCGATTCGTAAAGTGGGCGGCCGCCGGCGTGTTGGCGATCGCGACTGTTCCAGCGGCGAGCATGGCGCGTTCGCATGGCGCAAGCCTTCCGTCGGCTTTAAGCGTTACACCGACGAGCTTTGAGCAGCCGGTTTCGCTGAGCAGCAAGCCGGCGCCGGCCAAGCGGACGGCTTCGAAGAGCCGGCACGTTGCGGCCAAGCCCAAGGCTGTGACCAAGGCCGCGGCACATCGTAAGGCGGCAGTGAGCCATAAGACCGTGGCCGCGAAGAAGCCCGTGGCACATAAGTCGGTTGCGGCCCGCAAGACGGTGTCGCATGGCAAGGCCGCTCCGGCGCGCAAGGCCTCGACGACCCGCCATCCGGCTGCCAAGCATGCACCGGCCAAGCGCACCAGCGCCAAGAAGCCGGTTGCGCGCATAGGCACGAGCAAGGTTGCTCATGTGAAGCGTTCGACCGCTTCTCAGAAGAAGCCGGTGACTCGCGCTTAAGAAATAGTAAAGTTCGCAGAACTCAGAAGCAGAAACCCCGGTTCATTGCCGGGGTTTCTGTCTATTGTAGGGAAATGGTTTACATTGTGATGGGCCGCCAGAGGGAGTTTTTCGCTGAGTGCACGGAAGCGCCGAATCCGGATTCCATTCCGACATCGCCGGCGGGCATTGGCCGTCGTGATGGCGCCGGTGGCGCTGTCGATTATCTGGCTATCCTGCCGGTCGCACTCCCCCCCTGCCGTGACCCAGGCTGAGCTTCCGGAAGCCGGATGGGCCCCGGCCAATCCATCTGCGCGGTGGGAGTGCATCGTCATTCATCACAGCGCATCGAATATCGGCGGAGCGGATCGGTTCGACGAATGGCACCGGGCCAAGGGGTGGGATGAGCTGGGGTACCATTTTGTCGTGGGTAATGGAACGGATACGGCTGATGGGGAAGTTGAGGTGGGATCGCGGTGGGTGACGCAGAAGCATGGGGCCCATTGCAAGACGCCGGACGAATACTACAACCAACATGGCATCGGGATCTGCCTGGTGGGGAACTTCGATAATTACGAGCCGTCCAAGGCGCAGATTCAGAGCGTAGTTAAGCTCTGCCAGTATCTGTCCAAAACGTTCCACATTCCGCCCGATCGCATCTTCACCCATGGGGGAATCACGGGAAAAACCGATTGTCCGGGGAAGATGCTGGATATCGGTTCGATTCGGCAACAAGTTGCTTCATCGGTGCGGAAGTAGGTTATTCCGCCGCGATGCCAAAGTGGTGGGTCGATGAAATTGTCGTGTCCTGTAGGGTTGGTCGCGATGATTTCGCAAATCATCGTGGCAACAACAATGGCGGCAATTCGGGGCAAGGGGAATTAGTTTTTTTGGAGGGAGAGGCGCCTGACATTCGCCCTCACCCGCGCGGCTTTGGCCGCGAGAGCATTAGAAGGGGAGACAGTAGAGCAGTAGAGGAAATGCTGCGCGTGTGGGCGGTGCTTGGAATTCGCCCTCACCCCAGCCCTCTCCCGGAGGGAGAGGGGGCAAGAGGGCGCGCTTCCCGGAGCTCCGTGAAAACCTGTTGGTTTTCATCCGCGCATCAGAGTGTTCCGGTTCCCTTCCAGCGGGCGATCTGGTATCGATCGGCCCGAACCTGGGAGTAGAACGTGAGTGAGACCAAGAAAACGCGTGTGTTGATTCTGGGCGGCGGGTTTGGCGGGGTTTATACGGCGTTGCATCTGGAGAAGATGACGGGGCCGGATGTGCAGATCACGCTGGTGAGCCGGGACAATTATTTTTTGATGACCCCCCTGCTGTTTGAAGCGGGCTCGGGCGTTTTGGAGCCGCGGCATGCGGTGAATCCAATCCGGCCCTTGCTGAATCGGGCGCAATTTGTCGAGGCGGATGTTCAGGCGATTGATGTTGAGAAGCGGGTGGTTTCGGTCAAGTTGGCCAGCCGTGTGGAGCCGGAGACGCTTTCGTATGATCACCTGGTTTTGGCGCTCGGGGGAATTACCAATCTGAGCCTGGTTCCCGGGGCGGAGAACGCGCTGACGTTTAAGACGCTGGGTGATGCGATTTACCTGCGCAATCAGGTGATTCGCTTATTCGAGTGGGCGGATGTGGAAAAGGATCCTCGGCGCAAGCAGGCTCAACTGACGTTTGTGATTGTCGGAGCGGGTCTGGTGGGAATGGAGCTGATGGGCGAGCTGAATGCGTTTACGCGGAATGTAGCAGGTCTTTACAAGAACGTTGATCTGGGGCAGCTTCGCTTTGAGTTGATTGAGTCGGGGCCGCAGATTGCGCCGGAGTTTGATGAGAAGCTGGCGAATTATTCGGCGAAGGTGTTGGCCAAACGGGGGGTGAACGTTCGGACCAATACGAAGGTGAGCCGGATTCATTCGGATCGAATCGATCTGCCGGATGGGACGACGATTGAGGCGCAGACGATCGTGGTGGCGACCGGGGTTGCGCCCAGTCCGCTGCTTCGGTCGGTTATGCTTCCGAAAGATCATAAGGGGCGGGTTCAGACGGACGCGACGATGCGCGTTCAAGGGACGGCAGACATCTGGGCACTGGGGGATTGCGCTGCGATTCCGGACGCTACCGGAAAACCCTATCCGCCGCTCGCGCAGCACGCGCTTCGCGAAGCGAAGCAGCTTGCGGCGAACATTGCGGCGACGGTTTCCGGGCAATCGCCCAAGCCATTTATTTACCACAACAAGGGAACGCTCGCCGCATTGGGGCACTTCAAAGGGGCTGGCAAAGTGTATGGGATCAGCATTTATGGGTTTGTAGCGTGGTGGGTGTGGCGGACCTATTACGTTTCGCAAATGCCCAAGTGGAGCCGGCGACTGCGGATCATCATCGACTGGACGGTGGCCCTTTTCTTTCACAATGACGTGGTCCAATTGGATTCGCTTCGGGGCAATGAGCTGGCGGCGGCAGACAAGACGGCATCCCCTGCCGCGAAGTAAGTCAATTATTGCAGACACAACAATTCGCCAGTCAATCGACGCTGTGGAATTTTCCCGATTGTGCGGGTTGGCGAATGCGGACTACATTGCCGCGCTACGCATGGCACAACTGTTCCATCCGAGCGCCAACACGATCGCCCGGGGAAGCATCCTCGGGGTGGTGTTATTGAGTGGCGTGGTTGGCGCCGTGTTGTGGTACATCGAAAACTCGCCATACGTGACCTGGGCGGGCGTGATCCGCGAGCAGCCGGTGCCTTTCAGTCATGAGCATCATGTGGGCGGGCTTGGGATTGATTGCCGGTATTGCCATGCGCAGGTGGAGGATTCGAATTTTGCGGGGCTGCCTCCGACTAAAACGTGCATGACGTGCCACTCGGTGCTGTGGACGAACGCGCAGATGCTTCAACCGGTGCGGGATAGCTGGCGCGATGGACGGCCGATCATCTGGCAACGGGTGCACAACCTGCCGCATTATGTGTATTTCGATCACAGCATTCACGTGAACAAAGGGGTGGGGTGCGTTACATGCCACGGGCAAGTTGATCGGATGCCGCTGATGTATCAGAACGCGACGCTTCAAATGGCGTGGTGCCTGAATTGCCACCGGCAACCTGAGAAGTTCATCCGGCCGCGCGAGCAGGTTTTCAATCTCTACTACGACCCGGCTCACGACCCGGCTCATCCGGACGAAACGCAGGAATCTCTTGGGACAAAATTGATCGAGGAGTATCACATTCTGCCCAAACAACAGCTGCAGGATTGCTACACCTGCCACAGATAAACGCGATGAGCAAAGGCGCTCCACAACCCGATCTATCGCAGGCCCGCGAACGGGCGGCGGCGCTGCCTGGCGACGCGGCATGGCGCAGCCTCGATGAGCTTGCGCGAACGGACGATTTTCGCGAGGCCGTTGAGCGGGAGTTTCCATCGGCGGTGATGGATTTCGAAAATGATGGCTGGAGCCGGCGCAACTTCCTCCGCCTGATGGGCGCGTCGATGGCTTTGGCGGGCGTGTATGGCTGCTCGGAACGGCCAAGTGACAAGATCGTTCCGTACGTGAGTCAGCCCGAGCAGATTGTGCCGGGCATGCCGCTTTACTTCGCGACTGCGATGCCGCTAAATGGCTATGGGTATGGCGTTCTGGCCGAGAGCCACGAAGGCCGGCCGACCAAGATCGAAGGCAACCCGGATCACCCGGCCAGTTTGGGGGGCACGAACGTTTTCATCCAGGCATCGATCCTCCAGCTTTACGATCCCGAGCGCAGCCGGGATGTTGAGCGTGCGGGGGTGGTGAGTACATGGGAATCGTTTACGCGCGAAATGCGCGATCGGCTCGACGCTAAGCGGATGTCCGGTGGTGAAGGTATCCGCATCCTTGCGGGGACGATCACTTCGCCGACTCTCACCTCACAGCTCGATCAGTTTCTTCGCGATTTTCCAAAAGCGCGGGTTCATCATTACGACCCGCTTGCCCGGAGCAATACGGATGCAGGCGCTCGCCGGGCGTTTGGCCGACCTGTCAGCACGATCCACCAGTTCCGGCGATTTGATTCGGAGAACCGGCCGCACGACGCCAGGGTGATTGTCTCTCTGGACGACGATTTTCTTTTCGAGAACCCCAGCAGCCTTCAGTATTCTCGCCACTTTATCGCGGCGCGGCAAGTGCGCGTGCGGCATGCGTGGCAAACCACAATGAACCGGCTCTATATGATTGAAAGCGGGTTTAGCCTGACGGGGTCGATGGCGGATCATCGCATACCGTTGAAACCGTCGAACATTGGGGAATTTGCCGCGGCGCTGGCCAAGCGACTGGGAATGCCGGGCGCATTAGGGGAGGGTCAATCGGCATGGGCTCGATATCTGGATGCGATTGTGTCTGACCTTCGCAAGCCGGAGAACAAAGGCGCGACGCTGATTATCGCGGGCGAATCGCAGCCGGCGGAGGTTCATGCGTTGGCTCACGCGATGAACGCGGCGTTGGGGAACGTGGGGAGGACGGTTTACTACACTGAGCCGGTTGAGCGTTTGGCAATTGGAGCGGATGGCCGGACGATTTCGGCTTTTGAGTCTTTGGCCGAGTTGACTGGCGATATGAACGGGGGCCGGGTGGACACGCTACTGATTCTCGGCGGCAACCCCGCGTACACGGCTCCTGGAGATGTTCCGTTTGCGAACGCGTTGCTCGCCCTTACGACGACAAAGCGGAGTGATGGCTCTTACACAAACCTCACCGCTCACCTTGGCATGTACGGCGGGCAGTTTGACGACACGAGCTACCGCTGCCAATGGCATCTTCCCGAGGCCCACTATCTTGAAGCGTGGGGCGACGTTCGGGCATTCGATGGCACGGCCTCGATCATCCAGCCGCTCATCGCGCCGCTACATAAAGGCCGCTCGGCTGTTGAAGTGATGGACATTCTTCTCACGCCGGCCTCGCAATATCCTTCCAAGAGCGGGTACGAGATCGTTCGCGAGTATTGGCGCGGGCAGGTGAGCGATTCGTTCGATGCTGCGTGGAACGGGTGGCTGCAAAGGGGCGTGATCGAAGGTTCGAAATATCCGGCCGTCAGCGTATCGCCGGCGGCGCACGCGCCGATTGCCGGTTCCAGTCCGACGACCATCCCCGCGGCTGGCGGAACCCTGGAGATCATCTTCCGCGCGGATCCGAGTATCGGCGACGGCACGTTTGCCAACAACGGCTGGCTTCAGGAAACGCCTAAGTTTTTCACGAAGCTGGTCTGGGATAACGCGGCGTTGATCTCGCCTAAAACCGCCGATGCATTGCGACAACAACATCCTGAGCTGGCCGATGGCCACATGCTCAGTTTTGGAGTCGATGGTCGGAAGGTTGCGGCGCCGATTATGGTGCTGCCTGGCGTGCCTGACGGCGTGGTCATCATGCATTTGGGTTACGGCGCGCAACGGGGCGGCAGCACGGCGCTCGAATCGGATGGCACGCCGCGGGGATTCAACGCCTACGCCTTGCGCGGGTCGGGCTCACCCTGGTTCGCGACGGGAGTGTCGCACGAAAAGACGGGCGCTTTCCATCAGCTTGTTGCCACCCGAAATCATCACGCGATGGACACGTTGCCGCGATTCGATGAGCCCTCTCACCATGAATCGCTCAAGCCCGACGCGATCGAAAACCCGGCAACCGATGAAGAGCAACGCGAAGTAAACAATCGCAAGCTGGTTCGCACGGCCACGCTTCAATACTTCAATGAATCGGAAAAACACCGCTTCTTTGTGCAGGAACTGGGCGGGGACGTGGAGAAGAAGCCGCTTCTGTCGCTATACCCCGGATGGGATTACAGCAAAGGGTATCAATGGGGCATGTCGATCGACATGCAATCGTGCATCGGTTGCAACGCGTGCATGGTGGCGTGCGTTTCGGAGAACAACATCGCCGTGGTTGGGCGCGAGCAGGTTGCCCGGCAGCGCGACATGCATTGGATTCGCATCGATCAATACTTCGGAAGCTCGCTGACGAAAGAGCAGATGGATCACGGGGAAGATCCGCTGGCAAATCCGCGCGTGTTTCATCAGCCGGTGCCGTGCATGCATTGCGAGAACGCGCCGTGCGAAGTGGTGTGCCCAGTTGGCGCGACCGTTCACAGCCCCGAGGGCGTGAACGAGATGGTCTACAACCGCTGCGTGGGGACGCGCTATTGCTCGAACAACTGCCCGTACAAAGTTCGCCGCTTCAATTTCTTCAATTACATGAAGAACAGCGACGAGCTTTTCAATCTTCAGCACAATCCGCAGGTAACGGTGCGCAGCCGGGGCGTGATGGAAAAGTGTACGTATTGCGTGCAGCGGCTGACGCGAACGCGCATCGAGATTGAGAAGATGATCGTCGGGCTGGAGCAGCGGCAGAAAGCGCTGAGCGAGGAACGAACCGGAGCGACACCTGAACGGCAGCATTCGATCGATCGCGAAATTGCCGAGCTAAAGCGCCGCCGGCATAACGAAGAATTTGAGAAGCTGGAAAACCTTCAAACCGCCTGCCAACAGGCCTGCCCGACAGACGCGATCGTGTTCGGCAGCATACTTCCAGTCCCGGTGATGAACGATCAGGGCGCTGCTCTGCCCCAGCTTACGAAGGTCGGGAAACTGAAACAGGAGCCCACGGATTATTCGTTGTTGGCGGATCTCACGACCAAGCCGCGAACCACGTACATGGCCCGGCTTCGCAATCCCAATCCAGACCTTGAACCCGAGGCCAAGGCATGAGCGGGCACGCCGCCGAAATCCCGAACTCGGAGACGACGCTGGTGCTGGCACCGGGGCACACGTACGCATCGGTGACCGACAAGATCGCGGACCTGGTGCTGACCAGACCCTTCACGCTTACGTGGTTTGTGGTCGTGGGATTCACCGGGTTGTTCGTCTGCATGCTGATGCTCGCCGTCAGCTATCTGTTTGCGCGTGGCGTGGGCATTTGGGGCGTGAACGTGCCCGTCGCGTGGGGCTTTGCGATCGTGAACTTCGTCTGGTGGATCGGCATTGGCCACGCCGGGACGTTTATCTCGGCGATGCTGCTGCTGATGCGGCAGGATTGGCGAACGAGCATCAACCGGTTCGCCGAGGCAATGACGCTGTTTGCGGTGGCGTGCGCGGGAATGTTTCCGCTGCTGCATCTTGGGCGACCGTGGAAGTTTTATTATCTGCTGCCGTACCCCAACACGATGTGGCTTTGGCCGCAGTTTCGCAGCGCGCTGGTGTGGGACGTTTTTGCGGTGTCCACGTATTTCACGGTCTCATTGATATTCTGGTACGTGGGTCTTATTCCCGATCTGGCGACCTTGCGCGATCAGGCCAGCAATAAAACGGTCGCGCGAATCTATGGCGTGCTGGCCCTGGGGTGGCGCGGGGCGGCAAGCCACTGGCGGCGCTATCACAGCGCTTACTTGCTCCTGGGCGGGCTGGCGGCGCCGCTGGTCGTGTCGGTCCACAGCGTGGTCAGCATGGATTTCGCCGAGGCGCAGGTGCCGGGGTGGCATACGACGATCTTTCCGCCCTACTTTGTGGCCGGGGCGATTTTCTCGGGCTTTGCGATGGTGCTGACGCTGGCCATTCCGATGCGTTCGATCTTTCGATTGAAGGACATGATCACGCTTCAGCACATCGACAATTGCGCCAAGCTGCTATTGGTGACCGGGCTCATCGTCGCGTACGGGTACTCGATGGAATACTTCATGGGCTGGTACAGCGGCGAGCCAACGGAGCGCTATCTCAACGCCAACCGCGCGTTGGGCCCATACGCCTGGACGTGGTGGACGATCGTGTTCTGCAACGTCGTTACGCCGCAGGCGCTGTGGTTCCGTTGGGTGCGACGGAACGTCTGGCTGATGTTTCTGATCTCGCTGGTCATTCAGGTGGGCATGTGGGGCGAGCGGTTTGTGATCGTGATCATCAGCCTCCATCGCGATTTCCTGCCCAGCTCGTGGGGCATGTATTACCCGACGCGCTGGGACTGGGCGGTGCTCCTGGGAACAATCGGGTTTTTCCTGTTCTGCTTTATCCTCTTCGCAAGACTTCTCCCCGTGATCAGTATTTCGGAGATGCGTGAGTTGGTGCATTCGAGCCATAAATCGGATGCCGAGGCGGCCGGGTAACAGATGGAAGCGACACGACCGGTTATCTACGGAATGCTCGCCGAGTTTGACTCGGATCGGGCGCTGCTGGACGCGGCCCATCGCGTTTACGCGGCGGGCTACCGCCAGACCGAGGGGTATTCGCCCATGCCGGTTGAAGGGCTTTGCGATGCGCTGGGCCAGCCACAAACCAGGATTCCGCTGGTGACGCTCGTGTCGGGCGCATTTGGCGCCATCTTTGGCTTTGCGATGTGCTGGTACGCAAACGTGATCAGCTACCGATGGAACATCGGCGGGCGCCCGCCGAACAGTTGGCCGGCCTTTATTGCGATCACGTTTGAAATGATGGTGCTGTGCGCATCGCTTGGCGCGGTGTTGACCATGCTGGTGATGAATCGGCTGCCGCAACCGTATCACCCCGTTTTTAACGCCCCACCGTTCCAGCGCGCGAGCAAGGACCGCTTTTTCCTCTGCATCGAAGCGAAAGACGTCCATTACGATCCGGAACAGACCCGAGCACTTCTTGAGAGCCTCAATCCGCTCTCGATCACGGAGGTGCCGGAATGATTCGGGCACCGTTGAGTCGTTGTGTTGTGCACTGGATGATGCCCATCCTCCTTCTGGGGCTTTGCGCGGCGGGTTGCAAGAACGATGACATGGCCGACCAGCCAAAGCTCAACCCTTACGAACCGACTCCAGTGTTTGCCGATGGGACCGAAGCACGGCCTCTTGTGGGCGGAACCATTGCGCGCCCTGCGAGTTCGATACGCGATTCCCGGGATGGGGCGACCGGCATTTCTTCACCGCCGAGTGTCGATGCCCAGCTCATTCGTCGCGGGCAGGAGCGGTTCAATATCTATTGCTCTGTGTGTCATGGGCGGCTGGGCGATGGCAATGGGATGATCGTTCAACGCGGAATGATTCGACCGCCGTCGTTTCATAACGATCGGCTCAGCGACGTGACCAAGACGCCGGATTCGCATTTTTACGATGTGATTTCCAATGGGCGTGGCGCGATGTTCAGTTATGCCGAGCGTGTAGCGCCGGCGGATCGCTGGGCGATCGCCGCGTATATCCGCACGCTTCAGGAATCGGTTCGTCAGTCGGCGAAAAACGGAACGCTCTCGGCCGCTGAATTGACGGCGTTGAAGGGGGTGCGTCCGTGACCGAAGCCCGGCCGCAGTCCCCGATCTTTGATCGCGCGATTAAGCTCCCGCTGATCGCGGCAATCGGCGCGTTGCTGCTGTTGGCGGTGATTGGGGGGATCGGTTGGAGCCGCGCCCCCGGCCAGCTCTACAGTGCGTGGCTCTTCGCCTGGATCTTCTGGCTTGGCATATCGCTTGGCTCGATCGGCGTCGTGATGATGCACCACCTGCTGGGGGGTGGGTGGGGCCACCTCATCCGGCGGTTTGGCGAAGCCGCGGGGGCGTGCATGCCGCTGCTGGCCATCCTTTTTCTCCCAATCCTGATCGGAGCCAAATGGATCTACCCCTGGATGGACAAGGCTCTGGTCAATTCAGATGCCGTGCTTCGCTACAAGCACGCGAGCTATCTTAACTGGCCTTTCTGGACCGTGAGGACCGTCATCGTCCTCATGGCGTTCATTGTGATGGGCTTGCTCATTCAGACTCGCGCGCTGGATCGCGCGGGGGCCAGGGCGTCGCTCATCCTTGGCCGCATCCGTCGCGCCAGTGCCGGCGGGCTGGTCGTGTACTTTTTCCTCATGACCCTCGGCAGCATCGACTGGATCATGTCACGCGAGCCCCACTGGCAATCGAGCGTGTTCGGCTTCATCGTCTGCCTCAGCCAGGCCGTCTCGGCGACGTGCTTTCTGATCATGATGCTGTACTTGTTCCGAAATGCCGAGCCGATTCAATCGATGCTCGATCCCAATTATCTCATCGACCTGGGCAACGTCCTGCTCACTTTTGTGATTATGTGGTCCTACCTGAGCTTCGCGCAGTTTCTGGTGATCTGGCTGGGCAACAGCCAGGGTGAAATTACCTGGTATATCCGCCGCACGCATGGGGGATGGCGGTGGGTTGGCGCAGCGTTGATCCTGTTCCATTTCCTGATCCCGTTTCTCATCCTTCTTCATCGCCCTTTGAAGCGGACGATCGGGCGCCTCGCGGCGATTGCCGCAGCTGTATTTGTCATTCACATCGTGGACGAGATTTATTGGATTACCCCCGCCGACGTCGAGCCCGGCGTTCGAAGCATGGGGCAATGGGCGCTAGCGCAACTTTTAAATGGACTTGCTTTTATCGCGGTCGGAGGACTGTGGCTGGCGGCGTTCTTCTGGATTTTGCAGAAGCGCCCGCTGACCTCGAACATCGGAAACCTCCCGACGCAAATGCTGAATCATGAAGACGGACGAACAACAACTTCGCCCCCCATCGAGTGAAAGCCTCGAGGCCGGCTACGAAACCAGCGGCGTGAACGTCAAGGCGTTGGCGTGGCTGGTCGTGGGGCTTGGAATAAGCGGCGCAGGCATACATGCCGGTGCGTGGTACGTCTACGAAAGGTTTCTTCACGCGGATCAGGCCCGGGAAATCACGTACTCGGCTGCATCGCCTTCGGCCGTGCCATCGCCGCGAATCCAGCCCAGCGAGCCGAACAACACGCTGCCGCGTCAGGATCTTTTGAACATGTACGCCGCCGAGGATGAGGTTTTCCGACGGATGGGATGGAAGGTGGACCCTGTTAATCACGCGCAGGTGGAAATCCCGGCGAATGTAATGGCCCCGGTCATCCGCGAAGCAACTCAGAGGCAGAATCACCCATGAATTTGAGACGCGTACAACTTCTGACTTTTCTCCTACTGGCGTGCAGCGCGGCCGGGCCAATGAGTTCCGCGTTCACGCCGCCGGCGCTGAAAGATGTTGCCATCGAGCAGAAGCTGGATGTGCAGGTCCCAGGGGATCTTGCGTTCACGGATGAACTGGGGCGTTCGGTGCGTCTTTCGGATTATTACGGCAAGCGGCCGCTCATTCTTGCGCTGGTCTATTACGAATGCCCGATGCTCTGCACGATGGTGCTCAACGACCTCACGCGGTCGATGAACGTGATGAAGATGAGCTGCGGGGACGATTTTGATGTGCTGACGGTGAGCTTCAATCCGCACGACACGCCAGCACTCGCCCGTGACAAAAAGCAGAGTTATCTCCGCGCATACCAAAGGCCCAGTGCGGCGGCGGGCTGGCATTTCCTCACCGGCTCGCAGGCATCGATCGATCGCATCACCGATGCGGTCGGCTTCCGATATTCATGGGACCCGAAATTCAAGCAATACGCGCACGCCAGCGGGATCATCGTGCTATCCCCGCAAGGCAAAACGACGCGCTACTTCTACGGCATCGACTACGCCCCGTCCGATCTTCAGCTTTCACTGGCGGAGGCCAGCGGTGGGAAGTCCGCCTCGGTCTCCGATCGCATCCTGCTGTATTGCTTTCACTACGACGCCACGACGGGCCGGTACACGGTGATGATCAATCGTATCGTGCAGGCGTGCGGGGTGGGCACCGCGCTTCTGCTGGGCATTTACATCGTGATCAATCTTCGCCGGGATCGGCTTCGAGCCCGCGTTTCCAGAACGTTTCCTCATACCGGGGGCCAGCCGTAATTTATGAGCAACGCCTTTCGCATCTTCCCCGAGCAGGCATCGCGCAATGCGTGGAATGTCGATGCGTTGTTTTTGTTCGAGTTCCTTGTGTCGTGCTTTTTTGTGTTTCTGATCGCCGGGCTGGTGCTTTATTTCTCGCTGAAGTACCGCCGTCGCTCGGATGATGATGTGCCGGCTTACACCCCCACCAGCACGCTGCTGGAGCTGACCTATATTTTTATTCCGGCATCGCTGATGGTGATCATGTTTTTTTGGGGTGGCTGGATCTACATCCGCAACAAACGCCCCCCCGCTAACGCCATGCAGATCAACGTGGTGGGCAAGCAGTGGATGTGGAAGCTCCAGCATCCTGAAGGCCCGCGGGAGATCAATACGCTGCACGTTCCGGTGGGCCGGCCCATCAAGCTGGTGCTGACATCACAAGATGTGATTCACGATTTTGGGATCCCAGATTTCCGCATCAAGCAGGATGTGATTCCCGGGATTTATGTGACCGAATGGTTTGAAGCCACGCGCACCGGTGAATTCCACCTGTTCTGCAATCAATATTGCGGCGATTTACATTCACGGATGATCGGCTCGGTGATTGTCATGCAACCGGCCGCATATCAATCGTGGCTGGAAGGGAGAACCGCCGACGAACCGGCCGCCGTTTCCGGGTCGCGGCTGTTCCAGTCCTATGGATGCGCCACATGTCATGGGCAGCGCGCCCCCAGCCTTGCCGGCCTGTACATGAGCCTCGTCAAGCTCAACGACGGCACCACAACCATCGCCGACGAACAATACCTGCGCGAATCGATTGTCGCCCCGGCCAACAAGCTCGTTGCGGGTTTTGGTCCCATTATGCCCACCTATCAGGGCCAGCTTTCAGAAGAGCAGATCTTTGATCTGATCGAGTACATCAAGTCGCTAGGCGCCGCGATGGATAACACCATTCCCGGCGCTTCGGCCGCCGGCCCGCAAACACGGCCGAGCACGCAACCGGTGAACGGGTATCATCCGGATCTTCTTCTGAATCAACCCCCGGCCCGGGAGCCGCCCGGCTCCAATCAAAGCCCTCTTCAGCAAGATCGAAGACCATGAGTTCAATCCCCTACATCCCCGCTGAATTTGATCCGCCGGCGCGTGCGACGTATCTCAACGCCGGCCACACGATCCGCTCGTGGCTTTTGACCAAAGACCACAAACGCATCGGCATCCTTTACATGGTGACGATCACGCTCATGTTCATGGTCGCAGCAGTCGCGGCAGCCATGATCCGCATCAATCTGCTGTCCCCCGCCGGCTTATTGCGCGAGCCCACCATTTACAACCGCGCCTTCACGCTTCACGGCATTGTCATGGTCTGGTGGTTTCTGGTTCCCTCGATCCCAACTACGCTGGGCAATTTCCTGATTCCCATGATGATCGGCGCCCGCGATCTGGCCTTCCCACGCCTCAATCTTGCGAGCTGGTATTTGTTCACGATCTCAGCGGTCATGATCCTGGCGGTCTTGATTTTCGGCGGGGTTGATACCGGTTGGACGTTCTACACGCCCTACAGCAGTCTGTTTGCCAACACCCATGTGACGCTCACCGTTGCGGCGATTTTCGTCAACGGCTTCAGCTCCATTTTCACGGGGCTGAATTTTATTGTGACGATTCACAAGATGCGCGCGCCCGGTCTGACCTGGTTCCGCCTTCCGCTGTTCTGCTGGGCGATGTATGCAACCAGCGTGATCTTCGTGCTGGCCACGCCTGTGCTCGCGATCACGCTTGTGCTGTTGGCAGTCGAGCGGATTCTACGCATCGGCATCTTCGATCCCGCGCTCGGCGGCGATCCAATTCTCTTCCAGCACCTGTTCTGGTTCTACTCGCACCCTGTCGTTTACATCCAGATTCTGCCGACCTTCGGCGTCGCCAGCGAGATCATTACCAACATGGCGCGCAAGCGCCCATTTGGTTACAAAGCAATTGCCTTCTCGAGCCTCGCGATCATGCTGATTGGGTTCCTGGTGTGGGGCCACCACATGTTCGATGCGGGCATTTCCCCGTACAGCGGCCTGGTGTTTTCGATTCTGAGCTTTGCTGTTGCCATTCCGACCGCGGTCAAGATTTTCAGCTGGACGTTTACGCTTTACAAAGGCTCGGTAGCGCTCGAAACACCCATGCTCTATATGGTTGGCTTCATGGGTCTGTTCACAATCGGCGGGCTGACCGGCGTCATGCTCGCCACGCTCGGGCTCGATGTTCACATGCACGATACGTACTTCGTGGTCGCTCACTTTCATTATGTGATGGTTGGCGGCGCGGTGATGGGATACCTCGGCGGCGTACATTACTGGTGGCCGAAAATCACCGGAAAAATGTATTCCGAGTTCTGGGGAAAGATCGCGGCAGGGATCGGCTTTATCGGCTTTAACCTCACCTTTTTCCCGCAATACATCATGGGATACCTCGGAATGCCCCGGCGATATTTTGCTTACCCGCCCGAGTTTCAAGTTTATCACGTGCTTTCCACCGCGGGGGCGAGCATTCTGGCGATTGGGTATTTCATGCCCCTGGTCTATCTCCTGTACTCGCTGAAGTACGGGCGCGACGCCGGGCCAAATCCGTGGCGATCGATGAGCCTGGAGTGGCAAACGCCTTCTCCGCCCCCGACCGAAAATTTCGAAAAGACTCCCGTGATTTCCCAGCCGCCCTATGCATACGACTTGCAATCGCCCATGGGTGCACCGGCTCCAGTCGTCAGTACCTGATCAATTCAACCCCGGATGAATGATGTCCGAACATCTGGTCACGGAAACCTCGCCGCATCCTGTCGAACATCAGTTCGAAGACCGTTATCAGCAGAAGGAAGCATCCACGCTGGGCATGTGGACGTTTCTGGCTACAGAAGTGTTGTTCTTTGGAGCGCTCTTCGTCAGCTACACGCTGTATCGCCACCAATATCCCGATGCGTTTCGTCAGGGCAGTCTCGAGTTGAAGTGGTATCTGGGCGGCATCAACACCGCCGTCCTGCTGCTCAGCAGTTTTTGCATGGCAATGGCGGTGCACGCCGCTTCGGTCGGATCCAATAGCGGGATCATCCGGTACCTTATTCTCACGATCGCCGTCGCGGCGATTTTTCTGGGGATCAAAGCGACCGAGTATTACATCGAATACCGCGAACAGCTGGTGCCCGCCCTGAACTTTTCACTCGCGCCGCCGCCCGAACAGCAGCTCGGAGCTCTGACGGCCTCATTCGGGCGGTTCGACAGATGGCTCGCAACCCGGCTGCACGCCGAGCCGCTCCCCGACGGGCCGCGAAGCCCGAACGAAAAACTCTTCATGCTGTTTTATTTTGTGATGACCGCCATCCATGCCACACACATGATCATTGGCATCGCGATCATGCTCGTGCTGATCTGGATGGCCCGGCGTGGCAAGTTCTCCCGCGAGTATCACAATCCGGTCGAATGCTTCGGCCTGTATTGGCACTTTGTCGACATCGTCTGGGTCTTTTTGTTTCCCGCGCTTTACCTTCTGCGGAATCCGTGATGGCCGAAAAACACGATCATGTTGTTTCGCCCCGTTTGTACGTCAGCGTGCTGACCGCATTGATGCTGCTGCTTGCTCTCACGCTTGTGGCCGCCTTCGTCGACCTTGATAAGCTGCTGCACGGCGGTTATTGGAACATGTCGCTGGCGATCGTCATCGCCATATTCAAAGCGATTCTGATCATTCTGTTTTTCATGCACGTAAAATACGCCAGCCGGGTCACCTGGGCGTTTGCCAGCGCGGCGTTTGTGTGGCTCGCGATTTTGCTCACGCTGACGTTCGCGGATTACGGGACGCGCCCCACTCCGGCCGAGTCGCCAGTGCCAAGCCATCGGCTGACGCCGTAACAAACCAAAACCTCATGAATTTCGCCAGCACTCCATTTTTCGTGGCCGCAAGCGGGGAATTGCCGCCCTTGCCAGTGTGTTTGACCTCGCGCACAATGCCCTCCACCACACTCCTGCTGCGCCTGTAAAACTGAGTCAGTTTTTATCGACCGCTCATAAGATCGCTCATCCCGTAATATCGACGGTTGTTCACATCTACCGTTTGTGTAGATTGTGACAGCAGCCCAATGGCAACCCCGTTTTGTGCCGAAGTATCACGGCCAGAGTATATGTCTACCGCCCGAAACAACCCCGTCGGTGTTTTTGCCCGCCTCGGCCTCAACCGGTACGTCCGCGACGTGTGGGCGGTCGGCGATCAGGCACTCATTGCCGCAAGTAATTTCGCGACAATGATTTGCGTCGCACAGGCATTGGGGCTGGAACGCTTTGGGCGGTTTACCCTCGTTTACTCTGCCCTCCTGTTTGCCAATATCTTTCAGGTTTCGCTGATTACCCAACCTCACAACGTTTTGGGCACGGGACGCGAGGGGGAAGACTATCGCCGGTACACCACCTCGACTCTTTTTTGCCAGCTTCTACTAATTGCAATTGAAGCTGCGCTTGCCCTAGGTGCCGCCGGCACAGCGTTTTACAATCATTGGCCGGCCCTTCACCTGCTGATCTCGCTGATTCCTGCGATTGCCGGGTGGCAAATGCAGGAATTTGTGCGTCGAATTATGTACACTGAGGGCCGTTACTTCCATGTCTTTTGGAATGACATGCTGAGCTACGGTGGCCAGGCCATCGTTATCGGGGCACTTCAGCTTCTGAATCGGTTTCACATCGGTGGACGTGACAATTGGTTAACAGGCGTTTCTGCCATGTACGTTCTGGCGGTTACCTCGGCTATTGCCGCGGCGGTTGGCCTTTGGCAAATCCGCGGCAGCCTGACGCCGCGCACCGATCTCTCGGCGCTGCGCCTGAACTGGACTTACGGCAAGTGGCTGGCCGGCTCGGAACTGCTGACCTGGTGCTCATCGATTCATATGTATCTATACGTGGCCGGGGCAACGCTGGGCTTGGCGGCCAGTGGCCAACTCAAGTCGGCACAGGTTCTGTTTGGGCCAACGCGCATCATCGCTTACTACCTCGACACCGTGCTCCCCATCCGATTTGCCCGCAAGCTGGCCAGCAGTGGCGCTGGCGCTCTTGGAGCGCAGCTGAAGCAAGTGCTCGCCAGAATCGCGCTGCCGTTGACGGTCTTTTGCCTGGGAGTAGCGCTGATGGCAAAGCCGCTGTTGCGCTTCACGTTTGGCAAAGACTTTTCGGGGGCATCGACCCTCCTGATGCTGTATTCGGCGTACGCCTTGATGACCTATTTACAAATGATCATCACCGCGGCGCTTCGAGCCCAGCGGACCACGCACCTGGTCTTTTACGCATCGGTCGTGGCACTGGTCGTGGCGCTGCCCACAAGCCTTCTATTGATGCCCTTGCTCCAAGTGAACGGCATTCTCATCGCAATGATTGGCGGTGTGGTGGCGGCCACCGTGATTTGCCTGATTGCCAGTATTCGAAATGTATCCGCCCCTGGTTTAACCGGCGGCGGCTTCCCCGTGATGGCGCCCGCGGCGCCGAAGGAGGAGCCGTGTCCGAGCTAATGCAATCCGATCCTCCGACAACCCAAAACGACGCCCGCGCCGCACTGCTCTTCAAGGTGTTCGAGATCCTCGATCACGAACGCGTTGGATGGTGCGTATTGAACGGGTACCAATCCTGGCCGGCCAATATCCCCGCCGACGTGGACCTGCTTATGGCTCCGCGCATGCTCCCGCACGAGCTGGCAAAACTCCTGCACGCCCATCGAAATGAACTGGGCGCGGAGATTGTTCTTTGGCTGAATGACGGCGCTCAGTTTGTCGTCCTTTGCGCACGTAGGCCCGGCGAGCCGCCGGTTGTGCTGCAACTTCACATCAGCCCGGACTACTCGCTGGCGGGCCGGACGTTTTACTCGGCGGACGACATTCTCAGCACGCGCGTGAAACGCGAGGGATATTGGATCCCCGCGCCGCACATCGAGTTTGGCTGCGTACTGATCAACCGGGTCACCAAGCAATCGCTTCGCCCCGAACACGAGCAACGGCTCTCGGAGCTGGCCAGTCTGCACCCGGCGGACTGCGAGCGCGAAACGCGCCGGTTCTTTAACGCCGCCGACGTTCGACCGATCATGCAGGCCGCCCGCCTGAACGACTGGTCGTGGGTGAAACGGCATGCCGACGAGCTGAATAAAAACCTGCTGGCTGGTCCGGGGGCTCGTCGAACACCGGGGATGATCGGCGCGTTCTCAAGGCGCGTGCGCCGGTGGCTCAAGCCGCCATGCGGGTTGCACGTGGTATTCCTTGGCCCCGATGGGGTGGGCAAATCCACAGTCATTGAAGCTGTTCGGCGGGATCTTTCGCCGATCTTCCTGCGCGAGAAATATCTGACATTCGCGCCGGGGCTTTTGCCCACGCGATTTGAAGTTCCAAAACCTGATGGCCCGCACTCTCTGCCGCCGCGATCGCTTCCGGCATCGCTGATGAAAGCGGCTTGGTGGACGTTCTGCTACACGGGCGGCTACCTGGTTTCGATTCACCCAATGCTCGCGCGGGCGGGGTTCGTGGTGAACCACCGGTATCTGCCGGACGCGATCGTCGATCCGAAACGGTATCGCTACTCCGGGCCGCAATGGATTCTTCGCGCATTGTGGAAAGTGGCTCCGAAGCCCCACTTGCTGTTTCTACTGGACGCCCCGGCTGAAGTCATTCAGGCTCGTAAGACAGAAGTCGCCCCCGAAGAAACCAAGCGCCAGCGCGATGGATACCGGGCCATGGCCGAGCCTCTGGCTTTCGCGCACATCATCGATAACAACCGGCCGCTCGAGCAGGTGGTCGGGGATATCGAACAGATCATCACCGAGTTTCTTTCGACTCGGGCCGCCGCGCAACTTCGCCTGGAGGATCGCAGATGATGCTCCCCCGGCAATTGACCTGGCTGCATCTGCTGCCGGCCGATTCCTCATTCGAGGTGACTTCCAGCGCCGCCCCCGGGTGGCTGCGCGAACCCCTTGCCGGTCGGAACGCGTCCAACGAGAAGAAGTCGATCGTGGCGTTTGATGCGCAGGCGCATGATCTGCCCCCCCTGAGCTCGGCGCGCGGTTTTGTGGGGATCAATTGCCCGAAGGTTTCGGATCAGCACCTCAAATCCGCGGGATTTACCCGAATCGCCCGATATGCAGTCTTGCCGAGCTGGGATAATCCGAGGTGGTTTATTCCGCTGGGGAGCCCGGCCGTTTCTTCCGCTGGATTCAATCTTTATACGCCTGCCCGAACTTCAGCCCGGCTCAAGCGATTTGCCGCACGGGTTGCGGTGTATTCGCGACTGCCCTACTGGTATCGAGACCAACTGCTGATCGCCCAGCGCGAACCGTCGCCGCTTCATAGCTCCATGCTCCGGCTGTTTCCGAATCAGGATATTCATTTCGCATTGTCAGCCGGCGCTCCGGAAGGCGCGCGAAACCGCAAGGCATCGGCGGCTGTGATTGATGAGCGGGGAAAGCTGTTGGCATTCCTCAAGCTCGCCGCTTCGGATCTGGCGACCGAGTTGCTCCACCGCGAGGCGAATAACCTCAAAACGCTGGCTACCACACCCGGCCCGGCCGATGTGGTTCCGCGACTACTGGCCGCGGAAGAAATTGACGGAACGTTTGTCGCCGCCCAAGCCCCCCTGCCTGGCGGACCGGCGCCGACCGCCCTTACGCCGATGCATCGGTGGTTGCTCGATCAGCTCACGCCCGGTACTCCAGTCTCTCCGGCTCAAACGGAATTGGTCCGAAATCTCCCGTCGCGAATCGCTGCATTACCTCAGCCGCACCCGGAATTGACCGCCGCGCTCGAAGAAGCGATGAAATCGCTGGCTGGGCAGCGGATTGCAGTAGGCGCTGTTCACGGCGATTTTGCCCCGTGGAACCTCCGCCTGCATAAGGGCCGGATTTCCGCTTTCGATTGGGAGTATGGCTGCCTTGAGGGTCCTGCCGGGCTGGACGAAATTCATTATCGGTTGCAGGTTGGATATCTGCTGGATAACTGGTCGGTTGATCGGGCGCTGAAGGAACTGAGCGATGCCCCGGTGCTCGATCGCTACTTCTCAAAGCCTGACCCCGCGGCTCGGCGGGCGCTGATCGCCCTGTACCTCGTGGACGTCCTGACCCGTCTCTATGCCGAAGGCTACGACCATACCAATGACATGGTTGAGTGGAACCAGCGGCTGCTGTCGCGACTTGATTTGGCCAGCCCGACTGTTCGGGCCGGCAGGGAGGCCATCCTCGCATGACCTCCGCCTCAGCCAGCCCGGTGACGATCGCAACGCCTGACAGCGCGGGCTTTCCCGCGCCCGCGGTGGCGCCGACGGTTGTCATCGCGACGCTGGCCCCAGTCCATGGTGAAACCGGCGTGCAGACGCATTCCCGCACACTCCATGCCGGTCTAACCGGGATCGGGCACACCTGCTTGCTGCAAACTCCGCTGGCCTCAAGCAGGATGTGGGTCCCGATTTTTGCCATCCGGCCGCTGATTCTGGGGCGGCTTAAGAACAAAACGTGGTCGACATGGTGGCTTCGAAAATGGCACGAGGCCGCCCTCTTGCGCGGGCTCGTTCACGAGGCAAGGAAGCGCAACGTCACCGCGATTATCGCACAGTGCCCCGTAAGTGCTCGCGCCGCGATGCACGCCCGTCGCCAACTTGGCGAGAACTTCACCATCGCGATGGTGTGCCACTTCAACTACAGCGAAGCCACCGAATACCGCGACAAAGGCGAGCTGGCGAGCCAACGCTACTTTGACAGCGTGCTGGCGATGGAAAAGCAGGTCCTGGAAAGCGTCGACCGGGTGATTTACGTTTCCAACTGGGCGCGGGACGTAGTGGAAAAGGAGCGCGACATTCATCCGCGTGCCTCGTCCGTTATCTGGAATGGCGTCAATGGCCACATACCCCCGTCCAAGCTGACTCGAACTGACCTTGGACTTTCAACCGATGATGTCGTCCTCATCAGCGTTGGCACGCTGGAGCCGCGGAAGAATCAGCTGGCGCTGGTTAAGCTCTTTGCAAAAATCGCCTCCCATCATCCGCGTGCCCGGCTGGTGCTCATCGGCGATGGCCCCTCTCGCGGGCAGATTGAATCGACCATTGCCGAGCTGGGGCTGGAATCGAAAGTGCGGCTGCTGGGCTTCCGGAAGGATGTTCCAGACCTTCTCCCGCTGGCGGATTTGTACGTACATGCGTCGCTGCTGGAGAACTGCCCCATGGTTCTGCTTGAGGCGGCTCGGGCAAAACTTCCGGTGGCGGCAGTTCCAGCGGGCGGCGTTCCGGAGTTACTCGCGGCGCTGGGCGGCACGGCCATCGATCTGGATAACCTGGCCTCACTCGAACCACTCCTGGCCAGTTCCGAGGCCCGCGCTCAAGCCGGTGCTGTTGCCCGCACCGCGTTCGAACGACACTTTACACGCCAGGCGATGATCGACGCCTACGTGCAGACCCTCGAGCTCGTACCGGGCACCGGAGGCAAGGTCGGCCTGTGACAACCGCCACGCCCATCCTGCCATACGCCCGACCCAAGTCTGAATCCCGCTTGTCGCTTACCGACAAGTATCTGATTTGGGTCTGCCTGATCCTTTTGGGTTATGCCCTCGATGGCCGCGGCTTCGCCTATTTTTTCCTGGGCGAAATGGCTCTGGCCGTAGGCGCGCAATTTCTCGTCAACACGCGCGGGTGGACCACTGTTTTTCAACTGCCGCAACTGCTGTTGCTGTTGCCATTCTGGGCATGGGGGGCGGCTCGCACGATCCCGTTTCTAACCACCTACCGCCTGGACGCGGTTCGTGATGCGATGCTGTGGGGATACAGCGGCTTCGCATTCATCATTGCAGGTCTGATTCTTGCCAAGCCAACGCGCCTGGTGCAATTCCTTCAACGGTATTCACGATTTGCTTTCATTTTCCTGGCATTGATTCCACTGGTGGCGGTGACTTATCGCGCGCTGGGCACGTCCATGCCGCGGTGGCCGATAGTAAACATCGCAATCATTCAGGAAAAAGAAGGCGATGTGATGGTTCATCTGGCGGGCATATTTGCCTTCTGGATTGCCGGGCTCGGCGGCCGGGTCAAGCCGCTCTGGATCGCCCTGCTCACCGCCAACGCGGCGGTAATGGGTGTAGTGGATCGAGCCGGACAGCTCGCTTTTATGGCCGCGTTTGGCGTGTGCGCCATTTGCCGCCCGCGGCATCCGATCATCTGGCGGATTACAACGGCAGGCGTTTTTCTGATAGTGCTTCTTTGGGCGACCAAGCTCGACATCCCCATTGCCGCCGAGAAGGGCCGGAATATCTCCTTCGACCAGCTCGTCACCAACATCACCAGCATCGCCTCCGACAGCGGCACCAATGGCCTGGACAGCACCAAAGAATGGCGTGTCAGGTGGTGGAACGACATCGTCCGCTACACGATCTATGGCCGATATCGCTGGACGGGCAAGGGCTTTGGCGTGAATCTGGCCGAGGATGATGGGTATCAGGTGCTGCGCGATAATTCGCTGCGAGCCCCGCACAACGCGCATATGGACATCCTCGCGCGCGAAGGCGTGCCCGGCGTGGTGATTTGGATCGTTCTCCAGTTGGGTTTCGCGACAGGAATTTTAATCCAGTACATCAAGGCTCGGATCCATCAGGACACGCGCTGGCAGGCGGTGTTTCTCTTTATCCTCTGCTACTGGGTGGCATTCTCGATCAACGGGTCGTTCGACGTTTACTTCGAAGGCCCCATGGGCGCGATCTGGTTCTGGGTGTTGTTTGGCGTGGGGGCCGCGGCGATTCATCTGCATAAGCTCCGGCCGGAGATTTTGTACGTCTCATGAGGGTGATTGTCGCGCACAACTTCTATCAGCAGGCCGGTGGTGAGGATGGAGTCTTCGCCGCCGAGGTCGATTTACTGCGCCGGTTTGGACATGAGGTAGAAACGTTTACATTGCGCAATGATGCGATCGATCAGATGGGCAAGCTCAAGGCCCTGGCCGCGACAGTATGGAACCGTGAAACCTATCGAAGCCTGCGTGAACTCGCCGCTCGCTTCAAACCGACTGTCGTTCACTTTCACAACACCTTTCCGCTGATCTCCCCCGCCGCCTACAAAGCCGCGCGAGATGAAGGGGCGGCGGTTGTTCAGACAATTCATAACTTCCGCTTGATTTGCCCCAATGCGCTTTTGTTCCGCGAAGGCGCACCGTGCGAAAAGTGCGTGGGGAAGACCTTTGCGTTGCCCGGCGTGATTCATAAGTGCTACCGCGAAAGCCGCCAGGCCACCGCGGCCGTTGCGGGAATGGCCGCGATTCATCGCGTTCTGGGCACGTGGAACCGGCTGGTCGATGCATACATCGCCACCTCTCCCTCCGCCAAAGCCAAACTGATTCAGGGCGGGATGCCGGCTGACAAGATCCTTCTTAAGCCGCACTTTGTTGATCCGGATCCGGGCATCGGCCAGGGTGATGGAGGCTACGCGACATTTGTCGGCCGCCTGTCGTATGAAAAGGGCCTCGAAACAGCGCTGGAGGCCTGGAAGATTTTGGGCCCCGATGCCCCGCTTCTGAAAATCATTGGTGACGGGCCGCTTTCAACGCTGGTTATTCAGGCCGCGGCGAAGCAATCGAATATCCAGTGGCTGGGGCGAAAGACGCTGGATGAGGTTTACAATCTGATCGGTGGAGCGGCGTTTCATGTGTTTCCGTCGCGATGCTACGAGACATTTGGCCGAGTGGTGACCGAGGCATTTGCCAAGGGAACGCCGGTGATTGCATCCAATCATGGATCGATGGCCGACCTGATCGATCATGGCCGAACAGGATTAGTATTCACCCCAGGCAATGCGGCGGACCTGGCCGAAAAAGTCCGGACGATGATTGCCACCCCCACCACCGCCATGCGCGCCGCGGCCCGTACAGAATTCGAATCCAACTTTACCGGGCAGCGGAACTACGATCAGATGATGGAGATTTACGCCGCCGCTTTGCGAAGACGCCGGGGCGAGTCACCCGTAACCGGTATTCCTTCAGTCGCGGTCTCCAACGTTCACGCCGAGGTGTAATCGCGATGGCCGCCACTGCCTGGATCACAACCAGTTGGGACGATGGCCACCCGCTGGATCTGCGCCTGGCCGAGATGCTCCATCGCAATAACCTCAAAGCAACGTTCTACATCCCCCGCGCGATCCCCAGCGGCGTGATGTCGGAATCGCAAGTGCGGGAACTTTCACAATCCTTCGAGATCGGCGGCCATACGCTCGATCATCTGTTCCTGCCGACCATCCCCGACGCACAGGCGAACCTCCAGATCTCCGGCTGCAAAAAGTGGGTGGAAGACACGACCGGCCAGTCGTGCCGAATGTTCTGCCCCCCCGCCGGGAAATTCACCGAAGCCCATCGGGGCATGATCGCAGGGGCACAATTCATGGGCCTTCGCAGCGTCGAACTGCTTTCGCTCGCGCCGCCCATGCCCGTCCCCGGCAACTTGCTTCAGATGCCAACGACCCTTCAGTCTTATCCGCACCCTCGTAAGACCTACATCAAGAACGCCATCAAACGAAAGTCGTGGGGAAGTCTGGTTCGTTACGTTCTTCACGGCGCGCCCGCGAATTGGGAAAAGCACGCCGAGCGACTGCTTCAGGTCGTCATCAAAAACGGCGGCGTGTTCCACCTCTGGGGGCATTCGTGGGAAATCGAGCAGACAGATCAATGGGACACCTTGGAACGGGTTCTGAAAGTCATGGGGCAGTGTGCCAAGCACGCCCGCACGGGGACTAATGCGGAGGTGTGTGCCGCGTGCTGAGTGCCTGGGGTTGAGTGTGTGCTGACATCGCCCTCTCTGCCCGGTGCCAAGGGGCGGCGGGAGCTGCGCCGCGCGGACAGCTTCAAAAGTCAGCGGCAGCTCGCGCATTGAGCCATCGGTACAGGGCAGGCACAAAGGCGTGCGCTTGATGTTGATGAGGTGACAGAGGGAAATGCGTTCGTGCGGGATCATCGGGGAGTAAAGCTGGCGGGTGGATGGGTCCAGCAACGGCAGGGATTGGCACGCAACCCAGTTGCACGTGCTGGGCAGGAAATGAGCGCGGATCCGCCCGTCGTAGATAGCCAGATTGAGCGAGCATTGTTCAACCGTGGGATAGGTCGCGCGCCCAAGGCCTTGCTCGAATGTATCGGCCCAGATCTTCCAACCCGTTGAATCCGAGCGCAGAGCGAATACCCCGAAGTTGATCACGGTGCGGCTGAAGTACTGCTGGGCAATCTGATCTCCCCAGCCCAGGCGATAGTGTTCGTAGTGAGATTTGAGATCTTCGCCTCGCGGCTGGAACCAGTGCCGATACGTTCGATCCAGCTCAGGAACAATGGCGGGGTACCCATGCTGGGCAGCGCCGATGAGCTGATGAAGTGCGTCCGCGGTGCAGAGCCACGTATCGGCGTCAAGCCAGATGATCAGATCGTAGCCGGGAAAATATTTGGGGAGATGCGGCCGACCCACCAGCGCCTTGTACCACGACGGAGCTTTTTCTATCCCGGCGAAATGACAATCCCAGACAGCGGGCACCGTTTTGCTGACGATGGGCGCAAGCTGATTGAGTTGATCGGCGGTAAGGCCAACATCGAGAACGCACAGATCCAGCGCGGGCGCATCCGGCAAGGCGCGGATGGAGTGAAGCAGTCCCAGGAGCAGATCGAAATAAGCCGCGTTTGATGCGGACACGAGGGCGACTTTCATGGATGATTGCAGACGTTATCGCGAAGGCGGGAAGACGGCCAGCATCATGCCAATTGCTTTCGTGATCCTCCGCTTCCATCATTGAAGGCGACGGAGCACCGCAATCACTGGCTGCGTGCCCGTGCGATAGTAAGGCTTCCACCATGGCTCACACGCTCGTCGTTTTTTCTTCTGACGAATCATACTTCCCGCTGGCCAGGGGATTGG
Source organism: Tepidisphaeraceae bacterium (assembly GCA_036794395.1). Classification (GTDB taxonomy): domain Bacteria; phylum Planctomycetota; class Phycisphaerae; order Tepidisphaerales; family Tepidisphaeraceae; genus DASXMX01. The sequence goes on along the minus strand of DAIRGS010000002.1, from coordinate 16,983 downwards.
TGCTCTCGTTGAAACAGTGCGACTTGGACGTGCAGGGGATCGGCATCGGCTTTTTGGATAATGGGTGCGCCGAGTCGTCTTTGGAGTGGATGCGGGCGCAGGGGGTCGTGGTCCGCCGGCTTGATCCCGCGTCACTGGGGAACCTGGCGGGCGTAGCGGGGTATCACCGGTCGCAAATTTGCCGGCCCTTTCTGCCGCGATTGTTTCCAGACGTTGAGGCATTTGTCTGGCTGGATACGGACCTGTGGGTTCAAGATCCCGCAATCGTGGGCCAACTCAGCGGGTGGGCTCGGAGCGCGCCGCAGAAGCTGTTCATCGCCCCGGAATGGCATTACAGCTATCTGAAGCTGAACATGGATTTCGATCGTTTTCAGCTGTCGACATTCGGATTTTATTACCGAGCGACCTACGGAGCGGACGCCACGCCCGCCATGGTGAGCCGCCCCATGCTGAACACCGGCGTGTTTGCCATGGCCGCCGCAAACCCCTTGTGGCACACCTGGCAGCACGAAGTCGAAACACTTTACTCGCGAGAATATCCCGATCGGCCGGAGTTGGTGCGGCACATGGCCAAGCAAATTGCCCTCAACAAGCTCGCTTATCAGGCCGGGTGCGTCATTCCGATCGATCCGATCTACAACTACATGTGCACCTGGGCGCCCCCCTACCGCGACACGGCCGGCGTCGTTCGCGTTACGCTGCCGCCGTACAGCGTCCTGGGCATCGTGCACCTGTCGAACTGGCGGCACTACCGAAAACTCTACGGGCAACTCGGATTGCTATTCGATCAGGGCCGCTATCTGACTCCCGCCGAGCGGGCCGAGCTGATTCCACAATGAGTGGATTGGAATTCGACGCACAAGCGTCGATACTTCCGCGGATAATGCCAGACAGTATTCAGCGCATCGTCGTCCTCTGCCCGGCCTGGGACCGCCCCGCCGGTGGGGTAAGAAAGCTGTACCGGCACGTGGATATTTTGAACGCCAACGGCTTTGACGCTCGCCTGGCCCACTACGAGCCGGGGTTTCGGTGCGAATGGTTTGAGAATCAAACCAAAGTGGCCTATCCGCCCGAGATCTGGCCACCTCGCGCTGGAGATTTGCTCGTCGTGCCCGAAGTCATGGCGTGGGAGGTTTTGTATTGAACGCCCGGGGTGCCGAAGGTCATTTTCAATCAAAATCCATACGAGACATTCCTTGGCCGGACCGATCCGGCAATGACCGTGCCCTACACCCACCCAGATTTTCTAGCAACGATTGTGGTGTCGGAAGACAGCCGCGATTATTTGGCATACACGTTCCCAAAGCATCCGGTGTATCGCGTGCATAACGCCGTGTCTCCGGAATTGTTCTACCCAGGGACGCCCAAGAAGCGCCAAATTGCGTACATGCCGCGGAAGATGGCATCCGATGCCAACCAGATCCTGGCAATATTGAGATGCCGGGGAGCGCTGGCAAATTATCAGGTTGTCCCGATCGAGAAACGAAGCGAAGCCGAGACCGCGGCCATCTTGCGTGAATCAAAAATCTTCTTGAGCTTCAGCATGCAGGAGGGATCGCCCATGCCGCCGCTGGAAGCAATGGCGTGCGGGTGTATTGTCGTGGGATACGATGGGTTGGGCGGCAGAGAGTATCTGACCGATCCTTGGGCGATTGCGGTCCCGCAGGAGAACGTGGTAGCGTTCGCACGGGCAATAGAAAGTGTGATTCAAGAACTTGCAATCGATTCCACAAAACTGGATGCGATGGCACAAGGAGCGGCGGCGATGGTGCGGGAACTGTTTTCCCCAGCCAGGGAAGAGGCGGATGTAGTGCAGGCGTGGCGGGCGATTCTTGAAAATGGCTAAATGACCGTCCACGATTCCACGCTGTCTCGTGGCATGGGCTTCCAGCCCATGATTGAGGGAGATGACCTCCAGCGACGGGTCCGATTTGGGAAAACCAAGTTTCGCCTATCGGACAACCTTCTAATTGATCGGGAGAAAATGCCCGATTCCCGGCGAGTTTGCTCTCAGTCAAGAGGACATAATGACTTCGGAGGAAGCGTTTAAACTGGCGGCCAGCCACTTGCAGCAGGGGCGGGCCGCCGAGGCGGTGGCCGTTGGCTGACATCCGAGTCCTGATCGCGGATGAC
>DAIRGS010000002.1:0-14840 GCA_036794395.1 Tepidisphaeraceae bacterium | reverse complement strand
GCCGAGGCGGTGGCGGTCTACCGGCAGATTATTGTCCAGGATCCGGCAAACGCCGATGCCTGGAATCGGTTGGGCGTCGTATTGTTTCAAGCCGGCCGGGCCGGCGAAGCGATCGGATTTATTCAGCGCGCGATTGACCTCAACCCGCGGATGGCCCCGTACCGATCGGCGCTGGCCGCCGCCCTGGCCGGCCATGGCCGGCAGCCCGAAGCAATCGCCCAGTATCGAGAGGCCCTGACCCTTCAGCCAGACTCGGTGGAGGCGTGGGAGGGCCTCGGAACCCTGCTCCGAGAAAACGGCGACGCCAAAGAGGCCCTCGCCGCATATCGAAAAGCAGCCGAATGGCGGCCGGGCGATGCCGGCATCCTTCATCGCCTGGGATCGCTCTTGGTGGAAAATCACCAATATCGTGAAGCAATTACACCACTCGAAAGAGCGCTGTCGCTTCAGCCGGGCTTTTATCCTGCATTGAACAATCTCGGATTGGCCCTACAGCGCAGCGGCAATCTCGATGGAGCAATTGCCGCCTTTGAACGGGCGATCGTGTTGCAGCCCGACCTTTCCGATTTACACCACAATCTCGGCTCCGCTCTCGTCGAGGCCGGGCGATGGGACGCGGCAATCACCGAGCTATCCCACGACATCCGATTCCGCCCGCAAAACGCCGACGGGCATTTCAGGCTCGCAGACGCCTTGCAGGGCGCGGGGCGGTTTAACGATGCAATCGCCGCATACCAAAGAGCAATCCAGCTGCGGCCAAACTTTGCCGAAGCCTGGCATAATCTCGGCAACGCCTTCAAAGACTCCGGCCAGGTGGATGAGGCCATCAAGTGCTACCGGCACAGCATGGAACTGGGCCTGAATTCGTTCGAAGTGCATGGCAATCTTGGCACCGCCCTCCGCACCACCGGCCAGCTCGACGCCGCGATCGCCAGCCTGCGCCGCGCCGCGGAAATGCGCCCATGCTCCGGCGCCGCACAAAACCTGCTCTTCACCATCCACCTTCACCCCGACTACGACGCCAAACGCATTTACGATGAGCATGCCCGATGGAACCAGGCATGCGCTCGCCCCTTATCAGGGCTTATCCAGCCGCACCAAAACGATCGCTCGCCCGCCCGGCGCCTGCGCGTCGGATATGTCTCCCCGGATTTTCGCAAGCACCCGGTTGGCGCACTGTTTCTGCCGGTGATCTCCAATCATAATCGCACCGAGCTGGAAGTGTATTGTTATTCCAACGTCCTCAAGACCGACTCGATGACCGCACGAATCTGTCCCCATGCCGACGTCTGGCGAGAGATTGCGCATATGTCGGATGATGCATTAGCCGCTTTGATCCGCGAGGATCGCATCGACATTCTGGTCGACCTCGCCCTTCACACCGAAACCTCCCGGCTCCTGATGTTCGCCCGCAAACCCGCGCCCGTGCTCGTCACCTGGCTGGGATATCCCAGCACCACCGGCCTTGAAGTGATGGATTACCGTCTCAGCGACCCCTACCTCGATCCCCCCTCCATGGATCGCGCGGGATTCTATTCCGAAACCACCGTGCTGCTGGAAAGCTTCTGGTGCTATGACCCGCTCATCGACATTCCAATCGCGCCCCAGACGCCCGCCGAGCAAAACGGATTCATCACCTTCGGATGCCTCAACAATGCCGCCAAGATCACCGATGCAACATTATCCCTCTGGTCGCAAGTCATGCGATCGGTGGACCGTTCACAGTTGATAGCGCTGGTGCCGGAGGTGGCGCGTACCTATGTTGCATCAGGCATGCTCCGCAACGGCATCGACGCCTCCCGCCTCCATTTCGTCGACCGCCTCGCCCGCGAACGATACCTCGAAACCTACAACCAGATCGACATCAGCCTGGATACCTACCCCTATTGCGGCCACACCACCACCCTCGACGCACTCTGGATGGGCAGCCCCGTAGTCACCCTGAGCGGCCAGACAGCCGTCTCGCGCGGAGCCACAAGCATCCTCTCCAACGCCGGCTGCAATGAATTAATCGCCCAAAGCGTTCCACAGTACGTGCGAATCGTCACCCACCTCACTCAAGATCTCCCCGCGCTAACCCAGTTGAAATTCACCCTCCGTGAACGAATGAAGGCTTCAGTTCTAATGGACCCCAAACGCTACGCGCAAAATCTCGAGCGAGCCTACCGCACGATGTGGGAGAAATGGTGCAAACAGTGAAACGCCCCTCTAACGCCGCTTGGCGACGGGTGAGATGTGGGAAAACCGACTCGCCTTGAGGGAGCATTTTCTCCGCGCAAAACAGAAGATTGTCCGCAAGTCGAAACTTGGTTTTCCCACATCTCACCGGTCTCAGGTCATCATCTCCCCTGTCCATGGGCTGTCTTCGACCCTGAGGCTCTCTTCGAGCCTGAGCCTCAGAGCCGAAGGCAGACCCGAAGGGGAAGCCCCATGCCACGAAAAGGCGTGGAATCCCGCACGGTCGTTTAGGTTTTTGGCAGAGCCGCGCGATAAACAGCCTCTAGTCCCTCCACCATCACCTTCGTATCAAATCTCGACAGGGCGAATTGCCGGCCCGCTTCGCCCATGCGATGACGTAAGGGTTCGTCGGCGAGCAGGCGTTCAATGGTTTCGCCGAGTTTGACCTTGTCGAACGGGGGAAGGGCGTAGCCGGTTTCGCCTTCGATTAGGGCTTCGCGGTTGCCGTCGATGTCGTAGGTAACCACGGGCTTGCCCGCCAGCGATCCCTGGGGCAGGGCGCGGGCGAGGCCTTCGCGGCGCGAGGGGTGGACGAGAATATCCATCGCGCCGGTCAGTTCAGGAATGCGCGAGGGCGGGACCAGCCCGGTCAGGATGAAGCGATCGCGCAGGCCCATTTGCGTCATCCGGGATTCGAATTGCTGGCGCAAGGATCCATCACCCACCCAGAGAAAGCGGAGATTGTGCCACTTGGCGAAAAGAGCGGGCGCCAGGTCGAGCAGATCGTCGTGGCCTTTGAGATCGAACAGGCGGGCGATGGTGCCGATGGCGACGTGCTCGGGGGCCAGGCCGAGCTGGGCGCGGATATGTTCGCGCGGAACAGGCGGGTTGAGGAATTGGCGGGTTTCCATGCCGCTGTAGATGGTGACGTATTGCTCCGGCCGGCCAACGTTCGCGGCGAGCGACTGGCGGGCCATTGCGTCGGCGACGCAGACGATGCGCGTGGTTTTGGGCGCGGTGATGCGCTCCGCGAATTTGTAAAAGCCGTTGACCAGTTGAGAGGTTGAAGCGGTGAACGCCAGGCCATGGATGGTGTGCACGACAGCCGGCACGCGGGCGCGGGCGGCGGCCCAGCGGCCGATGATTCCGGCCTTGCTGCTATGAGTGTGAACGACATCGGGATGGAGCGCGCGGAGCTGTTTTACCAGGGCGGAGTAAGCGAAAAAGTCCTGTCCCGGAAGAATGGCGCGGCGCATCGAATCAAGCACGATGACCCGGTAGCCGAAGCTTTTAGCGCGATCGAGCAGAGAACCTTCCGGGCCGATGGGCGGGCCGGTGATGAGCGTGACGTGATGGCCGAGTTGGTGCTGGCCTTCGCAGGAGAGGAGGGTGTTTTCCTGCGCGCCGCCCACGATTAGCCGAGTAATGATGTGGACGATCTTCATTCGCGGCGGCAAGGTCTTGGGCATTGATCTAAATAACCGTCCATGATTCCGCGTGTCGTGGCATGGCTTTGCCCTTCGGGTCTGAGCCTCAGGGTCGAAGACAAGCCATGATCGTGGGGGCTGACCAGCAGCGAGGGGTTAGATGTGGGAAAACCAAGTTTCAACGTCGGACAACCTTCTGATTTACAGGCAGAAAATGCTCCCTCAAGGAAAGTTGGTTTTCCCACATCTCACCCGGCACCGGACCTGCGGCTTTCCCGAACACGGCTTGTCTTCGACCCTGAGGCTCTCTTCGAGCCTGAGCCTCAGCCCGCGACGAGCTCGGTCGAGTCGAGCCGAAGGCAGACCCGAAGGGGAAAGCCGTGCCATGTAAATGCAACGGTATGCAACGCAATGCAACGTTTTTGGGCGATTCCGACGAACGCCACGAAGCACTCATCCTAAAAGATCATCCCCAACTTTCGGAACAGGGATCTGATTCGACCGACTCGCCTGGGGGTTTGCAGCACGCCCGGCTGAGGGCCGGATTTGTCGGGAGACAGCTTTTCATTCCGAGGCGCGGCAGACTTATCCGGATGCACTTGCAGGGCAAGATCGACGTGTGGATCGCGTGCCCGGCGGCGTCGGACGGCATCGATCAAGGGCGACTGCGGCGCCGCGGCTTTATTTCGGGTGGCTTCTTCGTAAATTGAATCCCACGAGCTGGAAACCATTTCGGTAACCAGCCCGCGAACGTTTTCGGTGCCGTAGCTGTCGGGTTCCTGGGGGCCGGGCTTGGGGCTGGGTAATTTATCGGTTTTTCGGATGGGCCCGCGAGGCTGATATTCGAATCCGCTGACGGTGCCAGCCAGCGCTTCGAACGGGTCGGCCGGCCGCTGGCTCGTTGCAGTTGGGGGCTTGCCGCCGGTTCCTGGGACAAAAGCGCCTTCAAAGAACCGAATCGTTGTCTTCCCCATGCAGATCACATCGCCATCCTGAAGGGCTTGACGCGTGATAGCCGTTCCACCGATGCGCGTTCCATTTTTGCTGTCGAGATCGCTAATCACCCATGCGCCGTTGGATAGTTCAATCCGGCCATGATGGCGACTCATCATGACATCGCGAACCGCGACCTGGCATTCAGGAGAACGACCAATCTGAACCGGCCCCTTCAGCGGCACCCGGCCCTGCTCCTGGTCTCTGTAGAAGTAAACAATAAATGCCATCGGAAAACCGCAAGCTCCGCTTCCAACGCATCATATCGTGATTCCTCACGATATTATAGAAAAAAGTGGATCGGCCGGGATGGTCGCAAACACACCCGGGAATTTCAACGAAATTCTCAGTCCGCCAACCACTACCACCCATCCAACAGGCAACATGCGTTCCAGCAACGCAGATTCGTTAGTTTTACGGACAGCCGTCGACTTTGGTTTTATCCATGCACGTCCAAACTCATATTTTATCCGGCTGGTGCATCGCAAATCTCCTCCCCTTAAGCCCCCGACAGCGCCTCGGGGCAATGATCGCGGCCTCAGCGGCCGATCTCGACGGCCTTGGAATCCTGTTCGGCCAAGAGGCGTATTGGCGATACCATCACGTCCTCGGGCACAACCTGTTTTTTGGCGTTTTCTTGTCACTTTCATTAACGATTTTGGCACGCGGGCGGGCTGGCGTGTTTCTTCTTTTTCTCGGGCTGTTTCTTCTGCATCTGGCGATGGATTTTTTCGGATCGGGTCCGGGTTGGCCGATCTCGTATCTCTGGCCGGTTTCCAGCCATCCATGGGATAACCGCCGGTGGTCATGGGCGTTTTACTCGTGGCAGAATATCTCCGCCGCGATGGCATTGGTTATATGGACAGTGTGGATTGCCGCCCGGAAAGGCCGCACGCCGCTGGAGGTGGTGATGCCGAAATTGGATCGGCAGCTTGTTCAACTTGGAGCGGGGTTCCGAAGACGGCCGAAGTCGCTAAAGAAGCACTAACGTTCGAACTGTCATGGATTTAGTTTGCCTGATAATTTGCATGGTCGTAGGATAAGAACATCATGGTCCTGATTCGATTTACCGAAACTGACGCGAAACGGCGTGCTCTCGCCTACTTGGCCGGTCGGTTTGCCTTTAAGAGTTGGGCCACTGGCGAAATGCTGGTGCCGGAAGTCGCGCTGGCGGAACTGGCTGTGGAAGGAATCACATTTCAAGTTGAGGGGCCCGCGCAGTATGGCCAGCACGTTCCGACGGTTCGAAATCCTCCTGCCGCTGCGGTTTAACGATGGTCGTCCCGTTCCCGGAGACCTGATCGCCGACACCCTTTTCGAACTCGAGAAGAAGTTTGGAGCGGTGTCGTCGGAAACCCAGACCATCCAAGGTCTTTGGAGACATCAGGGGCAAGCTTACCGGGACGATCTTTTTCGCATATTTGTGGACGTGCCGGACACAGTCGAGAGTTTCGATTTTTTTCGGCAGTTCAAGGAACGCCTCAAGGCCAGATTTGATCAAATTGACATTTGGGTAACGACCTATCCTATTGAAGTCATTTGATGACGCTTACATCGGACAACTTTCAACTGTCATGTCAGTTAGAAGCGTGTTGTCCGACCAATCCACCGCACGCGTCTGCCCAAGTGCAATTTATCACACGCATTCGCATGCACTTGCCGTGAACGGTATGCTTTTGGGAAGTTTGACATTTCGGTCGAAACGAGCTGAATCAAATGCTGATCAAAAAACCGGCTGACATTCCGGCGCGGGAGATCACGGATCAAAGTGTTTATCTCAACCGGCGAACCTTCATTCGTGCCGGGGTGCTGGTGGGATCCGCTGTGGCGACGGCGACGATTTATCGGGGGCTCACCGGGCCGGGCACTTCCGGCGCGCCGCAAGTTCGACTCGGCGATGTGAAGCCGGCATCGGAGGCGTTGGCGTCGCAGGGGTTCTGGACATCGGAAACAAAAACGCCGCGTGATTCGATCATCCGCTACAACAACTTTTACGAATTCAGCACCGACAAAGACGATGTGGGCGAACTGGCGAAGGGTTTTGTCACCACCGGCTGGAAGATCAGCGTCGAAGGGCTCTGCCGCAAGCCAAAGGTATTTGATCTCGATGACCTGGCCAAAATCGGCCAGCCCGAGGAGCGCGTGTATCGGATGCGCTGCGTCGAGGCATGGTCGATCGTGGTGCCATGGGATGGGGTTTCGTTGAGCAAGCTGCTCGATCAGGTTGAGCCGACGTCGGATGCGAAGTTCGTGGCATTTGAAACGCTCTATGATCTCAAGCGCATGCCGAACCAGTCGAGCAGTGTCCTGAAGTGGCCGTACCTGGAAGGCTTGCGGATGGACGAGGCCATGCACCCGCTGACGCTGCTGGCGACGGGATTGTACGGCTCGGTTCTTCCACCTCAGGATGGCGCTCCGGTTCGGCTGGTGATTCCGTGGAAATATGGCTTCAAGGGAATTAAGTCAATCGTCAAGATTTCGCTCGTGGACAAGATGCCCCCCACCGCATGGAACATTTCAGCGCCAGATGAATATGGCTTCTATGCCAATGTGAACCCGAAAGTGGATCATCCCCGCTGGAGCCAGGCCAGCGAACGCCGGCTCGGAGAAGGTCGACGGCCGACACTGCCCTTCAACGGATACGCCGAGCAGGTGGCGAGTCTGTATTCGGGGATGGATTTGAGGGCGAATTATTAGTTGTGGAACTAAGTCGCTGAGTGGATGCCCTACTTCTTCTCCCTCTGGGAGCTTGTCATTATCCACAATTCCTTTATCGAGGATGGACGCTCAAAAAACCCCCACCCTACCCTCCCCCGGCGTACCGGTGGAGGGGGAGAATAGGACGCGTGATTTTGACTTGTGGGTAATGACAAGCTCCCGGAGGGAGAGGGGGTAGGAAAGCGCGATGCCGAGCTGCGGCAGTCTTAAGGGTGACTAGCCTGTGAAATACGTTCGATTCGACAAGTTCATTCTGATGGTTAACGGGCTGGTTCCGGCCGCGATGATGTGGTGGGACGTGCGGCATCACGCGTATGTGAATTCCGTTGAGTACGTGCTGCACACGACGGGATTGCTGGCGTTGATCTTCCTGGTGCTCGCGTTGTGCGTGACGCCCGTGCGGAAACTAACCGGCTGGAACTATGCCAGCCACTTCCGGCGGATGCTGGGGCTGTATGCGTTTTTCTACGGGCTGGCCCACTTCGGAACCTATTTCCTCAAAGACAAAGACCTGAACGTCAACCTTGTGTTCGAGGATGTGATCAATCGACCGTTCATCCTGCTGGGAATGCTCGCGTTGCTGTCGATGGTGCCGCTGGCCGCCACGTCGACCAACGCAATGATCAAGTTGATGGGCTCGGCGCGGTGGAAGCAGTTGCATCAACTCACCTACGTAGCCGCCGGGGCGGCCGCGTGGCATTTTTATCAATTTCCCAAGTCCGATCGCACCAAACCGCTGGTTGTCATCTCAATGCTGGGTGCACTGTTCCTGTATCGCATTGTGGAAAATTACAGGACAGAGTGGAAGAAACGCAAAAAGGCGCAGATGGCCATTCCCGTTGCCACGGAAGTCAGCAAGTAGGCGGCGTCCACCGCCAGTTTCCGATCCTCAAACGTTTGGCTTCACCGCATAAACCTTAACGCTGGCCGCGAAGTCGTTCACATCGTAGCGATCGAGAATCGCCGTCAGCCCATGGTGAACACTCGCTTCTTCGGCATTGCCGCCGCAGCAGTTTGGACCACAACAGGATTCGTCGACGATGGATAGGGCGATTTTCTTCTCCATCGGCGGGGAACAGCATGCCGACTGCCCTTCCAGATTCTTGTACGCGTTGAGATCCGCGCCCGCATCGACAACATGCACGGCATCAAACCCCGCGTCCCGCAGGCCCCGCTGGTAATCCTCAATGCTGATCGCGCCGGCGATGCATCCCACGTGAGCCATGAGATCCGTTGCCAGTTCCTGGGGAAGTTCCTGCTTGAGCGCGATATCACTCACCGCCACGCGTCCGCCGGGCTTCAGCACCCGAAACATCTCGCGAAAGACGGCATCTTTATCGGGAGCCAGATTGATCACGCAATTGGAGATGATGCAGTCGGCCGAGGCGTCTGGAAGTGGAAGTCGGTCGATATTGGCCTCATAAAACTCGACATTTTTCAGATTTGATTGTGCCGCGTTTTTGCGGGCGCGATCGATCATCTCAGGGGTCATGTCGATGCCGATGGCCTTGCCCGCGGGCCCGACTTTCTGAGCCGCGAGAAACACATCCAGCCCGCCGCCTGATCCCAGATCAACAACAATTTCTCCCGGCCGGAGCGAAGCGGTGGCCGTCGGGTTTCCGCATGAGAGGCCCATGTTGGCATCGGCGGGAATGGAGGTGAGTTCCTCGGCCGAATAACCAAACGCCTCGGCGATTTTTCTCACGCCGGCATCGCGCGTCGAAAGGCCGCTGCTGGCAACCTGTCCGTATTTTTCCTGCAAGATTGACCGAATATCTTTACTCACAACACGGCTCCTTGCTCAAAACGATTGGTTAAATCCACCGGCACCAACTTCGCGCGCGTCGCGCGCCAAAGCGGAACAGACACGGCAGCGCCCAGGACGGGCGCGGTCAGATAAACCCAAACTGCGTGAAGATTTCCGCTCACCAACGCGGGTGCCAGCGAGCGGGCAGGATTCATCGATGCCCCGCAAATGGGGCCGGCAAATAGCGCTTCCAACGCGATAACGCCCCCCACCGCAATCCCGGCCATCGTGCCCACTTCCTTCGATCCAGTCGAGACGCACAGAATCACGAACATAAGCAGCCCGGTAAGAATCACCTCAAGTCCGAATGATTGCCACGCCGACCCCGCGGGCAATGTTGCACCGAGCGACGCGTGGTTCCCAAACAGGCAAAGCAGCGTAACGCTCGCCACGAGTGCCCCGGCCAACTGGCTCGCGATGTAAGGCAGTGCATTTCGAGTAGGGAATTTACCCGCCAAAACGAATCCGACCGTAACGGCAGGGTTCAAGTGTGCGCCGGATACATCCCCCAGCGCGTAAACCATCGCCATGACGATGAAGCCAAACGTAAGCGACACGCCGACATGGGTAACGCCACCATGACTCACGGCGTCGATGACCATCGCTCCCGTCCCGGCAAAGACGATCCCGAAAGTTCCCAGAAATTCAGCGATATACTTGTTCATCTGGAGGGAGGAATGTATTGATCGAAGCGCTCTATGAACCGCCGAATCTCATCCCGCACCCGCCGGTAATACACGAGCGCTTCTTCCTCGGATTTTGCGTCTCGCGCCAATCGCGGCGGATCATCAAAACCAACATGCACCACCCTGGTTTTACCAGGGAACAACGGGCACGCTTCATGCGCCTGATCGCAAACCGTGACGACGTAGTCGAACGCAACATCCTTGAGTTCGTCTACGTGCTTGGAGTGCTGGCCGGTGATGTCGACCCCCGCCTCCGCCATGACCTTGATCGCGCGGGGATTCATGCCGTGGGGATCCACGCCGGCTGAATAGGCATCGATGGCGTTGCTCTGGAGCGCTCTTGCCCACCCTTCGGCCATCTGGCTGCGGCAGGAATTGCCCGTGCAGAGGAAGAGGATTTTGAGCTTTTCGGCAGGAACTAACATATCTGCTTATCCGCATACGATTGTCAAAAAAAATTTCAGCCGCAGCAGGCTCCCGGTGTCTTGTCGCAGCACTTGCCGCCCAGCAGTTTCGAGTCCTTCGCAAGCTCAGGGACATCGTTGAAACAGCATGCGAGGCATTCCATGAGCTTCCGATGAAATGCACTTTTCGCGGGAGCCAAGGCGTAGTACATCCACATTCCATCTTTGCGAGCGGTGACGAGGCCTGCTTTCCGGAGATACGCGAGGTGACGCGATACCTTGGGTTGAGGGGCATCCAGTACGCGCACCAGATCGCACACGCAAATCTCACCTGGGCGAAGAAGATTTAGAATGCGCAGCCGGGTGCGATCCGAGAAGGCTCGGAACATGCGATCGACGGAGGGCTTGGTTGGAGACTTAACCATATTCGCTTAAGCGAATATAACTGGATTGATGGATTTGGTCAAGGGTCTTATGGCAGTGTGCCGCTGGCGGGCTACTCAGCGGAGGTCAGAGGCGCCTGGGGAATTATGCACTTTCTACCGCCTTGGGGGCGGGGCCACCCGTCCCGGTCTGCTCAAGTGCCGCGATTGCAAAGGCCAGTTCTCCGTAACCGTCGATACCGTGATGGAAGATACACATCTTCCGTTGTCACTGTGGGCCAAGGCATTCCACATGATGGCGTCCAGCAAGGGGGGCATCAGTGCCCTACAGATGCAACGGCAGCTTAGCATCGGCTCATACCGCACGGCTTGGCATCTTTGCCAACGAATCCGCACGCAATGGAACAGGACATCAAGCCGGGAATGCTCAAAGGCCAAGTCCAAGTCGATAAAACCTACGTCGGCGGAAAATTGCGTGTCGACAGGACAAAGACAAAGGGACATTCCTATTTTTCAGCATTTTTGGCTTTCTTGGGTCGTCCGCGGTCGCGCAGGGTGAATTCGAGGCCCATGGTGGCGGCGGTGCGTTTGATCCACGGGTCGGAGCCGAAGGGCCGGGACGGAAACGGGGACGGGGACGGAAACGGGGACGCAGCTAGTTTTTAAACTAGCTGCGTCCCCGTTTCGATCTTCCCTGGGCGCGTCGGGCGGCGCGGGGAGGAGCCGGGGCGGCGCTGCGATGGGTACATCTGCGCTGTGCGACCGGCGTGGGGGGTTGTTCGCGGGGCGGGGTGGGTTAAGGCGGGAGGATCGTTGGGGGCGGCGGCGGTGGGGGAGGGAGCGGGGCTGAGGTTTGAGGACGATACGAACGCGGTGCCCTGCTTCGGCCTCGGCGGTTTGGCCGGTGCGGAGGTGGGACTTGGCGAGTTTCAGGAGGGCGTCGAGTTCGATGGGGTGCATGGGATTATCTTTCCGGGACATCGCACGAGCGTACCAACGGTGAGGATGAGGGGTAAATGGTGGATGTCACCTTTTTCAGTTTTTAACTGACATACCGGGACCTCGCTGGACTGGACGATCCGCCGGGGACTGCTCGCATTCTGTACCAGGCCGGCTGACGAGTGGGGCGATTTCACTCGCGAATGGGGTGCATGCCCCGCGCGCTGCTGGTTTTCAGCCAGCGCCATAAGCCTGTGCGAACAAACGCTTTAGCCGGGGTGCAAAAAACCATCAGCGCGCGAGGGTCCACCCCGCTCCGACCGCTCCCCACGTCCCCGGTTGCGAGCAAAGAACTGATAGATGCAACGGAATGCAACGAGATGCAACGCCGGGTCAGCGCGTTCCTGTCTTCCTATCTCCCGCACTTCGCGACGAAGAAGCTGCAAAGGTGCGGCTCAGCTCCCGCCGGTGAACTTCGCTTTCCACGCGCGGAGCAGATCGAAAGCCTGGACCGGCGACATTTGATCGAGCGATGTGCCGGCCAGGGCTTTGATCAACTCCTGGGCCGGGTCGGTGAACAAGGGGAGTTGAGCTTCTTCATCCTTCCGGCGGTTCTTCGCTGTGCGGTTGTGGCCGACGTGTTGAACGGCCAGTTCAGATAGAAGCTGGCGGGCGCGGTCGAGGACGGTTTTGGGCACGCCGGCCAGGCGGGCGACGTGGATTCCGTAGGAGCGGTCGGTTCCGCCTTCGACGATCCTGTGAAGGAAGACAACCTGATCTTCCCACTCTCGGACCGCGACGTTCAGATTCTTTACACCCTTGAATTGCTGGGCCAGATCGGTGAGCTCATGGTAATGGGTCGCAAAAAGCGTGCGGCAGCGGACGTTCGATGCGATGTGCTCGGCGATGGCCCACGCGAGGCTCAGCCCATCGAGCGTGCTGGTTCCCCGGCCGATTTCATCGAGGATGACCAGGCTTTGGGCGGTGGCGTTGTTCAGGATGTTGGCGGTTTCGGTCATTTCCACCATGAATGTGGATTGGCCGGAATGCAGTTCGTCACTGGCGCCGATGCGGGTGAACAGCCGATCGACCAGGCCTATCGTCGCGCTGGCGGCGGGCACGTAGCTGCCCACCTGGGCCAGGAGCGTGATGAGCGCGACCTGGCGGATGTACGTGCTTTTGCCGGCCATATTCGGGCCGGTGATCAGGCTCAGGGAATCATCGGCGGCAAAGTGCGCGTCATTGGCGACGAACTCATTGCCGAGCTGTTGATCGAGAACCGGATGACGGCCATCGACGATCTGAAGCACGCGCTGGTCGCTGATGATCGGGCGGCAGTAGCGCCGATCCGAAGCCAACGCGGCAAGGGAGGAAAGTACATCGATGCGGGCAAGCCCATACGCGAGTTCCTGGAATGAGGGCACGTGGGGAAGCAGGGCCTGGCGAATGTTTTCGAAGAGGGATTGCTCGAGAATGACGGACTTGTCCGCAGCGCCCAGGGCTTCTTCCTCGAACTTCTTTAGATCGTCGGTGACGTATCGCTCGGCATTCTTGATCGTTTGCTTTCGCGACCAGGCGGGGAGGACCTTGGCGCGGTGGGTGTCGGTGACTTCGATGTAATAGCCGAACACCTTATTGAAGCCGATGCGCAAAGAGGAGATGCCTGACTCGGAAGCGAGTTGGGCCTGGTATTTGGCGAGCCACTGCTGGCTGTGGGTGGCGATGTTGCGGAGGCGATCGAGTTCGGGATCAAAGCCGTTGGCGATGACGCCGCCTTCGCGGAGATGGGGTGCGGGATCGGGCTTGATGGCGCTGGCAAGATGGCTGCCGCGTTCGATGCAGAATGATTTTAGGGAAGCCAGCTCGGGGGCGACATCGTTAAAGTTGGGGAGGGATTCGAGTTTTTCCAGAAGCTCGGGCAGCGATTTGAGACATTTGCCCAGTGCCGCCAGATCGCGCGGCCCCGCTCGACCCACCGCGATGCGGCCAATGATGCGCTCGATGTCGCACACATTGTCGAGTTGATCCACGACAACACGAAGGGCGGCGGGCGTTTCGAGGAACGCGGCGATGGCGACCTGCCGTGCTGCAATGTGTTCGGCATCGAAGAGCGGCGTGCGGAGCCATTGGCGAAGGAGCCGGCCGCCCATGGCGGTGCGGGTTCGATCGATGGCGGAGAGGAGCGAGCCCTCGGTTCCGCCCGAACGAATGGTGCGATCTACTTCGAGGCTGCGCCAGCTTGCCGGATCGATGCTGAGGTGATCCTCGACGACGTGCCGGTGGAGCGGGCGGAGGTGGGCGAGCTGGGTTTTCTGGGTTTCTTCCAGATAAGTCAGAATCGCCGCGGCGGCAAAGACGCCGGGATCGTCGTCGGAGAAACCAAACCCCCCTGCCGTCTTAACCTCCCATTGTTTGCGAATCTGCTCGGCTGCGTGATGAAGCGTGAATTGCCAGCCCGCGCGGGGAGTGACCACACCGACTCCCAGTTTTTCGATGCGCTCGGAGACATCATGAGGCCGGCCCGAGGGAAGTTCCGGGACGAGCACTTCGGCCGGTCGCAGGCGGGCGATTTCGTCGAGCATCTGGCCCTCGGACCCGCTGGCGGCAATGCATGCGCCGGTGGAGAGTTCGATCCATGCCAGGCCGGCTCGATAGCCGTTGGCTTTGGTCAGATGAAAAGCGATCGCGGCCAGATAGTTATCAGCCCGGCCATCGAGAAGCGGATCGTCAGTAAGCGTGCCGGGCGTCATCAGACGAACGACGTCTCGCTTAACGACGCCCTTGGCCAGGGCGGCATCTTCCATCTGCTCGCAGATGGCGACCTTATGGCCCGCCGCGATCATGCGGCGGAGGTAGCTCTCGACAGAATGAAACGGAATGCCGGCCATCGGGATGGCATCGGCAGCATCAACGCCCCCGCGACTGCGGCTGGTGAGGGCTACGCCGAGCACTTTGCTTGCGGTGCGGGCGTCGTCCCAGAACATTTCGTAGAAATCGCCCATGCGGAAGAACAGCACATACCCGGGATATTGCGCCTTGAACTGCTGATATTGGCGCATGGCCGGTGAGAGCGCGGATTTATCGTCGGCACATTTGGTTTTGGCGGGCGGGGCCTCGGGATTTTCTGGCGGTGCCGGAGCGTCGTTCATGGCGATTGGCGCAGGGTATGTGTTGGTGAATGACAGATCAAGAAAACCGACCAGGGTTGCCGCCTCAGGGCTATCGCATTTAGGTTAACAGGGCCTGTAACAAGAACTCGCGGCTCCAGCCGCAGCATTGCTGCTTGAGTCGAATGCCGGCCTTGA
>DAIRGS010000065.1:12984-26372 GCA_036794395.1 Tepidisphaeraceae bacterium | reverse complement strand
CTTTCCCCCCGCCGCACCCGGCCTGCATCCCGCCTACGCGGGCGCCATGTATCCGCCCGCCCCCACCCAAACCAGTGGCTGGGCCGTCGCAAGTTTAATCCTGGGCATCCTGTCCTTCTGCCTCCCGACCCTCGGCAGTCTCGCCGCGATCGCAACCTCGATACCCGGCCTCGTTCAAACGCGCCAGCGACGCATGGGCGGCCGGGGCCTTGCCGTCGTGGGCCTGGCCACCGGGTTGTTCACGCTGGTGATTGTCTCGCCCCTTCTGTTTCTCGTGATGCTCCCCGCCGCGAACAAAGGCCGCGAAATCGCCCGGCGGGTGCAGTGCGCCGACAACATGAAGGATCTCGGAATCGCCCTCATGTCCCACGCTGAAACCCACGGCAACGCCTTCCCCGGCCAGCTCGACGATCTGGCCGAGCTCTCCCCTCCGCCGCGTGTCAGCGCATTCGTCTGTCCCTCCGACAACAAAACCCCGCCCGCCGCCGCTCCCCCCGAAAGCATGGCCGCCGATATCAACACCGGCCAACATTGCTCCTACGTCTACGTCGGCGCCGGCGTGCGCGCCACCAACGATCCGAAAATCGTCATCCTCTACGAGCCGCTGGGCAATCACAGCCGCGAAGGCATGAACGTCCTCTTCGCCGATGGCCACTCGCAATGGCTCAACGCCGATGAAGCCCAAACCATTCTCGAGCAGCGCCTCAAAGGCAAACGCCCGATCCGCCTCGACCCCACTCGGCCGTGACGAAGCAACCGTCTCGCCGAACGCGTGCCAGTGATCCTCACCGGATTGACCCGAAACCGGCTCCATGCCATTCCGTCTACAATATGTCGATATGTCCCTGCCCTAGAGGAGTCGCAATGAGCCACAACACACCCTCGCTCCCGTACGGCCCATCAGATTCCACCTACTCGCTCCCGCTCAAACGCCGTTCATCGCTAATCGTTCCAGTCCTGGTAGCTGCCGGAATCCTCGTCGTATTTATTAGCGTGATCCTGCCGCACCCGTATCGTGCTCGGGAAGCAGCCAATCGCATTCACTGCCAAAGCAACATGAAACAGATCGGCCTCGGCGCAATCATGTGGGCCAACGATCACGCCGGGCAGTTTCCCGATGATCTCGACACAATCCTCGAACACCAGGATCTCTCGCCCCAGGCCTTTATCTGCCCATCTTCCAAAGACACCGCGGCTTCCGGGCCAACAACCCAGGCAACACTCGCAAACCTGCATCGAACCGGCCACCTGTCGTACATCTACGTCGGCAAAGGCCTTACCACCAACAGCCCATTGGATGCGGTCATGTTATATGAGCAACCAAACAATCACGCCGATGACGACATGTCCGTCACCAGCGAATTCAAATCCGGAGAGAAGGTGCACGGGATGAACGTGCTATGCGTCGATGGCCACGCCGAATGGCTCAACGCGACTGACGCCGAAGCCATTCGCAAGCAGGCGGCGGATGGAACATTTCCTGTACGATTGCCCCACACTTCCAGCAAATCGCAATAAACCTCAAGACTTTTCGACGCGCGATGTACAAAACCCACAAGACAATGAAAACACTCGAGCAATTCTCGAAGGGATTGACGACGTTGCCAGCGTCGGTGGGTTGGTATTTGAACGACTTGGGGGTGGCGATTGGAAGACAGCAGTTATTTACAAAGCAGTCGCCCCAGAGACTAAAGGTGTTGCGCGAGCACGCGTTAATTGAGAGCGCGGTTTCGTCGAACCGGATCGAGGGAGTGGAGATTGAACAGAAACGCATCGGGAC
This sequence comes from Tepidisphaeraceae bacterium, assembly GCA_036794395.1. Lineage (GTDB taxonomy): Bacteria > Planctomycetota > Phycisphaerae > Tepidisphaerales > Tepidisphaeraceae > DASXMX01. The sequence continues at coordinate 24,592 of DAIRGS010000065.1, read as the reverse complement.
GGTCCTTTTCGGCAAGCCGACGTTGAAAGACCGTGACGAGGAGGAAGTGCGGGGTTATCGCCGCGCGCTGGACCTGATTCATACGCGGGGTGACAAATTGCAAGTTTCCGAAAAGACCATCAAACGCCTGCATGAACTGTCACGTGGAGAGGTTTGGGACGCGGGGAGATACCGGCTCAAGGATGCGGACATTATTGAAAAATACTCCGACGGCCGACAGACAGTGCGCTTTACCCCGACACCCGCGGCCCAAACGCGCCAGGCAATGAAGGACCTCATCAATGCATGGAAAGGTTGCACACGCGAGAAATGGGCAGCGGGGCCGGTAGCGCTGGCAGCTCTTAATCTGGATTTTTTATGCATCCACCCCTTTCGCGATGGCAATGGGCGCGCGTCACGGCTCTTGCTGTTGCTGGGGTGTTATCACATCGGCATGGAAGTGGGTCGGTACATCAGCCTTGAACGGATCATCGAGCAGAACAAGCAGCGATATTACGAAACGCTCGAGCAATCGTCACAGCGGTGGCATGAAGGCAAACACAATCCATGGCCGTTCATCAATCATATTTTGTTCATTCTCAAAACTGCGTATGGAGAGTTTGAGTTGCGAGTGGGGGATACTGCCGACACCAAAGGAGCCAAGGCGGAAATTGTGCGTGAAGCCGTCAAGCGACAGGTCGGAGATTTCCGTTTGACGGATATCGAACGCGATTGTCCTGGCGTGGGTAGGGAATGGATTCGGACACTTCTGGCGCAGATGCGGGCCGCGGGCAAAGTGACATGCCACGGACGTGGGCCTGCGGCCCGTTGGCGAAGTAAGGGTAGTACATCTAAGTAAGGGTATGAGTGAGGGTATGATGAGCGGCCAACAGTGTTAGGTCGAGGTAAGATCGAGCTCCCCTCGCGCGACCGCCGTTCATTCGCCCCCATCCCGTTGCTCCTAAACGCGACCCCATACAACGCCAAATTAATCACCAAACATTCCCCCAACCAATCTGCGTCCGATCCGTCAACCGTTAAAACCATAATTTCACTGCAGTCACCCAGTGAAGTGTTCATGGTGACATCGCTTTCCCGCAACGTACAATGATTCCATGCACCGCATTGACGACGCAATTGTCCAAGGTGGAAAGCTAGTCCTGTCTAATCTGCCATTCGCAGAAGGGCAGCATGTTCGCGTCGTTGTTGCGGAAGTAGATGCGCCTCCGGCAAAGAAGTTAACGATCCAGGAGGTTCGCCGACTGCTCAAGGGTAGCGTAATACGCTTTGACGATCCTTGTGAGCCAATCATCCCGCTTGACGATTGGGACATACTCAAGTGATCATGGCGCAGGCGCGCAGCTTTGACGGCGGGGTACGTACGATTGCCGCAAGACTGCCTGACGTCGATTGAAAGAATTCGATGCAATCCGATCTCCACCATTCGCCCCCCGATGGTGCGTTGCCAAAGACACCGGCATCCATCGAGTACGGCCGCGACAAGTCCGACGGCCGGCACGCGCTGCTACGACTCGCCGTGATCGTTGGCGCCGTAGTCCCGCTCCTTTTCGGAGCCTCCTCGATCCTCCGGTATTTCAATCAGAACCACCACGAAAGATCTCCCCGGATTGAATGCCTTCGTAACATGAGGCAACTTGGCATGGCGGCGATTATGGAAGCCAATAATCACAATGGCCGCTTCGCGGACGACATTGATAGCTTTGCAGTTGCGCAAGAGCTCTCGGGAGATACCCTTATATGTCCAACAGCTGAATACGGTCATCAATCGGAGCGTGCCACTCCCGCCCTGTTCGCCGCGCTGCGACAGCAGAAACTCATCTCCTACATTTACGTTGGCAAAGGCCTCACCACTGATGCCCCAAATGACACCGTGCTTCTCTATGAGCCGCTCGCCAATCATGCCGATGGAATGAATGTCCTGTTTGTTGATGGTGATGTTAAGTTTCTGAATTCCGCACAGGCGAAGGCGATCCTCAATCAAGCCGCGGCCGGAACTTGGCCGATTCGGTATCCGGTGGCCGGTCCAACGACCATGGCGCTGCCTAAAGAACAATGACGTCCCGGACGTCAGACGATTAAACTTCATTGTGTCCATGCTGCCGGATACTTCTCACAATCCAGCAGGAAATAATCGACCGGCTTCACACGCGGGAGCAATCAATGGCCATCGATCCAAACGCTTCACCCGGCCCCTACTCAATCCCGCCCAAGCGGCGCACACCGCGACTCGCGTCGCTCGCAATCGTCCTTTTATTCCTCGCGCTTCTGGTTCCCATCTTTTTTTCGTCGTCAGGAGGCTATGGGCAAGAACGTGCTTACCGGGTGAAGTGCGTATCCAATCTCCGGCAGCTCTGCCTGTTCTGCACAATGTATGCAAACGACCATACCGGCCAGTTTCCAGACGACTTGAGCGATCTGATTCGCCAGGAACCCACTCTCGGTATTTCCAACACTCTGATTTGCCCATCATCTACCGACACCCTTCCCGGACCAACAACTCAGGACGTACTGACGAATCTTCATCAGCCCGGCCACTGCTCGTACATCTACCTTGGAAAAGGTCTCACCCTGAAAAGCCCGGGCAATGCGATCGTCTTCTATGAACCGCTCGCCAATCATGACCATGACAAAAGCCTGGAGCCGGGCATGAACGTGGTGTGCGTCGATGGACATGCGCAATGGATAACAAAGCTCGAATCAACGCGCGTGTTAGACCAGATCGCAACAGGCCAACATCCGGTATGCCTGCCCGACGGTATTCTGCGTTCCCATTAATCCTCCCGCGGCAAAGTCGGCGTTTACTTCCAGGTAACGGAATGAGTGAGGATGGGACCAATGTGCCATTGCCCTACGAGGAAGTCAGGTCCGGCTCACCTTCGCGCAACTGTTGTTCAGGCACGACAAGTGTTTTCCTCCTAAACGCCACCACATAAAAAGTCACATTCACCACCAGCACCATCACCCCCAACCCAATCTGCATCCGATCCGTCAACCCGTCCGGATAAAGCACCGGCATGATGTAATGAGCGACAAAATCCCCCTGATATTTCTCCCCGGCTCCCTGATCGCGCAGCCAGTTTTCCAGGTACGTCAGCGGGCAGATCCGGTGAAAGCACTCGGCGAAAACCACCCACGCCACAACCGGCAGATGAATCCACGCAATCCGCCGCCGCCACGCCACCAGCGCGCCGCCGAAGATCACAAACGCCACCACGGCAAAATGAAACGCCACGACCAGATCCGCCAGCGCACGGTATTTCATGAAATCCTCGCCCCGTAACACATCTTCAGGGGATGCGCGCCTGCGGCCGGGTCGCGGGCTGCGAAGTCGCGGCCTGAAGAAGCCGCGCCGCCCACGCCAGCCGCGCCTTCTCGGCGTCGGCAAATTTCTTCTCGCTGATCTGTCCGATCATCTCTTCGACCACCTGCCGCTGAAGCGCCAGATCCGCCAGCCGTTGTTCCAGTGTGGCCGGCTCAAGCGGCTTACCGAGTTGCGACACCGGTACGCGCCATTTCCCGTTCACGCGTTTAAGCACAAAAGGCGAATTCTTCTCATCGCGATAGGTGATGGTGGCCACGTCGCCCGTGATGACGACATCCGCCGCGTCAATTCGAGCCGCGCTCTCGGTGGCGCCGGCATTGATGTCTCCGGTAATCGCATCCGCGCCTTTGGATCCATACGCCTTCACCGCGGCGCTCCGCAACCTGGCCAGTGCCGCGGCCATCTGCGCGTCGGCGTCAATGATCTGCGCCTCAGCGGGAGTCGTCGCCAAAAACAATTGCTTGATCGTCGGCACATCGCCAAGTCGCATTGCCTGATTCAACGCGCGAATGGCATCGCGCGGGGTGTCCGCGGCCGAACCCGGCTGAGTTTGCTGCCCAGCCGCCGAGCCCGCAAACGCCAGCAACAACATCAATTGTCCAAAACGAACCATCATGTAGATAGTAACCCTACCGACCGGGTTGGGGACCGTCTAACTTGTTAAGTTTGTTACCTCATCCAAACGTTCACCAAAAACCCAAAATTCGCGTGCCAGAGGCAGGAACGTGCGGTCTTGCTGTTCAGCAGGGCGATCCCATGTGACCAAACCCAGTCCAAATGACTGTGCCGAATCACGCGTCACTCACTCAAATTCACCCGGCGCCGTCTCCACCCCAAACGCCGCGTCCCACCCCGCAAAGCCCCCACGCCGGGGTATAGCGGTACCCCGCGCCACCCCGGCTTCTCAGACCGCTGCAATTCGCATTGCCAAACTACCGCGATACCGATTTCACCTGCCGCCAAGATGCCGGATCAGCGCCGAATCACGCATGGTGATCTAGAGGGCAAGATCACTGCTTTGACGCCTTAAAAACCAAAAGGCCTCCCATTTCGCCGCGACTCGAAGATGAGCGCCTTTTCTGCCATCGTACGAAAAAACGCTCCTCTTCGAGTCGCGGCGAAACGACGGTTTTCCTATGATTTTATCTCGTTCAAGACAGTGAAAACAGGAGCCTCGCTCTGGGCTGATGAAAAACCCGTTCCTTTTCAAGGTCAGGTTCGTCCAGGTTTTGTTGCGCGATCTGACGCGCGCCCTCTTGCCCCCTCTCCCTCCGGGGGCTTTGCCTTAGAAATGCGACAAACTGTCGAATTTTCGGGCAACATGGGGAATAAAAAGGCAACATCGACCCCCTCCATTTGATCGCATCGCGGCCTAGAAGTCGAGTCCGATAACCTTCCCGGCTAGTCTAGTGGTGGCGAGAACCGCCCCCACCTTCCGATGTTTTCCCGAAATGAAACCAGCCGAAGAAACGGGCGGGAATGCCTGCACACTTGACCGAGCATTCGACGACGTGCGCGGTCTTGTCGATGACTTCGCGGCGAGTGAGTCGTTCTATCTGTCCACCCTTGCGAGTGATCGGGCAGCAAGCGGCGATTTCCATCCCGCGTTGCTTTCGTGCGTCGATTGCGGCTTGTCCGGTTAGCAGTTCCATACTTCCATTCCTTATTTAGTATGGCTTTAATATAGCCATGTTTAATAAAGGCGTCAATGGAAATCCCTGCTTGACAAAAGATTTTATATAGCTATGTTTAATTCATGCAAAAGCATCGCGGGCGACCGAAGAAGCCAAAGCGAGAGCTGCGAGGAAAGCCGCTTCGGGTGCTGCTTAATCCTGACGAACGCCAAGCGGTCGATGATGCCGCTAATCGGGAATCCCAATCATCGTCAGCATGGGCGCGCAGCATCCTACTTCGGGCCGCGAAGGGAAAACTGGTTGACCCAGCCTAACGGTTGGCGTATGATTTGGACGATAAAGGGGACAGGACAGCGACCCGATAGCCGCTGCCTGCCCAAAGAGTTGGGAGTAACTAACCCTTGCCGTCACGCTGCCTTTGGACGATTGCCAGTGCGTGGAACTTTTTTACAGCGCACATACAGCATCTCCTTAACTTGTACCGTTTCAGCCTCGGCCTTCGAAACTTCGGCTGTTACGGGAATGTTGAGGGAACACGCGGCGGGCCTTCGGGCTCGCCGTTTTTTCATTCCGTCTTCACGGTCCACCGCCCATCTGGATCGGCAACGAATCCGTTCTGAGATTTCAGCAGGTAGGCGACGGTGCCCACGGGGATTCCAGACTTATCCATGACATCCTTGCGGTACATGGGTCCGTGAGCCAATAGGTACTTCTTCAACTGATCCAACCGTGTACCGGTTCGTTTCTGAAGTCTGGTTGGGCGATCCGGATTGGTCTTGTTTTTGGCGACCGTTTTCTGCCCGTTCGTTCCTTCCAGAATGTCAGCAACTTCGTCCATCTTGTTAGCCGCGTCCCGGAAGCGTGCTGCTTGCTCCCGCAGATTTGAGGCGTTCGTCAATTCCATGATCAGTGCTCCATTCCCAACCATCGCATGGATGGATTGGTAAGATGGTAGGATTGTACGTCTCAAACGAGATGGGTCAACTAAAAGAGATGGGAATTAGGTGATGGTTTGGTCGGCAAGAACACGACAAATAAGATGGACCCCGCAGCGATTGAACGCCGGGGGTCCATTATCGGATTGAATGGTTGTACATACAACACCATCTAAGATGGCGCGATGGAGTTCCATGCAGACGAGATGTCGGTTAAAAAGGCAGACGTGTGATTATTCGGGCAAACGGTATTATTCAGGCAAAGCCCCCTCCGGGAGATGGGTTGGGGTGAGGGGGAATGCCAGGCAACACTCATTCTCAGACTTCATGATTCACCGCTTTCAACCTCACTTCGCTCTACCCATTTCTTGCAAAGGGATGTTTGCAAACGCGCTCGGAATTTAGAGGCGCTTTACATTCGCCCTCACCCCAACCCATCTCCCGGGGGGAGAGGGGGAAATACCTCTACGGTTGAAACTATTTTGAAAGCCGAGTGGCCTGCATGAGCGAGGTCGCAACAATACCTGGATGAACGCGACTTATGAAAAACGGCTCGTTTTCATCCGCCCAGCCTCGCTCTCCCAGAACTCATGCAAGATCGCCCGTAGGCGATTGCCGTGTGCTGTTCAGGCTGCATGCCCTGGCTTCAACAATCCGCGCCCAAAGGTCCCCCGCGCGGCCTGCCAAGCTATCGCCCCCCTCCCCCCTGCGCGTGTCCGGCCGAGCCTGGCACATCAGTTATCTCGACGCTCAATCCCTCGCCCAGCCGCTCAGCAGAATCGATGCGGAATAACAACTCATGAACGCCTCGCGCAAGATCCAGCACGATTTGCCCCGACACCACGACCGGCTTGCCGTCCACCCAAAGTTCCGCTCCTTTTATGTTATTCACCACATATCGGATTTTGCCCGCCGAAGTCACCTCAATCTCACCCCGCGCATATCCCGCGGTTTTCCCCTTGCCCACAATCGCCTCCACCGGCAACACGCCCGAAACCATCGCATAGACCGCCGGCCAATTCGCTCCCGTACTTAACGCTGTCCCCGCATCCGCCACCTGCCACTTGCGGATGAACTGCGTCGTGCGCGGGCCGTACGCGCCGGGCTTCCCCAGTTCGGAAAGAAACCGCACCAGATCCAGGAATTCCTGATGCGTCAGCGGATCGGCCAATCCCGTCGGCATCAGCGAGCCCACCGACTTCTGCGATTTAACATCCGCCAACGGAATCGGAATCTCTTGATGCGCATTGTCGCGCAAGACCAGCCGGGCGCTGTCCTGCGACACCTTGATCCCGCTAAACGCCTCGCCGGATTTGGTAACTACCAGATACCCGTCGAATCCATCCTTAATGTCCTTGCCCGGGTCCAGCACCGCATTGATCAGATAATCCATCTGAGCCGCCGCTCCGATGCTCGACAAATCCGGAGCCAGCCACCCGCCCGCCCCGGCGATCGAATGACATTGGTAGCAGTTGGTGTCTGCTCGACGAAACACCCGCTCGCCATTGGCCGCATCACCCTTGGCCACTACTTCGTCGATCGTCTCCTTCATCTTGTCCGCCGTCAGCTTCGTCGGCCCGTTCGTCGAACCAATCGCCCCGGCAAACAGCCCCATCAACCTCGCATCCTGCGTCGTGCTGCCCTGCAAGTAGCGCAGAGAAAGTTTCGCGGTATCCGCAGGAATCGTGGCCGATCTCAGTGCGGTAGCCAGCGCCGCCGCCGCCCCTTCCCGCCCCAGCAGCGCCGACAAGATCGTGCCCGGATCTTCGTCGCCCGCGGTCAGCATCTCCGCCGCTTCTTTAACCGCCCCGCGCATGTCCACCGCCGCCAGGCCGCCAATCGCGGCACGGCGAATCTTCGAAGGCGTTGGAGCGGCGCTGAGCTTTCTCAGCGTCTGGCGCGACGAGTCATCACCCATCCGGGCAAGCCCATCGATCGCCGCCAATCTCACGATGTCTGATGTCGTCTCCGCTCCGGCGCTGGCTTCCAGTTTAGCGCTAAGCGCCCGCACCTTCCACGCCCCGGCCAAACGCATCGCTGCCGCTCGAACGGGCTCCATGGAGTCATCAAGCAATTCGCCCACCCGCGCCGAATCAGGCGGTGCCGCCACTTTCCGCGATGCCAGCCGCGTAAGCGCCGCCAGCATTTTCACCCGCCGCGGGGACCTATCGGCCATCGCAACATCGGCCAGTACAAGATCGAACAAAGCCGCCGATTCTTCCGGCCCGCCAATGTCCGCCAGCAAATCGATCGCGCTGGCCTGGTCGTCGGCATTCAACTGATGCGCTTTGAGCTGATTGACCAGCACCTTCATCGCCGCCGGCGATTTCACCGCGCGCAGCGCGTAATTTCGTTCCGATGGCTTCCAGTCCGGCAGCTTCCCCGACTCAAACGCCGGCACCCACACCGGGGCCAGCTCGTTGCATGTCAGCCAAAGCCCGTAATCCAGCACCGGATCCATCGGCTTATCCAGCGCCCCTGTCGCCACCTGCACCGAAGCCGCGGAAGAAATCACCGTCGCCGCCCGTACCGCCTCAAGCCGGACACGCGGAAAATCGTCGTGGATGGCCGCCGCAATCAGTTTGAGCGGATCGGCAAGCTGCCCCGCCCAATGAGCCGCCACGCGCACCGCCGCCGCCCGCGCTCGCGGCTCGGCGGATTTCAAAACTGTTTCGAGTAGCTCCGGCTCCACCGCATTCACATTCTCGCAAACCCATAGCGCTTCAAGGCGATCGTGATCCGCCTGGGCCCCGTTCGATCCAAGCGTACCCACCCACTTCTTCAGCGCCGCAACAACCTCTCCCGCCTTGCGCTCCCGCAGTTCAAGCCGCGCCTGATGCCGCGTGTAGTCCTCCGGCGCTTTCAGTAATTCCAGCAGCGATTCAATCGTCGCGCCCGCGATCTTCGGTCGCTCAACCAGCGCCCTTCCCTTGGCCGTCACCCGCCAGATCCGCCCATGCACGTGATCCCGCCTCGGATCGCGAAAATCCACCTCCCCATGCTGAATGATCGGGTTGTACCAGTCCGCGATATAGATCGCCCCGTCCGGCCCCATCTTGATATCAACCGGCCGAAACGCGCTGTCGCTGGACGTAAGAAAATCCGGCATCTGCCGCGATGTGTACCCCGCCCCGTTGTCCGAAAGCTTGAATCGCACGATGCGATTGGCGCGGAAATCGTTGGTCAGCACGTCGCCCTGATACGCATCAGGCATATGGCGCCCGCTGAGAACTTCCTCGCTGCAATACTTCGGACTGCGCGGATTCAAGCCCGGCAGAATTCGATCCACACCCTCGGCCGACTCAAAAGCCGCACCCGGAAAAGCGTAGTTCATCCCCTGGCCGCCGGCCCCATCAGTCTCAAACGTCTGCCCCCACCGGTCCCAGATCAAGCCCCAGGGATTGACCAACCCGCGCGTGTAAATGCCCAGATCCAGCGAGCGCGTATCAAATCGCCACGCACCGCTGGCGAGCAAAGATTTAAGGCCGCGCGGCGTTTCCAGATGGCTGTGGATGTAGAGCGATTGAAGAAAATACAACTTCCCATCCGGCCCCCAGCGCAGCGTGTGAACGATGTGGTGCGTGTCCTCGGTCCCAAAACCCGAAAGAACCACCCGCCGCGTATCGGCATGATCCCCACCCTTCGAGTCCTTGAGGAACAGAATCTCCGTGCTGTTGGTAACGTACACCCCGCCATCGCCCGGCGTAACAGCATTCGGAATGAACAGCCCGTCGGCAAACACCGTGCTCTTGTCGGCTTTGCCTGACCCGGTCGTATCTTCCAGAATAAAGATCTTGTCGTTGGGCACTTCCCCCGGCTTAAGCTGCGGATACGTCGCCGATGTCCCGCACCAGAGCCGGCCCCGCGTATCCCAATTCATCTCGATCGGCTTCTGAATCATCGGATCAGCCGCAAACAAGCTGATCTCAAACCCATCGGCGATCTTAAAGCTCTTCCGCTCCACTTCCGGATCAGGATCCGGCACATCCGCCCGAACACCGGGAGCAACAACAAATCCCCAAGCCAACGCCAAAACCACAACTCGAAAGTAATTCATTTGAAATCTCAAATCTCAAATCTCAAATTGTCTTACCCGTCCCATACAACGCCGCGCGTCACTACTCACAACTCAAAATCACGCGCGCCCTTTTCTCCCTCCACCGGTACGCCGGGGGAGGGTAGGGAGGGGGTTTGTTGGAAACCTCGTAATCACGAATCCGTCGGTATGGCACCAACGACGACCTCGTCTTCCGACGCATCAACGCCACGATGCGGAGGCCACCACGCCATCGAATCCACCTACTTCCCCGCCTTCAAAGTCAGCTCATACCCATGCATATCCGGCACGGCAACAGCCTCAACCTGCGCTTCCTTCTCCTTCAGCAGATTGAGAAAGTTCGGCACCTCGCCGGCATTGCGGCCTTGCTCGTGCTTGCGATATCCGAAAATGTAAGTGTCGTTTTCCGATCGCCAGTAATTGAAGTAATCAAACTCCTTGGCCACGACGCGCGCCCGCAGCGCCTCGGCCTGTTGATCCGCCGGTGTCGTCAGCAATTGCACCCCGCGCGCCCATTCCTCGGCAGCCGCGATGCAGATCGTCCGCCCTTCGGATTTCAATTCGTATTGGCCCGGCTGCAAACCCGTCACCTTCAATACCCGCTCCTGCCCCGGAAAAACCTGCGTTCCGTTCAACACCGACGCCGGCGCACTTTTAATCGGCGGCGGAAACGGAAGCATCCCATCACGCGCCGTGAAGGCTAACCCAGTCTTCTCTCGCTTTACATCGCTCACCTGTGTCCCCTCAGCCGTAATGGCCGTCTCTTTCGCATCGACCTCCACCCGCCAGGTCCGCGGCGCATACCCCATCGCGCGCTCCATCGCCGTCGCGACGCGCCAATAGCCGTACGGCGTCAGGTGAATCCCATCCGTCGTGAGCTTGCTGTCGCCGCCCGTCACCTCACTGGTCGCTTCAAATAAATTGATAAATCCCAGATCCCGCTTCTTCGCCACCGCCTGCATCGCGGCGATGTAAGTCCGCAGTTGACGGTTGTGCTCGGACGGGTCCGGAAGCGGCGCTCCCAGATCCTCATGACAAATCGGGCTGACCAGAACCACCTTGCCGCTCCGCGCCTTTTTATCCCGTCCGAAATATTCCCCCTGATCTGTAAGCATGTCGACCATCCGCTCAAGGCCCTTGGTGAAATGCTCAAGCCCGTTAGGCCCATCAAACGATTCGTTCATCCCATATGCAACAAACACAATCGTCGGGTTAAATTCGTCCACCAGCTTCTCAAGCCGCTTGAACCCCTGATCCGGCGGCCCAAACTGATCCCACCCCGAGCACAAATTCCGCGCCTGCGCCCAAACCGTGTCCCCGCTGTACCCAAGGTTCCTGAATTTGATCCCCTTGTCGAAGAATCGCGAAGTCAGCGCCGTCTCGATATACCCGTCGTTCTGCTCGCGATCGAAAAAGTCATTCCCAATCAGCGCCACCCGATCGCCCGTCGAGAACTCAATCTTGTTCGGCCCCTCCGCGCCCCTCGCCGCCGCCACGCAAGCACCCAGACAGGCCAAGCACAGTATATATTTCACTGATCCGCCTCCAATCGCATCAACACGCCCAAGCCCCCCAAACGCCGGCATCGATAGTACCGCGCCGTTGAGAAATTGGTTGATCGCTTTGTCCAGGTGGCGTGGTCGCTTCAGCGACCATGGAA
>DAIRGS010000065.1:3588-12974 GCA_036794395.1 Tepidisphaeraceae bacterium | reverse complement strand
GAATTGGAAATTCGCGAAACCGAAAAAAACATGGTCGCTGAAGCGACCACGCCAGAATCTGCTTTTCCATGGATCAGACAGGAAGTGATTCAGACTGCCCCCCTATGTCTCACCGGCGCAATTAAACTAACGCCAGGGCGATCGGAAAACACACGACGCCCCGGCGTACCCGAGAGACCTTAAAATATGCCTTTGATCCCGTCGTACAGGCTTTCAACGCCCTGCACCGCATCCTCAACTCCGCCAACCACTGAGTTGGCCGCGCCCTCAACGGTGTTCATCACGCTGCTGATTGCATCGAAAAATCCCATTGTGATCTCCTGGTTGAAGGTTGCCAGGTTTTCGGAGGATCCCGCGAGGTGTTGCACGGGATTTCTTAATTCCCCCCTGATCGCTAACCATGATGTACCTGCCCAGGTAGCCGCAATCCCCGATACATGGCCATGCCGGGCAAGAATGCTAACTAGCCCGGAAAATTCAAGACTCACCGCGGAGTCGCAGAGATCGCAGAGAAAACAGCGAGAAATTCGATGTGTGAGCTGCGCAACCTGCGCGCCGGGATGCTCGCCGTTTTAGCCTGTAAATGCTTGCTCTTCCGGATTCTCTGCGTCCTCTGCGTCTCAGCGGTGAATAATCCGGGCTACGGTGCAAAGAGCGAGGCGCGGCAACCGGTCCCGCTGTTCTAATTGGGCCCGGCGTCACCCGACGTGGTTGGGAGGGGAACAAGAATGAGGCCGTAAATCCCGGGGCCGGCCCCGCAGCGTAATGGCTGTTTGAAATCGCCAGCTTGGCAAGGGTACGATGGCGCCATTGCTCGGTGAGCCCGAAAGCCCTTTGCAGCCCCGAGTAAGCGCGGCACGTAAAAGTTAAATTCCTGTCAGTATCAGGGAGGCTCATGGGTAGCGCACTTCGGTTGTTCAAGCACTTGGTTCTTCCGGCCTGTTTGGCTACGGCCATGGCCATTGACGCCGCGAGTGGGGTCGCTGCCTCCCAGGCGGCGCCCGTTCCCGCAGGCGCGATCAAAGAAGTTGCCGTAATCGCGGACGCCGCGTTGGATGAGCCGGCCCGGTATGGCGTTCGCAAACTCGAAGAGGCATTGCGGGCCAGGGGTGTTACGGTTTCCGAGGGCCAGGGCCGTCTCGGCGAATCCGATCTGGTCTTGCTCATGGGGTTGGGAGAAGGACCCGGCGCGGCGGCCGCCGCTTTGGCTGAAATGAAGGTGCCGGCGCCGGGCGGGGCGGAAGCATTGGCCGTCCGCACGGGTGCGCGATATCACGGGAAACCTGCTGTTCTCCTGACCGGTTTCGATGGGACTGGACTGATGTACGCCGCGTTGGATCTGGCGGATCGCGTCGGCTGGGCCGGGAACGGCGCCGACCCACTCCAATTCGCCCGAGACGTCAACGAAAAACCCTATCTCAAAGAGCGCGGCGTCGTGATGTTCACGATGAACCGTGCCTATTTCGAAAGCCGCCTTTTAGACCGGCAGTTCTGGGTGCGCTATTTCGACATGTTCGCGGAGGACCGCTTCAACTGTCTGGTGTTGGTATTCGGCTATGAGGACGGCGGGTACATGGCGCCGTTGTATCCGTATTTCTTCGACGTTGACGGCTTTCCCGATGTGCGCGTTGTTGGCCTGACGCCCGAACAGCAGATCAGGAATCTCAAAGCGTTCAATACGATGCTCCGGCTTGCCGCGGAGCGGGGAATCCACGTGAAGCCTGGAATATGGGAGCACATTTATCGCGCCGGAGGTCAGGCCGGGGCCAACCCGTGGGCGTCGAACGGCACTAAACCGGCTCCCGGGCTGGTCTGGGGGCTCAATTCCAGCAACCTCGTGCCGTATACCGTTGCCGCCCTCAAGAAGTTTTATGAAGTCTTTCCCGAGTTCACCGAGACGCAATTCCGCATGCACGAGGAATCCGGGCTGCTCCGTTCGGAAATCGGGCCGTTCTGGCACGACGTCTTCGGGTTCTTCCATAACAACAAGCCGGATATCCGGCTGGAGTTTCGGGCCAAGGGTCTGCCGAAATCCGTTATCAAGGACGCTCAGTCGCAGGGCCTCAAGATCCAGCTGGATACGAAAATCTGGATGGAGCAGATGGGCCTGCCCTATCACCCCACCCACATCAACCGCGAGAACCAGATGGAGGCGCGCCACAGCTACGCCGACCTTCTGGAATATCCTCAGACCTACCACATGAATTGGACCCTGTGGAACGGCGGCACGACGCGGGTGCTGCTGTGGTCCGATCCTGATTACGCGCGCCGGCTCGCCGCCAGCGCCCGGATGTACGACGGCCAAAGTCTGATCGTCACGGAAATGCAGGCGACCAAGATGCTCGGGGAGCCGCACGACGCGACGCCGCGGGATTTCCTCAATTCCCGCTACCGCTATTTCGACTACGAGTTCGAGCGCTATTGGGCTTTCTACCGCGTCTTCGGCCGGCTTTCCTACAACCCGGAGGCGGCTCCGGACATTTGGGAGCGCCAGTATGTGGCGCGGTTCGGCGCCGATGCCGGACCCCATGTCATGAAGACGGTGCAGTTGGCCAGCCGGGTTCTGCCCAGGGTCGTGGCCGCCAGTGTCCCGTACAGCATGTTTCCCACCACCCTCGGCTGGCCCGAAATGATGCACCTCGGAAGCCTGCCGCAGTACGCGCGGCAGGAGGCGGGAAGTGACATCCAGCAGTTCATGAACGTGCGTGAGGAGGCCGCGAGTATTTTGCAGGGCACGGACACGGCGATGCGGCGTCCTGGTGAAACCAGCCGCTGGTTCGCCCAGACCTCCGAGGCGATCCTTGCCGAAGCCGCGGCAGCCGAACGGGCCGTCGACGGGCGCCCGCGTAGCAACGAATTCAAGTCGACGATGGCGGACGCGAGAATGCTGGCGGCACTGGCGCGATATCACTCCTGGCGCCAGCTCGGCGGCGTGAATTACAACCTGTACCGGCAGGCGGGCGCGCTGACGGCCTTTGACGAGGCCGTCGCCGACGAGCGAAAGGCCGTTGGGGCCTGGCACGATCTGGTGGAGGCGGCCGGCGACTTCTACATCGACGACATGTGGTTCGGCCCGAGCGGCAGGTCATTTCCGCACCACTGGAAGGACGAGATGAAGGCCCTGGACGCGGAATTCGACAGACTGCTGGCCGAGCGACAGGCCGCCGCCGGACGAGCCGATTCCAAGCCGGTGCGAATGGTGCCGCGCGACGCCGATGCCCGGCTGCCTCTCGTGACGTTTGTCCCGCGCGCCCCCGCGGTGGCGGCGCCCGACCAGGATTTTGCCGTCCAGGTGAAGGTCGTGGCGCCGGCCGGCGTGAAATGGGTTCGCCTGCGCTACCGGCACGTGAATCAGAAAGAGGACTATCAGACCGCGGACATGCCACTCGACGCCCAGACCGGCTTTTATGCCGCGAGCATTCCAGCCTCGTTCATTGATGCGCGCTGGGATCTGATGTACTTCGTCGAGATTGTCGACCCCCAGGGCAACGGCAGGATCTATCCCGATCTGGAAGCGGAAACCCCATACATCATCACCAGTGTGAAGCGGTAGATGTTTGCGTCGAAGAAGCGGGCTGCCGTTCGCGCGCCACGAAACTTGCGGGCTTATCGCCACAGGCGGCAGCAATCGTCGATGGTAAGGCAGGGGCTCGGCAGGGTCCATCGACACAAGCATCGACGGGCAGATTCGCGATGGACCATGCGGTAGATCGGCGGCCAAAGAGGAGTGTCTTCACCGCCGTCCACCCTCGCGACCTCCGGGTTTGGTGCCCGACCAGCTGACCGAAAGCTTAATTGTCTCTGCAAGAACGCGAGCACCAAAGCCTCTTCGAGGCTTCGATCCCAATGATTATGGTACAGGACAAAAAACATTGCTCGCAAAGCGCTGAAGGCCAGCCATAAGTGGCTGGCCTTCAAAGACTTTCGAATAGCGGGGGCTCGTTACATTACCCGTCGCCTTGTGAAAA
The DNA here is from genome assembly GCA_036794395.1 of Tepidisphaeraceae bacterium. GTDB lineage: Bacteria > Planctomycetota > Phycisphaerae > Tepidisphaerales > Tepidisphaeraceae > DASXMX01. The sequence goes on along the minus strand of DAIRGS010000065.1, from coordinate 9,006 downwards.
CCGCGTTTTGGGCCTGTTTTCGGCGTGCGGCATGATGCGAGGGTCAATGGCTGGATAGCTCTCACACAGATTCACCGTGAATGCTGTTGGCAGCGGACGTACCGTTCAAATTGGGCCGCAGCTGTGGTCCCTAGCAGATCAGCACTTGGCCAAGTACGCGGAACTTCGTGTTCACACGAATTGGTTGATCGTGGACCGTCACTATTTCATCCCGCCGTTAGGCGACCGCCGAATCCGCAGCATTCGCGCCGGTGGGGGCTTCGCCGGTTAGCGCTCGTGCCTTTTCGCCCTCAACGCCGTCACCCGAAACAGCCGGCAACAACCGAGCAGAATTGAGGATGAAGGCCAGTTCGGAAACGACGTGAATCAACGCGGCGATCAACGGGTTGAGCATCCCAAACGCCGCCAATCCCACGCCGATGCTGTCCACCACCAGGGTGCCGGTGAAGTTGAAGAGAATGATGCCGCGACACCGGCGCGCGATCCTCACGGTTTCAGCAAACTTCAGCAGGTCGTTGCCGATGAGAACAATGTCGGCACTCTCGCGGGCCACGTCCGTCCCGCCGCCCATTGCAACGCCTACGTTGGCTTCCACGAGCGCGGGAGCGTCGTTGATTCCGTCGCCCACCATCGCCACCTTCCGCCCTTCGCCGCGGAGCTTCTTAATCTGTTCCACCTTCTGGTGAGGCAGTAATTCGGCGCGTACATCGTCAATGTGAAGCTGCCTGCCCACATCCTGAGCGATGGCGGACGTGTCACCCGTTAACAGCACCGTGCGGATGCCCATTTGATGAAGAACGGCGATTGCGGCGGACGATTCACCGCGCACCACGTCAGCGATGCCCAGCGATCCAATGACCTTCCCACCGCGGGCGACGAACGTATGCCGCTGTGAGTCGGGCTGTACCGTCCATTGATCCACGTTGAACTTGCGGTCGCGGAATAGACTCAGATTTCCGACGACGATTTCATCACCATTCACGGCACAGACGATGCCCTTGCCGGGCGTGTACTCGAACCGATCGGGTTCGACGACGGGAAGCGAAAGCTCTGCGGCCTTTTCTAAAATAGCTTTGGCCAGCGGATGTTCGGATTTGCGTTCGGCGATCGCCGCCGCTTCGACCACCGCAGTCTCAGTAACGCCCGCCACGGGTTGGATCGAGGTCACGCGCGGGGTGCCGAGCGTCAACGTGCCGGTCTTGTCCAGCACGACGGTATCGACGTTCCCAAGCGCTTCGAGGTAGGTTCCGCCCTTGATGATCGCCCCGGTGCGGGCCGCGCGTCCGATTGCGCCAAGAACCGCCAGCGGCGTCCCGGCGGCAATCCCGCACGCGCCGGCCACGATGATGACGGAGATCGTCGAGGTCGCGTTGCGGGTAATGATGAACGTTAGGATGGCGCAGCCGATGGCGAAGTAGACGAGGTAGCCCGCGAGCCTGTCGGCGGTTTTCTGGATCGGGGCACGCAGTTTGTCGGCGTTTTCCACCGCCTCAATGATCTTCCCGAAAGCCGTGTCCTTGCCGATGCCCGTAACACGAACTTCCAGCGCGCCGGTTTGATTGATCGTCCCGGCGAACACTTCTGCACCGTCGGTTTTCTCGACCGGCATGGATTCGCCGGTGATGGTCGATTGATCAACGGCGGAGTTGCCGCCGACGACCACGCCGTCAACAGGCAAGCGGCCACCGGGCTTCACCAGCACAACGTCGCCAATCGTCAGCTCATGAGCGCCGATTTGGTGCGTGCCGCCCGCCCGCCTTACCGTGGCTTCGCGGGGCAAAAGGTCAAGCAAATGCTTGATCGCCCTGCGACCTCGGCCCACCGTCAGGCCCTCAAGCACTTCCGCGATGAGCACGAAAAAGATGATGACCAGCACGGTGATGAATTGCCCGATGGCCAGTGCGGCAACGAGGGCGATTGTCATGGACAATTCCATCGTCATCCGCCGTGCCAGCAGGTTTTCAAACGCTTCCTTGTAAATCGGCCAACCGCCGATGAGTGTGGCCGCGATCCCGATGATGCTCACTTTCGGGAACGGCTCCCACACCCGGAACCAAACCAGCAGAATGCACACGCCGACGAACGCGATCCGTGCCAAATCCGTCCATTCCATCGGGTGTTCGTGGTCGCGGTGATCATCGTGGTCGTGTTCGTCGTGGTGATGGTCGTGATTGTGGGCGTGGTCTTTCATGGGTCTTCCTATTTCAAGTAAGTCTTGAGTACGTCGATCAATTCTTCTGCCGCGTCGGTTTGCTGGCGCGTGGGACGATTGTGGGGGTCAACTACGTGCTCGCGAATGTGACCCTCAACAACTTCGGACATCAGCCCGCTGATCGCACCGCGACAAGATGCGATGAGTTGCAAGACGGCTGAACAGTCATGCTCGCCGTCAACGGCTTTTTCCAACGCTACAACTTGACCTTTGATCCGGCGAATGCGGGTCAACAGCTTTTTCTTGTCGCGTGTCGTGTGAGCCATAAGTTTCGTTATCTCCTTCCCTTCCCATGCCTCGTTCATTTGATAGTATAGGGGGGTATGCTATTTGTCGACAGGAGCCGCTGATGTCCCTGCCTTTTCCGCCACGACAAGATCAAGTTCATCCGCCGGTGTTCCGGCGACTGCTGCGCCTGCTGCGGCCGTATTGGCCGATGATCGGGCTGGGCCTTTTTCTGCTCGTCCTTTCCGCGCCGTGCGACCTTTTCCCTGCGCTGGTCTGGAAGTACGTGACAGACGATCTGATCCTTGTGGGCAAGTCGCGACCCACTCCGGTCTTGCCCTCGTTTTTCTCGTTCGGCGGACGCCTAGACGGTTGGCAAAAGCTGCTGGCGGCGGCATTGCTGTGGCTGTTGGCCATTTATGCGGTGGGCGAAGCTCTGGGCGCGCTCAGCAGCAACGTAATGAACCGGGTGGCCCAGAAGTTCATTCTCAACTTCCGCAACCGCGTGTATGAGAAGATTCAGTCCCAGAGCCTTGGTTACCTTCACCGCCAGCGGCTGGGCGATCTCATGAGCCGCGCGATGGGTGACGTGGACGAGCTTCAGTCGTTCATCGTGAGTGGCATCGACGTGATCGTGGGTGAGGGGCTGCTCTGGATAGCTACCGTCGTGCTGGTGATGTTGATGGACTGGAGGGTTGCTACTGCTGCGCTCCTCCCGCTGCTTTTTGTCTACTGGCTGCTGCGATTCTTCAACGCCCGCGCGCGCCCGATCTACAAGGCGGCTCGCGACCGGGGCGGTGACGTGGCGGCGCGATTGCAGGAAAACCTGTCGGGGCTGGTCGTGATAAAAATCTTCGGTCGCGAGCGTCAAGAAGCCAGTCGATTCCGCGACGAGACCGAGGCGTAACTACCGTGAGCAGATCAAAGCGATCAACGCACGGAGCTTGTACTTTCCGTTCACGCAGGTGATTGGCTTTTTTAGCAGCATCGCAGTGATCGGGCTTGGCACCTATTCAATCCTCAGTGGTGGCAGCTTCACGCTGGGGAAGCTCGTCGCCTTCCGCGCGTACTGGGGGAGGCTGTTTGGGCCGGTCAAGACGCTGGCTCGCGTAAACGACATGGTCCAGCGCGCATCGGCTGCGGGCAGGCGAGTGTTCGAGGTGCTTGACGCCCCAGAGGAACTGGCGGACGCGCCGGGAGCTCGGCCAGTGACGCGAACCGAAGGAGCGATGGAGTTGCGGGGCGTTTCATTCACATATCCCGTGGACGCGCACAAGGATGATCTCGCTCCGGTGTTGAGGAACGTGTCGCTCACAATTGCGCCGGGACAGACGGTGGCCCTGTGTGGGCCGAGCGGTTCAGGAAAAAGCACGATACTCAATCTACTTCTGCGGTTCTACGATCCCATCGCCGGTCAGGTACTGCTAGACGGACAAGACCTGCGGTTCCTGCTGCGGGATAGCCTCCGCGGCCATTTCGCGTTGGTGCAACAGGAGACGTTCCTCTTCAACGACAGCATCCTCGATAACATCCGGTATGGACACCCAGAGGCTTCGATGGAGCAGGCGATCGCCGCCGCCGAAGCGGCAAACGCGCATGACTTCATCATCGCACTGCCCGGCGGCTACCAAACGCGGGCCGGAGAGCGTGGTGTGCGCCTGAGCGGCGGGCAAAAACAACGGATCAGTATCGCTCGGGCGTTCCTGGCCGACCCAAAAATCTTGTTGCTAGACGAGCCGACGAGCAGTGTCGAGCCAGATTCGGAAGTAGCGATCATCACCGCCCTCGACCGACTTATGGCCGGGCGGACGACGGTCCTGACAAGCCACCGGCCCAGCCTGATCGGTCAGGCGCAGATGGTTTATGTGATCGAGAAGGGTCGAGTGACTGAGCAGGGTCGGCCGCAGGAACTAAAGCTCAAGAGCGGCTGGTTCGGCCGATTCATGCGCTCGGCCGAAGGCGAGGTCGCCGATTCAGTTGGCTCATAGTTCAACCGATGAATAGTCGCTCGGAGAACGGCTGCGGGGCGTGAGCCGTGTGCTCATTCAAATCGAGGTTTGAAGTCGGAGGTTCGTAACGAGTTGATCCAAAAGAATCGGCCTTGGCGCTAGCGCCAAGGCCGTTCGTATAGCGGGGGCTCGTTACGTTACCCGTCGCCTTGTAAAAGTGGCGTTTTGGGCCTGTTTTCGACGGGCGGCATGATACGAGGGTCGATGGCTGGAGAGCGGATTCACCGTGAATGCTGTTGACGGCGGACGTACCGTTCAAGTTGCGCCGCGGCTTTGCTTCCAAAATCCTCCGCGTATTTGGCCGTTGCGGATCGCAATTTTTCCTCGTCCATTTCAATCATCCGCTCCGCATATTGTTCGGTGATCGCCCTCACCTCATCGGCGTTCGGCCCGATCGGCTTGCCGTTCTCCTCGCGACCGAAAACACCCGCGGCAACGGATGCCCGTAGCGGCCGGGGCACCGGCAGATGTGAACTGGCTCGGGACGTTCGTTCCTTGCGGACAGTTCGCCGCGGCTCGGCGGCGGCGCCTGATTTCTCGCACGTCACCTCGATGCCGGCATGCCGCGCGATGATGGCCTTCTTGAACGCATCCGCCGCATCTTGTCCGAACGCGTCCGCGTAAGTGCCGATCAGCACCTCGAAGCTGTGTTCCAGTCGGGCCGGTTCCTCCGCCAGGTACTTCCGAAGTCTTTCGCGGGAGGCGTGGGTACAGGGCTTGTTGCCGGTGCCGGGGTCGATGCCCCGGCGGCGTGCATCCATCACCTTGTCGAGTGCGGCGAGGGTGGCGAGGCACTGCCGGGCGTAATTCTCATGCAGGGGCGGAAAAGGGGACATTCCCCTTATTGACTTCCAAGTGCTTCGCCGTACTCTCTTCTCATGCCCCGAATCGCCCGCGCCGCCCCCGAGGGGCGGAACAGGGGACATTCCCCTTATTGACTTCCAAGTGCTTCGCCGTACTCTCTTCTCATGC
>DAIRGS010000065.1:0-3488 GCA_036794395.1 Tepidisphaeraceae bacterium | reverse complement strand
CCCGAATCGCCCGCGCCGCCCCCGGCGGCCGTATCTATCACGTCCTCAACCGCGGCAACGGCCGGTCGCGTCTGTTTCACAAGGAAGCCGACTACGCGGCGTTCCTTTCGCTGCTATCGGAGGTCCGCCAAGCGGTGCCCGGCATGCGCGTGCTGGCCTGGTGCCTCATGCCCAACCACTGGCATCTGTTGCTCTGGCCGCGAAAGGACGGCGAACTGGCCAGCTTCATGCTGCGCCTGACGACCGCCCACGTCCGCCGTCACTTTGCCCACTACCACAACTCCGCCGGCGGCCACCTGTATCAGGGTCGCTACAAGAGTTTTCCCGTGCAGGACGATCACCATTTTCTTGTGGCTTGCCGTTACATTGAAGCCAATGCATCGCGATCGAACCTCTGTTCCAAGCCCGACGCGTGGCGATGGGGCAGCCTCTGGGCGGCAGAGCATGGAGGCGCCAACGATCCCAAGCCCGACCCATGGCCACTGCAACGCCCGCGAGACTGGCCGGCCATCGTCAATGCGGTCATGTCGAAGGCCGAACTGGAGCGGCTGCGCGAGTCCCTCAAACGCGGCCGACCCTACGGCTCCGACCCCTGGACCCGCCGCACCGCCGCGTCTCTCGGACTTGCCTCCACCTTGCGCGACCGCGGGCGACCGCGGAAGCACTCGACAGAGTAAAAATAGGAATGTCCCCTTTTCCGCCTTCCAGGACAATCGCATGTCTCTTCCGTGGGAGTGCGAGGCTCCCGCCGAGCGCATTTTTTCAGGCGGCCACAAACCGAATCGCACGACATACACCACCAGCACGGCTCACCCATATACCGCGCGGTAGAGCGAATACAGCAGAAGCAACCACCGCCGCAACGCCGGAAGCATCGCATATCCCAGTGCGCTCAACATCGCCAGGCAAATCAAAGTCATCAGAAGGTTGAAAAGCGATCGCGCTCAGCCGCTTGCCGCTGGGTCGCTCGGTGAAAAGTAATCCAATCCTCGATCGCACCTGACATGATCGGGAAGCTTCACATCGCCGCTGATCGCCCTACCACATTCCGGGCACACGCCGCTGGTGTTGCCTGTGAGATTGTAAGAGCAGGTTTGGCAAGAGCCGATTCGCCCCCGAATTCGCCGGTCCCGAACCGTGGCGGCGATGCACCAAACAGGCAAAACTGCGAAGCTCAGAGGTGGCACCCACGAAGGCACTCCGATAGCCCAGATATCGCTATAAAAACTCCCTCCGCCGTCTCGAAATCTACTCCACACGAAACCAGCCTGTAAGATTCGATGGGCAAAATACCGCCGGTATAGGAAGTGCGGCTTCATGTCCGTGGTGTGAAAAGACGGAAATCGATGGCTGGGATCATCGAATTGAATCGTTCCCGCGAATGAGTAGAGCACGAGCCCGCGATCTTGTGATATGAGCCCCGAGCCGCGCCAAATTCCGGCCGATTGATCCTGCCACCCGGCCCAACCAAAGATATCCAAAACAAATCGCCCCCGCACCCACAACACGACCGTGGCTGCGCACAGCAGCAACGACAGAACGGTCGCGAAATTAAAAAGTTTTCGTCTCAGCTTGTGCTCTCCACCGAATCCGCCGTCCCACATTCCGGGCAGATGCCGCTCGTGTTGCCGGTGAGGTTGTAGCCGCACTCTGGGCAGAGCCCCGAAGTTTTGTGATCCCCCCTCGCGCCATAGAAGAGAATACACGCAAGCAGTATCAAGGGGCTGATGAAGATGTATGGAACGATCAATTGGGGCGCGAGGGACGTGACGAAGAACTGCGGTGCAGAAGCGTTACGTTGGCCCTCTTGATAAGTGACGGCGCCGTTGTGCGACTCCACGATGAACGTATTCCCAATGAACAGTACCTCCTGGTTGGAGTAGCTACGCACCCACAACACCACCGTCCCCGCCCAGAGAATCAGCGAGAGCAACGAGGCTATGGTGAACAGTCTTCGTCTCACGTCGTGACCTTAACGTTGCTCTTGATGGCCATTCCGCACTCCGGGCACACGCCACTGGTGTTGCCGGCCAAGTCGTAACCGCAACCCGCGCATAGATTGGCGATTCGCCGCCGCCATCGGATTGCTGCACCTCTCGCACGATTAAGGGTAAGGCCGGTCCACAAAACCGGAAGCGCGGCGAAGGCGGCCGCCGCGAGAAGTGGCTTTTGCTTGTACCAGAGTTCTTCCGATGGCGTCGCGATTCTTCCTTCCCCTGTCCGCGCGTTAATGATCAAGAGGTCGTACATGTCCAGTCTTGCGTACCAGTGGACGATCGCAAGCGCTGACAGAAGCAGAGACACGGCAGCGGCGAAGGCGAACAGATGACGGCGCACAAACTTATTCTATCCAATCAGGCACACCGCGCACACCGAATGTCCGGGGCCACGCGGCTCGTCGTGCACAAGCTCTGTTCACATGCTCCCCCGAACCTTGTACAGCGTCGGCGTGGCAAGCCGATGCAGGCCGAGCTTGAGCGGTTAGAATGGTATCGTGATCCGGCGCGTTCGTAGCCTCTCCATCGTCCTCGTTTTGCTTTGGCTGATCTTTAGGCTTGGGCCAGGATATCATTTGACCTTCTGGCTTTCGTCCGCAAGCGCGTTGTTCGTCGCGATTGTTTATGTGCACGAGTTCGTGCGCAATCGAAACGAACGTCGATTGGCCGAACGTGAGAGAGACGGCCTCTGCCCGACGTGCGCTTACAATCTCACGGGCAACGGTTCGGGAATTTGTCCGGAATGCGGGACCTTGATTGAAGTCTACGGCCGTTGCGATGCGAATGGAGCTCAGCGAATAATTCGTTCGGCATCGATTGGTCTTCGTCTCCCGAAGAATCGACGCTGATCGGGCGAAACCTGCATCCCCATACGGGCAGTCGCCGCCCACACGGCTGGAAAAGGTGAGGGTAATGCAAATAGCAATCCTCCTCATATTCGCGTCAATGGCGGCAACCCCCGCAACGCGCACCTCGCCGCCGGACACGCGCCCGTCGGACAACTCGCAGAATAGGCTGGCTCTCGCTGAGGCCGAATTGAGTAAAGCATCAGACGAACTGGAGACCGCCCAACGGGACTGGGAACGCGCGGTGATGTCCGCCGCAGGACAACTGGACGCGATCCCCGAAGTCGCCGCCGCACACGCCGAAATGTTGGAATGCCGGAAGAAGTTGTCGGGGCTCAGCGTAAAACAAGAAACAGACGCGTACTTCGCCGCACTAAAGGCCATCAGAGCGGCCACGCTACGCTACGATCAGGCCGTGTTCGCCAACGTGTCCCATCTGCGACCCGATGCCCGTCTCAGAAAAGCAGACGAGGCGCGGACCAACGCGCTGAGAAGGCGGAACAACGCCAAGGCCGTTGAAATGGAAGTCCGCCCTTCGGTTATAATAGAGCACTGACGAGGCGGCGCGCTGACCAAGGCCTTCCATCAGAATACTTAATGACCGAGCGCGATCCCGCGCCATTGCATTTAAGTGGCACGGGTTTCC
>DAIRGS010000064.1:0-26381 GCA_036794395.1 Tepidisphaeraceae bacterium | reverse complement strand
GCTTTCATTTTCATCCCCATCTCCCGAAGGGAGAGGGGGCAAGAAGGCGCGCTTCCCAGTGCGCAACAAAAACTCGACGAACACGCATGGTGAAAACCTACTTTTCTCATCAGTCCAGCCTCGCACCCCCAGATTCGTCAAACCCGTCGAAATCATACCACTGCGCGCCAGTTTCCTTTGGTGCCGCGACCCGCTTAGACTTGGTTATGGCCACAGTAATTCCAAATCCATTGTTTGAGTTGCATGAGCGCGCGGAGGCGGAGTTTCAAGCCTACGACCAGTTGCAGATCGTTACGACATTTGGCGAGCCGGAGGCGGAGTACGCGGCGATCCGTAAGGCGGCGGCTCTGGTCGATCAGCCGCAGAGGGGAATTCTGGAATTGACGGGTAAAGACCGCCTGCCGTTCTTGAATAATCTGCTCACGAACGAAACCTGGAATAAGGGAACCAAAAAGGGGCTGGAGGCGGGGGCGGGGGTTTATGGATTTTTCCTGGCGCGCAACGGGCGGATCGTCGCGGACATGAACGTCATTGAGCGGGGAGATCGCACACTTCTGGAGATGGATGCGCGGGTGGTGGAGGGCGTGCGCATGGCGTTCGACAAATACATTTTTTCCGAACAGGTGAAGTTGGTGAATCGGGTGGGATCGTTGCATCAAATCGCGCTGCATGGCCCAGGCGCGCTGGAGGTTCTCCGGCAGGCAAGTGGCAGCGAGGTCCCAGAACTGACCGGCTTGGGTTCGACTCAGGTGCGCCTCGCCGACGTGGATGTGACGGTCTGGCGGGATGATGTGTGTGCGGTGCCGGGATACCACCTTGTGTTTGAGGCCGGGGCGGCGGCCGGAATATGGGAGATGCTTGTCGCGCGATTCGCGACTTCAGAGACACTGGGCAAACGCACCCTGCGGCCGGCCGGATGGGCGGCGTTCAATGCCGCGCGCATTGAAGCGGGACGGGCACTGTTCGGAATTGATTTTGACGACTCGGTATTGCCGCACGAAACAGGATTAATTTCGCGGGCGGTAAGCTTCACGAAGGGGTGTTACCTCGGCCAGGAAATCGTGGCGCGAATGCAGGCGCGCGGGCAATTCGCCCGGCAACTCATCGGCATCAAAATGGCCGACGACGCCCTTCCGATCGCCGGAGCGATCATCCAGGACGACAACGACAACCAGATCGGCGGGATTACCAGCAGCACGATTTCGCCGGTGCTTTCCGGTGTGGCGATTTGCCTGGGATATTTAAAGAAGCCGTTCACCCCCGTGGGAACGATCGTCAATCTCCCGGCGGAAGGGAAGATGCGGAAGGGGAGCGTGGTGGAGACGCCGTTTGTGAAGCAGTGATTACAAGCTAATTAGTCGGCCAAGGCCCCTTTCAGCCGCCGGTCTCCCCCGCTTCGCTCCACGAGCCGAGCATGAGCCGGTATACGTATCGGTTGGGCTGATAGTCCCGAAAGAACGGTGATTCGTCACCCCCGAAGGTTTTGCAAAGTGCCGCGGCCACAGCCGGACTTCGGCTCATGCCCTGCTCGCAGTGGACGACGACCGCCCCAACCTTGCCGTCCCACTTCCGCACAAATTGCCAAATCTCCTTCGCATGTTCCGCTGTCATCAGGGTGATGTCGTGCGGAAGAACCATGTTTCCCGCGGGTTCGGCGTCATGAAAGGCGAGGTGCAGCGAATCCCGCAAACCCGCCTGCTTGCGGATTCTGACCTTACGCTTATCAGGGTCGCGGATCGAGATCACGACATAGCTCGACCGCACGCGAATGCCGTGTTCAATCGAGTTTCGATCTTGGACGAGGAAGTGCATTGCTCTCCCGGGTTCCAGACCCACCCTTTGAGCGCCAATGAAATCCGATACCGCGCGGCGCAGATAACCGCGCGATCAGCGAGGTCAGGGGAACAGCGGCTTCAACCACGCGTAGATCGGTGCCATTGCCAACGGGCGAGACAGATGAGGAATGCCGACAACGCGCACTCGCCGTCCAAATAATAGCATCTCAAACGCTTTGCATTTCCAGCCTCTCTTATTAATCACCTGTCCGCTGCAGGGTAGAAACTTGGCCCCCGTCCCCGCCTTATCGAGAAGGAATGAATACGCGCTATATGACCCATTGCCGTACGCGAGGATCATGCTTGGTTCGACATGGCGAATCAGTTTGTCATGAACTGGCCAGCAATCGTGGGCGTATTGCCAACACTTCCTTACGGGGCCATTTCCCTTCGTCCTGTAGAAGATGAGGTTCGTGGCACAGACCTGGCCAAGGCTGTAGCCAGATAACGCGATGAGCCCCTTAATTCGCTCTTGGATCGTTGCGCCCGATCTACCCAGCCAAACCTCGTTGTAGTAGGCGCTCCACCCATTCGCGCGGCCGCAAAGTGCTTGCAGGTCTCCGTCCAGAGAGTGGCTAGGATGACTATACGTATTCGATGTTGGATCGCCCCCCGGATTCAGACCCATCAAATAGAGCGTCCGCCTTCCAGTGGGAAACGGGTTGAAAAGGAATCGGCCGCTATCGGACAGACGGAGAGCTGTCTTTGTTCGGATGAAATTAACGAACTGATTACACGTCATGAAGTTCTCCCACTCGATTTCCGCGGCTCGCAGCAGGCAATTTCAAAGCCTCTTCAGCGCTGTCGGCTTCTGTCGTCAGCTCGCCCTTGCAAGAATTGATGTCGCTCCGGGATATTGCGCCTCAACGACTTGCTTCGCATGTGCCTGCGACGCCGCCGGAACGGTGACCTCGAAACGCTTTCCTTTGACATAGAACGTAACACGATACGTGGACATGGCTTTACCTCCAAAATGTTGCTGAAAGATCGAGATCAGTGGAATCCAACACCCCGTCGACGGTCGACGGGCAGCTCTGACAGGGCCTGCTCCAGCACCGCTCGGTCAGTCCCGGCAGATCCATCTCGACCCGATGCGATGAGCATGAGTGCGGTGTTCGCCAGTTCTCGAAGGTGCGCGCCGGTGTAGCTGTATGTGACGTGGGCGAGCCAGTCGAGGTCGGCGTCGGCAACCGCGGTTCCCTGTAAGAACCGCGCGAGAAGCAGCCGACGGCCTGGCTCGTCCGGCGGCAACAACTCAATGACCCGGTCGAACCTGCCCGGCCGGCTTCGCAGCGCTTTCTCGACGACGTCGAGCCGATTCGTCGTGGCGATGGTGATGATGTCCTCGTGCTCGGCCGCGCCGTCCAACTGGTTCATCAATTCGCCAAGCACCGGCGAGCGCGTGGCGTCGCGGTCTTCGCCGAACAGGTCGAGGTCTTCCAGCACGAGCACCGCCGGCGTGACCAGCTTGCAGACTTCGAGGATGTCGCCGAACGAGCCTGCGTTTTGCACGTGCCGCGGCGTGACCCACACGAAAGATGCCTCCACCTGTTGCGCGAGAACCTTACACAGCAGTGTCTTTCCAGTGCCGGATGGGCCGGCCAGAATCAGGCCCCGGCTGATTCGCATCCCCATCTCGCGGAGGGATTGTCGGTTGGCGAGGAACTGTTGCACCTGGCGAACGACCATCTCACGCGTGGCCTGCGGGAGCACGACGTCGTCCCAGCAGAGCGTCTTTCGGGGCTTGATGAGGGTGCCATCGGCGAAGAAGGCATGCCCACGCAGGTAGTTGTCGCTCCGGGCGAACTCGTCCCACTCGCTGAGGAGCCCGGCGGCGTCGCCATCCGTGGCAAGGAGAAGGTGACAATACCACTCCCCGCCGAACCCATCGCGGCCAGCGGTGAGAACGGCGCGTTGGCCGCCGGCCTCCATGAAAAGCGTGCCGCTGGCAAGGATCGCATGTCGCGCGCCCTCGATGGTGATGTGCTTCTCCGCCACGTTTCCATGGCCTTCGCGGCCGAACTGGGCGGCGTGGACAATTTGCCCGCCCCGGCGGGAGAGGAACCGTGGCAAGCATTCCAGCATGAGGTCCGCGGCGAGTTGCGGGTAGCCTTGGCAGACTTGGCCGTACTCGTCGGTGCGCAGGAAGACACTGGTGGCGCGGTGCCGCGGCTCCTCAATCAGCGCGTGGCGAACCAACGACGCTGCCTCGTCACGTCGGCGCGGTAGGTCAATATCTGCGATGTCGCAAGCCGCAGATCGCTTAGATTCGAAACGCCCGCCTGTCGCGGGGGTAGTCTCCCCATTTGAACCGTTGGAACCCATAGGGTACTCCTAAGTTTGAACAATGACTAACTCGGTAATTGAATAGCGCTCAAAACAGCGGAATTCTGGCTGTTTTCGAGTCTCCGAGCCGAAAACCAGCGTCAGAATTCGCTCGGAGTCACAAAAAACCCCGGAAAACAGTGCCTTTCGAGCGCTATTCAATTACCTAACTCGAATCCTGATGGATTCGCGTAACGCGGATTCTTTTCGGTTTTTGAATTTGACGTGATAAAGTGGGCTCGATGGAAAAGGTCGAGCAGGATGGCCTCGTGGATAGATGGATGAGTGACGGCGAAGACGGCCGCCGGGCCGCTGCGGAGCTTTGGACGGAGGTTAAGGGCCGTTGCGGTCGACCTCTCCAACGCCGGTATCCCGGAATCGAGATCGACGACGTCCTTCAGGAAACCTTCCTCGAATGCGACAGAATCGTTCAGTCGGGAGGATTCAAGCCCAGAGGCGCCGCAAGCTTCACGATGTGGGCACTCAAAATCCTTGAAAGAAGGGCTGAGGATGCAAGACGGAGGGAAAGTGCGATGATTCAGAAGCGCGCGCAATCAGTATTTTCGGCAGGCGCGGTTCGCCCGCCTACAGCTGATCAATTGGCATTTGGGATGGACCTACGGGCGACGATCAGCCGGTGTAACGAGTTTCTCCATAGCAGCGGGTCGAGACAGACTGATTCCCGCCGAGCGACGGCCTCCCGCGACCGGGCTATCATTGAGGCGTGGCTCAATTCAGGCCTTGGGGGGGGGCCAACCGGAGTGGCCGTTATCGCGTCCTACGGACGTCGCCAAGCACATGGGTGTGAATAAGATGATGGTCAAGCGGGCAATCGACAGGTTCCGAGAGTGCCTTCGCCAGCGGCTGGGACTCTCGATGCCTCCTCCTTGACAAGCATCCACCACGAGAGGGAATTTGGAGAATCCATGCGTTTCGCTTTACCGAAGTTGGCTCAGTCCGACGAGGCGCTTTACGACCTCACATTCACCCTCGCCGGAAGAGATTCCGTGTTGGAGGACAAGCACGTCGAGATTTGCACTAAGATCTGGCGGGACGATGAACCGCATCGGCCATGGCTGGCCGCCGCGATGCTTCGTCGATGCGATGTCGCCTCAGATGATTTGGACGAGGCAACCGCGCGGTTTGTATGTCAACGGTTATTGGAGGATTTCGGCCTAGGGCAAGAAATCGACAGCGACGAACTTCGCGATTCGATCTCAGCGATGGTTCTGCTGATCCCGGACGATGGATGGACCGAGCCGACCGCACTCTGGCACCTATTCCTTCAGGTTGTGGTGACAGAGCTGACCTTGCCGCGTGTCAATCTTCCAGAAGCAGCAATCCAACCGAAGTTCCAAGATGTTCCCGAGCTGGCCTCATTCTTCGCCGATGCATTGGGCGGAGAATGGGACGCCGCGCTGGAAGACCGGTTGCAAGGGTTGATTCGTCGCGGCTACCGATGGCTCGCTGGAGTTCGACACGCTATCCAGATCGACGAAGGCATTCGGCAGTTACAACAAACAAGACTGGCTGGCAGCCCGCCTCCTTCCGCCGAAACGTGATCTACCGACTATAGGGGACTAATTCGATCGGAGCCCACAAGCGAGAGCACCGGCAGACGCTGCAAAGGTGTAAGACGCTGCAAAGATGTCATCTACCTTTGCAATCTGAAGAAGGCCTTCATGCCGGTAGGGACCATCCTGAATACTCCGCCAGTGGCGAAGATGAGGAAGGGGAGCGTGTTGGAGACGCCGTTTATCACGTAACACAGCCTGACCGGAATTCCGCGCCTTTCGGTGGCATGGGCTTCCAGCCCATGGACGAGGGACATGATCTCTAGCGACGGGTGGGATATGGGAACATCACGTTTCGCCGCCGCTCAACTGTCTACTATTCCCGAAGAAAATGCCTGGTTCAGGCGAGTTGGTTTTCCCACACTTCACCCGTCGCTTGACCCGCAGCTTCCCGCCCACGGCCTGGAAGGCCCGTGCCACTGGAATGCAATGGCGCGGAATCCTGTCACACTCATTTAGAGTCGATCACGCAGTGGGGGCACGGCGTAATGTCCCGAGTAAAGTGATGGACCTGCTCGACAGCTTGAATGCGCTTGACGAGAAAGGGAGCCAGGCCGCACCGGTCGTAACCTATCTGCAAGGCGTCATTATATGTGTCGTAGATTCCAACGATGGCGTCACCATGAATCAGAACGTACTTGCCCTCCGAGCCTAGAAGGCTACTCAGCTCACGTGCGTAGACGGCCTGTTCTTTTTCAAGGGACATATCAAATCTCCGCCTTTACCGCCTCCCATTATACCATTTTCAGTTCTGTTTCGAGAAACTGAAGTTCCAGTGGGCCTCGAAGAAGCAGGGCGATCGCATGTTCCTGGCCCCGCGACTCATTTCGGGAGCCTCTGGGGCTCGTGCGAGGCAGACCGTGGCTGAGACCTGACGTGGACGGTTGCTCGACCAGCGGCCGGCGAGGCAAGCATATCCGTGCCGTTGCTCGCTGGAGCCGCTCGAGCGTTTGACGACAGTTTATTCACATTTACACTGATCCGCGCCGCCGAGTTATCCACACCCAGCCTGCGCTGCGCTTTGGAACTGCGCTCCGCCCGGCTGTGGATAACGTCGGGGATGGTATCAGTGCGAGGCTCCCGCCGAGCCAGTCTGACCTGAAAAAATGCGCTCGGCGGGAGCCTCGCACTCCCAGAGACGGCACATGCGATAGCCCTAGGCGCGAAAGATCGGGAGCGATTGATCCCTACCGTTTCCGCGGCGAATTGCTAGAGTACCTGCCACCTTTAAGCTTTGAGGATTCGAGAATGGCAGAAATGACGTCGACTGCGAAACCCACGGCCATCGGAAAAGTAACCCGCGCCAGCGATGGGGTTGTGGTTTTCAACCCGACCGGTACGCGTTACGAGCTTCAGCTGGCGGTTGGCCGGTTTGATGGCCCGCTGAATAAGCCGGTGAAGGCGTTAATCCATGTGGTGGCGCGAAAGGTGTATACGGTTCCGAGCGGCGGCAGCTACATTACGCCGATCTTTGGAACGCCGCGGATCATTCAGGGCATTGTGCGCCAGGCTGACACGCGTTCAATGGTGGTTCACGCGGGAAGTTGCCCGTTCTATGTGGAACTGCCGCCGGCTGAAAGTGCGATCGATCTGGATGATGGGCCGATCTACCTCGGGAAGATGGTCAACATTGTGTGCGAGCCGGGGGCGCGTGTCGAATTCATCGCGTGACAAAGTCGACTGCGTGACATGGTCGTTCGAATCCACAAGCTTCTGCTGTCGGAAGCGGACACCGGGGCACCGTGGCCGGGCAATGAGTACACCGGCGCACTGCGGTACGTGTGGCCTAACGAGACCCACCTATACCAGTTGACGATCCTCGAGGAGGATGAGGCGAGCCGTCCGCTCCGCGGGGCATTCCGTCAACAACAATTGCGCAAGCTGGTTCCCGCGGCGGTCGAGGCGGTGCGGGAGATGAGCGATCATCTGGTAGTGCGACTGGATGGGCAGTTGGCCATTGGCGAACTGTCGGCGGCGCTGACGCGGATTGCGATGGGGGACGAGTTGATTCGCTTCGGCGTCTCGCCCATCAGGCGGCTGGAGGCGCAGGCCGGTCGGGCGTATGCGAGTGTTCGCGCGGTGATGACGGCTCGTTTGCTGGCCGCTCTGTGTGTGGAT
Source organism: Tepidisphaeraceae bacterium (assembly GCA_036794395.1). GTDB lineage: Bacteria > Planctomycetota > Phycisphaerae > Tepidisphaerales > Tepidisphaeraceae > DASXMX01. Next base: position 18,529 of record DAIRGS010000064.1, on the reverse strand, counting down.
GATGCGCTGGGGTTGGATCGTTCGGTTCGTCTTCGCATTTTTGCGGTATCCGAAGCACTGGTCGCGGCGGTGCTGGATATCGATACTGTTGAAGATGAGCGTTGGTCGGAGATCCTGCCGCAATGCGGGTTTGTGTTGGGGAGTACGCCGGGCCTGGCTTCGCTTCAAATATTCATGGCCCGGCTGGACACGAGCGCCATCAAATCGAGACTTACTCAACGCCTGTTGCGTCCTGCAACCAGGCCTTTGCGCCCTGAATGCTGGTGATTGATCGAGTGGGCCTGTTGTGGGGTGCGCAAGAAAAACCGGCCAAGTTCGGCTCGGCCGGTCGTGTGAGCTTTATCGCATTTCCACGTTTAAGCGGCGGTTTTCTTACCGAATCTCATGAGCGCCAGCATGCCCAAAAGGGCAGAGGTTCCCCAGGCGGAAGCAGGAACGGGCACCGGAGTGGGGCCGCCGGCCGTGTTGTCGATTACCATCACGCCCGCCCTCACGGTAAATGGCGCGTAATTAATGGTGTGATCCAGCGGGACCGTTCCAGCTGACGATGGAGCGTAAATTTCAAAGGGGGCCGTTGGACTGAAGGTCGTGGTAACGCCCGAGGGATTGCCGATCGTGATCGGCGCGAAGGTGACGGCCAGGATCGGATCAACCGGTGGGGCAATTTGCCCGACGGGCGGAATCACCACCGGGTTGATGTGCCCAATCAATCCAACGATTCGCGTCGGCGAGGGATTTGAGCCGGACGAGGGATTCGTTTCACTCAAATTGATTGTGAAATTCGCGCCGATCAATGAGGCGTTATTAGGCGAAACGCCCGTCAGCGCAACGGTAAAAAAATCCACCGTATTGCCGGCGGCGACCAGATCGCTCTGGCTTATGTTCTCAGTTACGCCAGTCAGCGTGATCGTGCCGAGACCCGTGAAGGTTTCGGAATTCGTTCCCGTATCAGTAAAAGTCGGTGCCGTCGCGAACGAAAGATAACTCGATGCACTAACTGAGCGGGCAAAAGCTCCAAGCAGCCCACAGCCTGCCAGGACTCCCCAAATACCTACATGCTTCAATACACGCATTAAATTTCCCCTAGACTAACCCGAACCCCACCCTGTTCGAAAAAGTACCATCACACAAGTAACCAACACTGGAACGCGGACCCAATACGACCATCAACACTAACTCGCGGGCCTGGTTTTCGCAAGGGTAACTCCGACCTTCGGACAAAATCTTTTTTCGATTTATTGCGAGGTTTGTGGAACCATATAAATCACGTTGTAAGGAAATGATCCGGTGCCTGAAACGTTCACAGTGATGGCGAGGTATGCTATAAGTCGGGAGAACAATGTGCCGGTACTGTCAATCGAATCATGGGGACCCACTCTATAGATGTGATAAGTTGGGTTTCAGGTGAGTCCGTGGACGTGCATTCCAACCGCGCGGGGAAACAAATGAGTTCGGGGATGAGACCAAGCGAATTTTCGTTTGCTCCACCCCATTGGTTTGCGGTTTATCAGGCTCTGCGCCTTGGACGTTGAGCATTAAAATTACGCAATGATTTCGTTCGCGATTTAGACCGTTGAATCAGCGAACGACGCGCCAATTCATGAATCGTCTCATTGAGCAAAACTTCCAACCATCACCGGGCTTTGATATTGCGCCGCGCAGTATCAATGATGCATCTCGGCACCGACCGGGTCATGAGCCGGCCAACGGCAAACCAGCGGCTGCCTGGGTTCGGCCGAATCAAACCCCCTTCGTTGCGTTAACGCGATTGCGCGGCGTGCTGCTGCTCGGCGGCTCGGTGGGAACATCCCAGTTCCGGTCCTCGATCCGTCGCTCGATCATCGGCCTTCCGATTGAAGACAATCAGACACTGCTCACCCATTGGCGCGAACACTGCGGGGAACTGGCTAAAACCCTCAATCAAGAGGGCCTCCCCGTCCGACTGATTTTGGATCAGACGGCGCATATGCCCGAGCCGGTTGCCCTTTCTCATGAGCCGATTCAGTTGTCGGTCGAGCGCGATCCGGTGGAATTCCGCGGGACTGGCGGGCTGCTACGCGATCTGGCGCAGGGTTATCAGGACGACGACTACCTGCTGGTTGCAACTGCCGTTCAACTTCTCCAAATTCCATTGCCGGTGATCACTGCTGAGCTGGCGAACCAGTTGGCGCCCGTCGTGGTTGTGTCCCATTCCGACGGCACGCCCAGTGGCATCATGCTTTTAAGATGTAATTGCCTGCGAGATCTTCCGCTCGTGGGCTTTGTGGATATGAAAGAACAGGGCTTGGGTATCATCGCTCGCCGCCACACAGTGAAGGTGCTTCAGCGCGCCCATCCCACCGGCCTGCCGATCCGAACGCATATCAGCTATCTCTCGGCGATTCGCCAATATCATCAGGACCGCGTCTCGACATCGAACTGCGGCGCTCCATCTCCAAAGCTCGAAGATTGGGAGCGGGCTTTTGCAATCGTCGAGGAAGGCGCTGTGGTTTCACCCTCCGCCAAGATCCATGACTCGGTCATTTTAAAAGGCGGGCGAGTTGAAGCCGACGCGGTGGTAGTCAATTCAGTGGTTTGCGATGGCGGTGTCGTAAAACGTGGGCAGGTTGTGGCTGACGAGTTGATCAAATCAGGGGGGCGATAAGCAATGCGTGCGGCATTTGATCGACGAAACGGCTGGCGAAAGTGGCATCTCTTCGGAGCCATCGGTGGGGCGGCCATTGCCGGGGTCATCGCCAGCAACGCCTGGCGCGACTTGCTGCACATCGCCCGGCGCGAAGAAGAATCAAGCCACATCTGGCTGGTGCCGCTGGTGTTCATCTGGTTGATCTGGGTGCGAAAGTCCAGGCTTCGCACTGCCGTGCCTGGCGGCGCGTGGCCGGGGACGATCATGATCGCCGCCGGATGGTTCCTCTGGTCCTTCGGGTATCGAGATCAGTTTCAAAGCTTCTGGCATGGCGGCGCGGTGATTATGTGCCTGGGCGCGATCCTGGTCGTGGTCGGCCGGGACTTGCTCTACAAATTCCTTCCCGCAATTCTCGTGTTGGCCTTTCTCATTCCCGTCCCCAAAACCGCGCGAATTGCGATTGCCCAGCCGCTCCAGGAGATCACCGCCAGCGTGACCCGGTCGGTCGCTGAAGTGCTGGGTATGGAAGTTCAGCAGCGGGGGAGTCTGATTACCTTCAACGGCACCGAAGTAGCCATCGCCGAAGCGTGCAACGGAATGCGAATGGTGTTCACGTTGTTTCTCGCGTGCTACGTCTTTGCATTTGTTACGCCGCTCCGCGGATACGTGCGCGCAATCATACTACTTGCCAGTCCGGTAACGGCGATTGTTTGCAATGTCATCCGTCTGGTGCCCACCGTTTGGGTATTCGGTCACGCTACGCGTGACCGGGCCGAGATGTTTCATGATATCAGCGGCTGGGTCATGTTGATCGTCGCGTTCCTCGGGCTGACCGGCATCGTGCGGCTCCTGCGCTGGGCCATGGTCCCCGTGTCACCATTTACCCTTGCCGCGGCATAGGTCGAATTTCACGTTCCGAATTCTGCAATGCCCCATACTCTCAGTCATCCTCGCGACAAGGCGCTCATGGTGCTCTCACTCCTGCTTCTCGCCGGCGCGGGAATCGACCGCCTGGCCATGAGCCCTTCGCAGGATGCGACGCGCTATCACGCTCGAGTTCGAGAGGTCTATGACCAGACGCCTAACCACTTCGGGCCATGGGTGGGAACCCCATGCGATGAGCCGGCTGAGGCGATCGATCTTCTGAAGCCCAATGTGATCGTCAGCCAGGCGTTCGAAGACAAGGAGCACAGACGCAAGGCAACTTTCCTACTTGTGCAATGTTCCGACGTTCGCGACATGATCTCCCACTATCCGCCGATCTGCTACAAGAACCGCGGACTCATCGAGCCCGTGCCGCGCCAGCTTATCAATTGGAAAGTTGACGATCTTGACGTCCAGGGGACTGAGTACCAGTTTGAGTCAGAAACGCTGCAAAGCAGCCAGATCACGATCGTCGACAACTTTATGGTTCTGCCCAACGGCCGGGTGGTGGAGAACATGGATGAGGTCAAAAAACGGCTGAAGCTGGATGTTCGATACTTTGGAGTGGCGCAGGTGCAGATCGTGTTCGATGGATCGACCCTGCCTGAGGAACGCAAGCAGATTGGCACGGAATTGATCAGGGCCCATATGAATCTGATCAACGTGATTCGTTCAGGAGTTCGGTAATGAGTCGAAAGGGATTTGAACCATCCGGAGAAGACCCGTACGTGAAGCATGTCCAGGTTCGGCCATGCGGTTCGCCGCAGGCAACCGGGGCCACTCGAGTGAACATTGCCGGATATGATTTTGAATTGATCGACGCGGCACGTCCTCTGCGCGCGCAGTTACCCGCGGTGGACTCCGGACCGGACAATATGCACAACGGTTTTGACAACCCCGATCGTGAACCAGGCGGCAACCGAGCGCTTGCCCGGCAATCACCCCGGTTCGACTCCCTGGCCGCATACGATCAGCCGATCGACTCAGATGATGAATCAGCGCCGGCTTCAAGCGGACTGGATTTTGCAGCGATTCATCGAGTCCTTCGCGGGCGATAAGTCTGGGCGATCATCCTCGCCATCCTGCTCGGCGGAGCAGGAGTCACGGCGGGTATCCTGGTCGGCAATCCTGTGTTTCAATGCACTGGAATGATCTCGGTGGTGCCCGTCACATACATTTACGATACGCCCGAAAAGCGAAACTCGTCCTATCAGGAATTCGTCAAAGCGCTCGCCGCCAAATACGTGACCCAGCCTGTAATCAATGGAGCCATGGATAGCGCGGAGTGGCAACAGTTGCGGGGCCCACGAACGATCGCCGAGGAAATCACATTTGCCAAAAACCTTCAGGTTGCCGCGGAAGGGCAGTTGCTGTTGATCAAGTTCTCCGCGCCCAAGGCTGAAGAGGCCCAGGCGGCGGTGACGCAGACCATGAAGGCCTTCTGCAGTCAGTTCGAATACGACCAATCGGCCCGGAGAGACAATATATTCAAGGCCCTGGAGCAGAACCGCAATCACCTTAAATTGGACCTGGAAAAGACTCATAACAGCATCACCGCCGCCGCCGAAAACTGGGGTCCCGATGGCATAAGAGATCAACGCGAATACGTGATCAGCCAGATACGGCGAATAGAAACCGAGTTGTCGGATCTGACCATCGAATCCGGCCCCGGTACGATCGCATCGACCGCAAATTCATCGGATCGCACGATGGAACGGCTGCTGGATGCGCGGTACGAGCAAAACGCGCGAATCGCTCAGATGGATGCCGCCGGCGTGGGGGCCAACATGCCCCAGCGCGTGACGGCCGCCCAGTACCTCAAGAACATTGAAAAACAGATCCAGGATCGCGCCGATGAACTTCAGGGCGTTGCGCCCAAAAATGCCGGCCCATCGTCGCAGCCATCTGTCGCCAGCCTGCTCGACGCAAAAAAATCGGAATTGAGAAAGCGTCAGGCTGATCTCAATAAGGACCTCACATCGCTGAAGGATAAAATCGCGCTGGTCGAGAAGCTGCAGATCGAAGAAGCCCGCATTCGCCGCGACTCAGACGCCGCGGAGGAAAGTGTACATCAGCGAAATGTCGAGAATATTTTGTATCGCCTGGATCAATCGCCGCCAGATATGCCGCTGGTTGCCGCCCGCGATACCCGCATCCCGATTTCGATTGGCGGCGGCATGGGCGGCATTATGCTTGGGTTTGGTCTGGTGGCGATGGTCGGACTATTTGATCGCCGGGTGCTCGATCCCAATGACACGATGAAGCACGGGCGCCGACATCCCGTGCTTGGCATGCTTCCTCAGCTCCCCGAGGACCTGGCCGACCCCGAACAGATTGCCATCGCGGCTCAGGGCGTGCACGAGATTCGCAACCGCCTCCAACTTTCTGGCGGAGGTCGCCCGACACAACAGGTCATCGCGGTGACGGGCGCTGTCGCCGCCAGTGGAAAGACCAGCCTCACTTTGGGTCTGGGCCTGTCATTCGCCTCGGCTGGATTCAAAACGTTGATCATCGACGCCGATCTGGTGGGCGGCGGATTGACCACGCGAATCGACAAGATCGTTCGTCGCAAGATTGGCCAGGTACTGCTTCACGAGGGCCTTGTCACTCCTGAGCAACTTGATGAAGCCCTTACCCAGGGCCGTGCCTCGGGCCGTCGGGTGGGGGAGATGTTGGTACAACTCGGATATGTCGCCGAAGCCGACCTGCTGCGCGCGGCCGAACGCCAGGCGCAATATTCCGTAGGAATCCTCGATGCGATCGCCGGTGACGACCTTAACGATTGCACGATCGCCACGGGGATCGACAACCTTTGCGCGCTGCCCCTGGGTGCGGCAACCCCCGCTGATGCCGGAATCGTTTCCAGCGCGGGGATGCAGCGGCTGGTCAGTCGAGCCAGAAAACTCTACGACGTTGTGTTGCTCGATACCGGCCCAATTCCCGGAAGTCTCGAAGCTTCAGTCGCCGCCTCAAACTCCGATGCTGTTGTTTTGGTCGTCGCCCGCGGCGATACCCGTCCGGATGTTGAGCGCACGCTTGCATATCTCCGAGATCTGCCCGTGCGGTTTGCCGGCTTGGTGTTCAACCGTGCACGTAAACGCGATATCGAACGGTACGGCAGCAGTCGCGTGAGCAACGCCGATTCGTTAAACCCGGAGGCCGACTCACATCCCGTCGAACTGCCTGGATCGGCGCGTTTCGGACCGATTCCCCGTTGCGTTGTATCTCGGGTTTCACGCGATCCGGGTGGTTATCGCAGCAATTGATTGGTGTCTTGGGTCTTTCCCCGGATTTTCAGGCGTGCTGCAATGACCACCGATTCAATCAGTGTGTGGGGGCTTAACCCGTCGCAGCTTCACGACCGCTTTTGGGCGTCGCGTGGCGTGCAAGTTGTGCGACAGGGGGAGCCCAGCCAAATCGTCGACGGCGCCGAGATGTACTTGCTCATAGACGCCCGATCCATGGCCCTGTTCAGCCTGGCCAAGCCGATCGAAACGTTCTGCTGGCGCAAGCCGCTCATTTTATATGTCCGCTTGAAGGACTGTCGCGAGAGCGATTACAGCGAGCGCGCGGTGGTGGGTTCGGACAATCGCTTCATTCGCTTTGAACGCTTGTATGGCGGAACCTCCGAATCGAGGCTCGCGCGGGTTGCGCTCACTTGTCATCGCGACATCGCGCAGCTCTGGCAACAGTCCGCTGCCCCCGGACAAGCCTGGCGATCGTTGCGTCGCCATGTCGGCCGCCGCCAGCGCGAGGTATTGTCCATCGCCGGTAATATCTATGAGGCTTCCAACGAGGGAAATCTGGTGGCCTTCGGTCGTCGATTGGCGCAGCTATGGCGGCGCCCTGATTCGACCATAAACCGTCCGCGCGAAAGCCAAACCCCGGGTATTTGGATCGACCCCGATTCCACCGTGCCACGCGGGTCGCAGATCATGGGCCCGGTCTGGATCGGCGCGGGCCGCGAAATCGATCCGGCGCGCAGCATCGTCGGCCCCTGCATTCTCTGGGATGACCCGCGGAGCCGGCCCGCGCCCGAGACGCTCAGGTGGGAGCAGATCGAACCGGTTATTTCACCGGATTACGTGGTCCGGCCCCGAAAGCTTTCCTCGTTGGGCCGCGGAGGCAAGCGGATATTTGATGTGGTGTTTTCGTTACTGGTTTTGTTGGCGACCTTACCGCTATATCCCCTGATCATCGCCGCCATCTGGCTGGAAGATCGCGGACCGATCTTCTTCACGCATCGCCGCCAGACGTTAGGCGGCCGGGAATTTCCGTGCATTAAGTTTCGCTCGATGCGGGTTGACGCCGACCAGATGAAGCAGCAGTTGCTTCAGCAGAATCTGGCGGACGGTCCCCAGTTTTACATGGCTGCCGATCCGCGGCTCACGCGCGTAGGCAGATTGCTGCGAAGCTGGAACCTGGATGAGCTGCCCCAATTCATAAACGTATTGCTGGGCCATATGTCAGTGGTGGGGCCGCGGCCAAGTCCGCATTCCGAAAACCAGTTTTGCCCGGGTTGGCGCGAAGCACGTCTCAGCGTTCGCCCTGGCATTACCGGATTATGGCAGGTGATGAGAACGCGTCGCGCCGGCACTGATTTCCAGGAATGGATCAAATACGATATTCGTTACGTCGAAAATGCCGGCATGCGGCTGGATCTCTGGATTATCGGTCAGACAATTCGACTCTTGTTGGTCGGCCCATCAACCCAGCATCAAGAGGACGCTGCTCAGTCGACGCCGGTCCCTCAGGCATGAACGCGTTTCATTCAACGAAACCGCCATATTGGGCCGCACGACCCGTTCTACGGAAAAGTCTAAATGAAGATCAGAACCAAACTCGCGAAGCGACTGTTGATCGTCGCATTAGTTTTCGTCTCGCTAATGGCGGCGGGAGGGGGCTTTTACGCATACCGCAAAATTCAGATTCGAGCGAAGTTTGAACGGTACCGCCTTGATGGCCTCGCCGCCGCCGCGGCCGGCGATAATCAGCGGGCCGTTGATCTGCTGGGTGCCTACCTCCAACGCTACCCCGATAAAAATGCCGAGGCCATGATCGCCTATGCGCGGGTCCGCCCGTTGATCCCATCGGAGTCCCACGACCACCTTCGAAGCTCGATTTTTGTGCTCCGCCAGCTACTCAAGACCTATCCCAAATTGGATCTCACGCCGCAGCGACGCCAGCTTCTAAAGCTTTACGTCCAGACCCATCTGTGGGCGGAGGCGCTCGCCACGGCGGACGTGCTGGTGCCCGCGGGCCACACTCTCACGCGCGACGATGCAACGGTGATGGAGGCCCGGGCGAAGGCCGCATACTCCCTCCGAAATTTCGGTCTGTCTTTGGAGTGTGCACGGCAGTGGGTCAAGCTCGATCCACAGAATCTCGAAGGGCAGTTCCTGGTTCTCGAAACGGCCAATCGAACTGGCCAATACTCCGAAACAAGTCCCGCCGATTCTCACGCTCCAACCAACGAGATTGAACTTGCCGAGCAACTTATCACCGCTGCGCACAACGATCAGGACGCGACCGGTTCGACATCGAGGCTGGCAGTGGCCGATTCCGACGAGCAGAAAGCCCGCGACGCCCTGGTCCGAGGCCACGCAAGCGTTATCGCTAAGAATTATGACGCCGCGATCAGGCAGCTGTCCCTGGCGGCAAAGGGCCCACTTCCCGACGCGCGGCTTGCCGTGATCTTTGTTTCAGAACTGGATCAGCTGGGGCTCGGCGATGAATCGATGACTGTTCTTCGCCGGCTCGAGGCAAATTCTCATGACCCGGCCGTTTCCGCCCAAATCGCACGGCGCCTCTGGGAAAATGGCGACGCCCAGGCGACCTGTGATCAGATCGCAAAATTGGATCTGACTAAGCCCACGGCCGATGCCGAACTCATCGCCTTGCACGGACTCGCGGAAAGCACGCAAAAGCACTTGCTGCAGGCTAAAGCGATTCGCGATCAATTAGCGGCTCGCCCGACCACGGATACCCTGGCAGTTGCCTGGGCTGCGATCCTTGATGCGCTGGCACAGCCTCACAACATCGATCGTCCTCACCTGGCTGCGCTCTGCGAGAAGGCCCTGGAGACTTACAAGAGCCCGTATCTGGCGTACACCCTCGGTGAGATCGACGCCGAAAATGGCGATCGTGATGCTGCTCTCAAACGGTGGCAGTCCAGCGCTCAGTGGAGCTCAACATGGTTCGCGCCGTTGCTGCGAAGTGCCGAAGTTTTGTCCCAGGCTGGAAAACACCAGGAAGCGATTCAAGCCGCACAGGAAGCATTCCGGCGGCGGCATAATGGCGCGGTCGTATTCTCCAACGTGCGCGTCATTGAAGCCGCATTCGAGGCGGGTGTGGTTCGCGATCCGTCAGGTCTACTCGATTTTATCGATAAGGAACTTCTCCCCAAGGTTAATGATGATGGCCGGCTCTTGTGTACTCGCGTAAACCTGATGGCCGCTACTGGACACCGCGATCAGGCTATTGCCGCTGCAAAGACCGCGCTCGATGCAAGTAAAGCAATTAGCGAGGAATCGCTCGCCCGACTCATCATCATCAGCAATAAACGCCAGCTGGGCGACGACATTGAAAAAGCGTGCCGGGACAAAATTCAACGCGATTACGGTTCAACGCCAGACCAGGCCCTCGCCCAGGCGACCGACGTTCTGAATGCGGGGAAACCCCAGGACGCCACCCGGCAATTTGAGGCGGCCCGAGCCGGCGCTCGCGAGCCCAATCTGCTGAGCTGGCGAATTGCCTGGGCTCATTTGCTCGATCGCTCCGGTGATCCGCGCGCCCAGGCCGAAATGCAAAAGCTCGCCGACGCGGAGCCCAAAGACCTGGCTGTCCAGATCATGGCGACCGAGGCCCGGTACACGCGGGATGATCGCCCATTCATCGAGCGCACGATCGGCCGCATTCACGACCTCGTTGGCGATGGTGTTATGTGGCAAGTCGCCCGTGGACGAATGCTCTTACAGTTTGCCAGTTCAAATGCGGATGTGCAGCAGGCCGTCACGCTGCTCCAGAAGGCGACACAATCCGAGCCCAATCTTCTGGCCGCCCGTCTCCTGCTTGCCGACGCGTACAATCGTCTCAAACGATCCTCCGATACGGCCGAACAACTCAAAGTCGCCATCTCGATCGACCCGAACTCCGCGCAGCTCGGTCTTCAATATGCCGAGTCGCTTCGAAAAACAGGAAACTTTGCCGGGTCTCGCGAGGAGCTGACCCGAATCAGCAAACTTCCCAGCATCAATCCAGCTCTTCAGATTGCCGCGGCACGCGTCGCCACAAACGCGGGCGACATCCCATTTGCCATGGGCTTTGTCGCAAATCTTCAAGGCGCCCCCGGCGATGTCAGCGACGCTCTGTTCCTCGCGCAATTGAAGTGGCGGGGGGGCCAACCTGATCAGGCCGAGGTGGATTTTGATCGGCTCCTCAGAGACCCCGAGTGTGTCCCGGCGGTCATGGCAGCCGGCGCGGATTTCTTCCGGACCCGCGGAAATCAATCCCGGGTTCAAGAACTCCTCGAACGTCTGAACACTGACAAAAAGCACCCGGGCCTTGCCCAGTTCGAACAAGCCCGCTTTGCCCTGAGATCGTCCGGCCCGGCCGCTGCGCTGGACTGCTTCACCCGCGCCACCTCCGCCGACACAACGATCGTTCCCGCGTGGCTGGGGATGGTTGATACCAATCTCACCCTTGGCCGCGTCGATGAGGCCAAGGCCACCGTTACCAAAGCTGCCGCCGCTGTTCCGCGCGATCAGAAGCTGACCGCTCTCGCGGCCCATGCCGACTGGCTTTCGCATTGGAATACCGCCCCTGAGTTGCGGCCATTCATCAGGTCATTCGTACAAGATCCCACCAGCGATGCCGCGGCGGCATCCATTCAGGCGCTTGTCGCCGCGCGAAGCCCGTCAAAACAACCCGCCCAACTCGTTGCCGATGTCGATCAACTGATCCAGCAGTTCCCCGACTTCCTCCCTTTGCACATGCGCGCTATCGAATTGCTCGCCGGGTCGGGTCATCTGAGCGAAGCCCAGGACCGCGCCTCCCGCGCCTCCCAACTTTTCCCGGCCTCTATTGAGCCGCAAATTGTTCTGGTCGCAATTCTCCGCCAGGAGAAACGACCTCGCGATGCACTGGGCGAAGCGCTCAAATGGCGCTCGCGCTCGCTCGCCAATCCGTTGCCGGCCGACCTTCAAATCGCACAGTCTGATATCGAATTGGAACTTTTTGACGACGCGATCCAACAGCTAGAGCCCTACGCCCACATTGCCGCGACAAACCCTGATGCCTATCAAGCCGCGATCCCCATTTACGCGCTGGCCCAGCACCACCTCGGAAAAACCGATGTTCCTGCCTTGGTGCAGCCTCTTCTGGATCTTGGGCCGCGCGGGCGTCTGGCGTACATGGCTTTCGCGTCATCTGAATTGGATGGCAGCGAGGCAACCCAATCACTTTCCCGTGCCGAGCAGGCTATCCCACCCGACGCGCTTGATGAGAGAATCATGCTTGCCCGGATGTGGGATAATCTTTATCGCCACTCGCATGACAAATCCGACGGCGCGCAGGCCCGTAAAATCCTGTCGGCCTTAACCGATAAAGCCGAAGTATCCGGAGTATCCTGGCTCACGCTGGGCATGTTTGACGAGGCCGATGCAAATGCCAATGATGCCCAGGCCAGTTACCGCAAAGCGATCGAACAGCTTCCCGAGTGGTCCCAGGATCGCATCATCGCGCAAAATAACCTTGCTATGGTGCTGGCCCAAAATGGAGGTGATCTGTCGGAGGCGGCCAACCTGGCTACGGCTGCGATCAAGTTGGCACCCGATGCCGCGCCGCTTCACGATACCCTTGCGTTCGTCGAGCAAAAGCGACAACACTATCCCGATGCCGCCGCCAGTGCCCTTAACGCCGTTCGTCTGGCGCCTCGAACCGTCCAGTATCGCGTTCGCCTTGCACGAGCACTCCTGTCAGGCAAGAAGCTCACTGAGGCCCAGGCGGCAATTCACGAAATGGATTCAATTCAACTCGACGCTCCGTCCGAGACCGAAAAACGCGACCTTGATGCCCTCAAGGCTGAACTCGATGCCAGTGCCCCCCGCGCCAATGGCTGAACATTCATCCGAGGTTTTTCCGAAATGACCACAACGGCACTGCGACCGGCAAACAAGCCCCTTCTGTCCATTCGCCCGCCGGGCAAATGGGCCAAGCTTTCGCTGCGCGAGCTGTGGCTCTATCGCGATCTGCTTTTCACTTTCGCGCAGCGCGATGTAAAAGTTCGTTACAAGCAAACGGCGTTGGGCGTTCTCTGGGTCATTTTGCAACCGCTGTTCGCCGCGGCGATTTTCGCATTCGTGTTCGGCCGAATCGCCAACATGTCCCCGGACATTGGAGGCAAACACTTCCCATATCTCGTTTTTTCATACTCCGGCCTGCTTGCATGGAATGCCTTCAATGGCACGCTCACGCGCGCAAGTGCCTCGGTTGTTGAAAACGCCCGGCTGGTTTCCAAAGTGTATTTCCCGCGCCTGATGCTTCCGCTGTCAACAATTGGAACGACCACCGTCGACTTCGCGGTCGCCGCGTTGCTCCAGGTCGTCATGATGATTCATTATCGCATCAACCCCGGCTGGCCGGTCCTGTTGCTGCCGCTGTGGATCGGACTGCTGATTGCAGGTGCGATCGGCCTGGGGCTTTGGACATCGGCCCTGATGGTCAGCTATCGCGATCTGCAATATGCCCTGCCGCCGTTCCTCCAATTGATGATGTACGCCAGCCCGGTCGGCTACACGATCGCCAATGTCCCGAATCTTTCACCGCGCGTGCAGACCCTCTATTTTCTTAACCCCCTGGCCTCGTTGATTGAAGGGTTTCGGTGGTCAATCCTCGGAGCCGGAGCGGTTCAGTGGGGATGGGTCATATACTCCGCATCTTTCGTTGTCGTCATCTTCGCCATCGGCCTGTTCGCTTTTAAACGGATGGAAAGGCAATTTGCCGATGTGATCTAGGAAACTCTGTAGTAGGCTTGCAATCCCGGTCCAGTGAACTGTCAAAAGTGTTTCATTCTGCTACAAAACGTTTCATGTAGCCTCGTGGATGGATCGTTTGATCCGCCTAAAATCGGCTCGGGCACGAGGCAATCAATTCGGGCTTGGATGTGAGATGTAATGTCATCGGGTGAAGTGGCGATTTCAATTCGGGGGCTCAGCAAGTCGTTCCAGATCGAGCATGGCCGGCCTAAGGCCACTACGTTTCGCGACCTGGTGATGGACCGTCTCCGTCATCCGTTTCGCCGCGCCCAGTCCGAGATCTTCTGGGCTGTTCGCGATGTCGATCTGGATATTATTCAAGGCGACGTGGTCGGCATCATCGGCCGAAATGGCGCCGGCAAGAGCACGCTATTGAAATTGCTGAGCCGGATTAGCGAACCCACCACGGGCGTTATTGATCTTTATGGTCGGGTTGGAAGCCTTCTCGAAGTCGGAACCGGGTTCCATCCGGAACTCACCGGCCGCGAGAATATCTATCTCAACGGCGCGATTCTCGGCATGCGCCGATCAGAAATCCGCCGCCAGTTTGATGCGATTGTCGATTTCGCCGAAGTCGAAAAGTTTCTCGATACCCCGGTAAAGCGGTACAGCAGCGGCATGTACGTTCGCCTCGCGTTTGCCGTGGCCGCTCATCTCGATCCTGAGATTCTCATCGTCGACGAAGTGTTGGCCGTCGGTGATGCGCAGTTCCAGAATAAATGCCTGGGGAAAATGGGCGAGGTCGCCCGATCCGGGCGGACGGTGATCCTGGTCAGCCACAACATGGCCGCCATCTCCAACCTCTGCAACCGCGTTGTCGTCATGGATGGCGGCCGGGTCAATTTTGCGGGCGAAACAGCGCTGGCCGTCCAGGCGTACATGAGCCTGGGCAAAACCACTCGCGGTGATGCGGCATCCCTGGCGAGATGCCGGCCGGCGTGGGCCAAGCCAATGATTCAATCCGTCCGCACCATCGACGAATCAGGTAACGACTGCGGGCAGTACCTTCTCGGATCCGACGTCCTGCTCGAAGTTGCCTTCGACGTCGGCGCTCTTCCGCCGCTCACCACACCTAACCTCGGGATCGTCGTCAATCATCCCACCCTCGGCATCATCGGTGGCGTCAACATGCGAATGACCGGCTACAAGGCCGAACGACCTTCCTACCAAAACGGCGTCATCCGCTGTCGCATTAAGCAAACTCCGCTACTCCAGGGGGAATACTCGGTCGACATCTGGCTCGGTGATGCCCATGTCGATTACGACATGCTTGCGGCGGTATCAACCTTCGAGATCGAAGTGGCCGACGTTTACAAAACCGGGTCCGCCCCATATCGCGGCCTTGGAACCGTCTTTCTCAACGCGGATTGGGAAGTGTCAGGTGGACTCGATACCGACCCAAATCCGTCGCGATCGCAGGCTCGCACTCCGGTGCTGGCGGCCGAATCGCTGCCCGAGAACTAAATGACTGTGCCGAATCACGCGCCACTGCCTCAATTCACCCCGCGCCATGTCCCCCCAAACGCCGCGTCCCACCCCGAAACGCCCCCACGCCGGGGTATAGCGGTACCCCGCGCCACCCCGGATTCTCAGATCGCTGCAATTCTCCTCTCGCCAACCCACCGCGATACCGATTTCACCTGCCGCCAAGACGCCGGATCAGCGCCGAATCATGCTCGATCATTTAACTGTCTAATTCGCCACGTTTGATCTTCGCCGCCAACCCGGCGATCGTTGCAATCAGCTCCGAAGGCTCGACCGGTTTGGAAACGTGTGCCGAAAACCCCGCTGCCAGCGCTCGGCTCCTGTCCTCGGATCGAGCAAATGCCGTCAGCGCGATCGCGGCAATGGGCTCCCCAGTCTCGGTTGGCAAACTCCTGACGCGCCGGAGAAACTCATAACCATCCACATCGGGCATCCCAATGTCGCTGACCAGCACGTGCGGCTGATGCGCCTTAAGCATCGATATCCCCTCGGCGGCGGAGCCCGCGGTCACAACCTGGGCGCTGCACTCTTCAAGCATGCGCTTCAGCAATTTGCATGCGTCCGCTTCATCATCCACAACCAGCACCCTGAGCCCTGACAGGTTCGCGCGCTCGATCCCGGTTGGAACAGAACGTACCGCCTGGGAATTTGCCGGCGGACTTTCATCCGGCGCGTTATCGGTTCGTTGCGTCGGGAGGTTGACCTGGAACGTCGTGCCCTTGCTTTCCCCCGCGCTGTTGACGCCAACCGTTCCGCCGTGCAGCTCGACCAATTGCTTGACAATCGCAAGGCCCAACCCGAGCCCATTGTGCTTTCGGCTCATAGAGGAATCTTCCTGGCGGAAACGGTCGAAAACGTACGGAAGGAACGAAGGATCGATTCCCTTGCCGCTGTCCGCCACCCGAATTTCCAAATTTGAATTCACCCTCGCGACATTCACCATCACGCTTCCGCCTTCGGGCGTGAACTTGATGGCGTTGGAAAGAAGGTTCCACACGACCTGCTGAAGCCGGGCCGCGTCGCCCCAAACCGGGCCCGCCATCGGCTCGACGTGCTTTTCAATTTGAATTCGCTTGCCCGCCGCCGCAGGACCGACGGTCTCGATCGCCGCATCGACAAATGCAACCGGGTCCAGCGATTTCACCTCCAGGTGCAGCTTGCCGGAAATGATCCGGCTCATATCCAGCAGGTCTTCGATCAACTCAGTCTGAACCCGCGCGTTTCGCTCGATCGTCTCCAGGCCCTGCTGAAGATCTTCCCGATCGGTCGCATCACCTTTGAGCAGCTGCGCCCAGCCCAGAATCGCGTTGAGCGGCGTCCGAAGCTCATGCGACAGCGTCGCCAGAAATTCATCTTTCATCCGGCTCGCATGCTCGGCCGCCGCGCGGGCGGCACGCTCGGCTTCCAGCAAATGTTCCCGCTGCTCTTGAAGCTCCTTCTGATCCTCAATGTCGGTACACGTTCCGTACCACCTGGCGATCGACCCCTGATCATCGCTAATCGGTAACGCTCGAACCAGAAACCACCGGTACTGCCCATCGGCGCGTTTCACCCGAAACTCAATTTGATACTGCTTGCCCGTTTGCAACGCCTTTGTCCATGCGTCATACGCCCGCCCTATATCCTCGGGATGGATGAATCGATCCCAGCGCGCCTCATCTGCCGCGTCCGGGCTGAGATTCACATATTCAAACCATCGCCGGTTGTAATAATCGAGCGATCCGTCCGGCTGCGCCGTCCAGACAATCTGCGGCATCGCATCGGCAAGCTGGCGAAAACGGCCCTCGCTGATGCGGATCCTTTCCTCGCTCCGCTGAAGTCCCTCAAACGCACCATGATGGGCCGTTATGTCCCGCGTGGAACCAGCGACGAATTCCACCGATCCATCAGCCGCCCAAACCGGCATAAATATGTATTCGTAATACCCGGCCGTCCCGTTCGGGCTTGTATATTCGGTAACGTCAGAAAGCGGCATCGCGGTGTCGAACACCTGCTGAACTTGCCGCTGAAGTTTCCCCGCCAGTTCGTCGGGATATTTCAAGTCGTAAAAATTCCTTCCAACCGCATCCCCAAGTTCCAACCCCCATAGGTCGAGCAACGGCTTGTTCACGTAAACGAATCGTCCATCGTGATCGAACGTGTACGCAAAGTCCCTGATCGATGTCAGCACGGTCTCGACCACCCGCACCTGCCGCTCGAGTTCAATCAACCGTCCCTCGCTTTCGGCCTGCGAACGAGGGTCGATGTCATTTTCAGGAGCATTTCGCACTTTCAACTCCAGAACCCCGGCCACAACCATCCTCAAACGACCGCTCGATTCCCGTCAAACAAGTGCCCAAGCCAATCCAAGCGAATCACCAAACGAATCACCACCGCCCGACTGACCGTCACACAAGCAATTCTTCGTGTCTTCGTGCCTTCGTGTTAAAGGATTTCTTTCGATGCTCGCCCGGAGTTATTGCCGGCAACTCGCGCGCTCCGCCTCCCACTATTTCTTCCAGTACTTAGCCACGTTCTGCTTCATGAATGCCAGCCCATGCGTGGCCAGATACTGTTCATCCGGGAACATCTTCCGCCAGATGCACGTCGCCCCCGCAATCTCAGGCAGCGCATTGCCAAACGCTTCGATCATCAGCCATCCGTCATACCCAATCTCGGCCAGCGTCTGAAATGACTGATCCCAATGAACATGCCCCTCGCCGGGCGTCGATCGGTCGTTCTCCGAAATATGAACGTGAATGATCCGCTTCCCACCCGCCCGAATCGCCTCGGGAATCTTCTTCTCTTCAATGTTCGCGTGAAATGTATCGTAGTGCAGCTTGAACGAGGGATGATTCACTTCATCCACAAACCGCGCCGCCGTCACCGTATCGTTGATGAAGTAGTGCTCAAACCGGTTGAGGTATTCCAGCGCCATCGGAATCCCCACCTGCTGCGCATGCGGCGCCACCTTCTGAAACACCTCCACCGCCCGCTTCCATTCTTCATCCGTATGCCCGCGCCCCACGAGCCCGCCCACCGGCGAGCTGTACGGCCCCATCATCAACCCCGAACCCACCGTCTTATTCTGATCGATCATCTTCTTCAGAAAGTCCACGCCCGCCTGCCGCACCTTTGGATCCGGATCCAGCGGATTGGTCTCCTTCGAAACGATCACGCACGTCGTACACTGCAACCCCAGATCCTTCAGCTTTCCCGCCAGCTTTTTATACCGGTTCTCATCAAACCCAAAACACGGAATCTCCACCCCATCAAATCCCCACGACTTGATCTTCTCCAGCAACGGATAATGCGATTCCCCAATCTCAGCGCCCCAAAGAAGAAGGTTGATTCCGTATTTCATGGCCAGCGGATCCTTTCGTGTATTGATTCAATGCAGATGAACCGATCGCCGCCGCATGATAACCTTCTTCTCCCTCCACCGGTACGCCCTTGTCATTACCCACAAGTCGAAATCACG
>DAIRGS010000001.1:32660-68155 GCA_036794395.1 Tepidisphaeraceae bacterium | reverse complement strand
GGCGGGTGTTGAGCAATCTGGGGAGCGTGGTGGCGCTGGGGGGAAATCTTGATGAGGCGATTCAGATTTTTGGGCGGGCGGCGGAGTTGGAGCCCGGAAATGCTTCTACCTTGGAAAATCTAGGGACGGCGTTGTTTTCGGCCAAGCGTTATGCCGAAGCGACCGAGTGGTTGCGGCGCGCCGTCTCTCTGAATGTTGGGGTGGCGGGGTTGCATAACAAGCTGGGGACCGCGCTGGCTTCGGGTGGGCGGGTGGATGAGGCGATTGGGGAGTATCAGAAGGCGGTGGAGCTGAAGCCGGACCTGGCGGCGGCGTGGGGAAGTTTGGGGGCGCTGTTGCGGGATACGGGGCGGTTGGATGAATCGATTGCGAGTTTTGCGAGGGAGCTTGGGCTAAAGAAGGAGCCGCATCTGGGGAGCGGGATGCTTTATTCGATGCTGCTTCATCCGGGGTACTCGACAGCGCGGCTTTATGAGGCGCATCGCAAGTGGGATGAATTGTTTGGGCGGCCTTTGGCTGGGACGTTGCGGCCGTTTGTTGGCGGAAGCGTTTCCGGGAGGCGGATTCGGGTGGGGTATGTATCGCCTTATTTTCGGCATCACGTGGTGGGGTACAATTTGATTCCGCTGTTGCGGGAGCACGATCGTGGGGTGGTCGAAGTGTTTTGCTATTCGCATGCGAGCGAGATGGACTCATTGACGAAGCGGTTTGAGATGTACGCCGATCATTGGCGGGACATTCGCGGGATGGATGATCCGTCCGCGGCGGAACTGATCCGGGCGGACGGGATTGATATTCTCGTTGATACCGCGCTGCACATGGCCGAGAACCGCCTGCTGCTGTTTGCAATGAAGCCTGCACCAATTCAGGTTACGTTCGCGGGGTATCCCGGAACGACGGGATTGAGCGCAATGGATTACCGGCTGACCGACTCGTTTCTGGACCCGGAGGGGCAGAGCGATGTGGGGCGGTACAGCGAGCGGTCAGTGCGGCTGAAGAGTTTCTGGTGCTTTGATCCGATGGGCGAGGAGTTGCCGGTGGGGGAACCACCCATGGTTCGCAATGGTTTTGTGACGTTTGGATGTTTGTGTGTCTTTGCTAAGGTGACTGAGCCGGTGCTGGAATTGTGGGGGAGGATTTTGGCGGAGGTGACTGGGTCGCGTTTGATTTTGCTGACGCCGGTGGGGTTGGCGCGGGAAGGCGTATTGCGGGTTTTGGCACGGCATGGGGTGGATGCGGCGCGGGTTGAGTTTCACGAGCGCATGCCCCGGCGGGAGTACATGGAGACGTACAGCCGGATCGACATTTTTCTGGACACGTTTCCGTATAACGCGCATTCGACGATGCTGGATGCGCTGTGGATGGGCGTTGCGCCGGTGAGCCTGCGGGGGGAGTAGGTGGCTTCGCGGGCGGGGTGGAGCATCTTGTCTAATCTGGGGTTGGGGGAGCATGTTGTAGAGGATGGGGACCAATACGTTCAGAAGGCTGTTTGGATGGCGGGTAAGCGGAGTTATCTGGTCGAGTTGAGGAAGGGGATGAGGGAGCGGATGAAAGGGTCTTGTTTGATGGATGCGGTGGGGTTTGCGCGGGGGGTGGAGGGGGCGTTTGGGGAGATGGTTGGGGGGACTTCGACGACGAAACTCGAATGACGAAATGGGAGCGAATTGACAATTGACAATGGACAATTGACAACGCGGGGGGAAAGACTTCAGGGGCGTGTGGGATTGTTGGACGGTTCGGGTTAGTCGTCGGTGATGGCGCAGCCGATGGCTTTGGTGCGGGGGGTGGGGGGTTGTTTGTTGTTGACGATGGCGTCGAGGGCGTCGCGGAGTTCGTGGGTGGTGGGGACGGTGCGGGGTTTGCCGAGCGCGGCGTAGAGGTCGTCGATTCGGCCGCGGTAGAGGAGTGAGCCGTTGGGGCCGATGACGGCGGCTTCGATCGTTACGGTGGCGCCCGTGGCTTTTACCAGTTCATGTTTGCGATCGATGAGAGCGGGAACGGCGAGGTTGTATTGTTTGAGGTGCTCGCGGGCGGCGGCGGGGGTCAGATCGCGGAGCGTGTAGACGAGGTAGAAGGCGATTTTCTGGGAAGCGTACTGTTTTTGCAGGCGGGTGATTTCGGGGGCGTAGGTGTTGGAGATGGGGCAATCGGTGCGGATGAAGAACAGGACATTGGCGCGGTTGTTTTCCGGGTCGAGGGGATGATGGGGGGTGCCATCGAGATCGGGGACGATTATTGCAGAGGGTGCGGGATCTGCATGGCTGATTGAAAACAGGCACAATGTGACAAGTGCCAAAGTGGTGCGGAATACCAAATGACTGAGGGTTTCGGTCGGACGAATTCGATTCACCACGGAGGCACGGCCTTCGGCTCGACTCGACCGAGCTCGTCGCGGGCTGAGGCTCAGGCTCGAAGAGAGGACACGGAGAAAAAAAGAGGCGCTATCCATCACGGTTAATGATTATAACGACGAGAGGGGCATCGTTGTGGAAATTGATTCCTTGTCCAGCGATTTCAGAAGCGCCTGTGCCCATCCGCGTGAGGGGTCGTAGAACTGGGACTGGAGGGCGACGGAGGCGGCGCGTTTTTGTTCGTAGAGGGTTTGATCGTCGTGGAGGCGCAGGATGGCGTCGTGGTAGGCGGGGACGTTGTCGGGGGGTACTTCGACGACGGCGTCTTGAACGTAGTCGAGGGCGGGACAGATGCTGGAGGTGATGACGGGGCGGCCGGCCAGAACGCCTTCGACGACGACCTGGTTGAAGCCCTCGGCAAAGTCGGTGGTGGTGGGGACGATGAGGACGTGGCAGTCGCGGAACAGCTGGCGCATTTTGGTGCGATCGCAGTGGCCGTGCGCGCGGAAGGTTTGGGTGAGGCCGGCATCTGCGATTTGTTGACGCAGGGCGTCGATATCGGAGCCGGTGCCGCAGAGATCGAATTCAATGGAGGTGCGGCCGGCGGAGGAGAATTGTCTGGCAATTTCCAGGAGGTCGAAAACGCCTTTGTAGCGTTCGATACGACCGGCAAAGAGGACGCGGAAGGGAGTGCGCGATTCGGGAGGTGGGGCGGCTTCGAAGGTATCGGGACGGTAGGTGGGCAGGAAGGGGATGACGGGGCGGTGGTTGTTGCCGGTCGTCTGGTCGATCTGCTCGGTGATGTCGGTGGAGGCCGAGAGGATGGCTTTGGCGGAACGGCGCCAGAATGCGCGATCGAGGCGGGCGATGAAGCGCTTAAGCCGGCCGGTGGGTGGATGGCTTTTCAGCCAGAGCATGCAGTGGATCGTGGGGATCACCTGAATGCCAAGCATGGGCAGCAGGCGGAGGGGGAACCAGTGGCAGGTGCCGTCGCAGATCACCAATGCGTCGGCGCGATACCGGAAGGCGCGCCAACTCATCTGGAAGGCGCTGATGAGCTGACCCAAGTGGTACTTGAGAGCCGAGCTGGATTTTGCGAAGGGGATGGGGCGGTGTTCCACACGGAATTGGTCGTCGCCCACAGTTTCGTGCCGTGGATGTGAGGCGATGGCGTAGCCTTGAGCGCCGAGTTGTTTGCAGACGTCGTAGAACTGTCCCGAGTAGGTCATGGCGACCTGGCCGGGATCGTCGCGGTTTTCTTTCCAGTGCCGCCAGGTTCCGATGATGTCGCCGGGGCCGGCGGCATACATCAGGCGGAGCGGGCGGTTGGAAGGCGGCTTAGACATGGTGGAGTTTAGCCTGGATATTCGTTCAGGGCGTTGAACGCATAAGTGAACAGAGGAGCCACCACGGCATGAAGACACGGAGGCGGTTCTCGAAGAACGTGGTTACCGCGCAGGCACGAAGAAAGCAAAACAAAGAATTAAGCACAGAGGCCACAGAGAACACAGAGGGCACTGAGAAAAGATTAATCCAAGAAATATTGCCACAGATGGACACAGATGAACGCAGATGGGGAAGAAGAGATCAATCCTAAAGAGATGCAACCACGGCGCAGAGTTCTTCTCTGTACCACCCTCCGTTCAATTGTTCTCAGCCTGCGCAGATTATACCGCTGTGTAAACAAGAATCGTCTGTCCGATCCGCGTCATCCGCGAAATCCGCGGTTCCATTTCTTCCACGGAACCACGCAGAAGAATTCATAACCACAGATTCCGCAGATGCTCGCAGATAAAGGCAAAGACAAGAGACAAAGACGCTCATTTTCATCTGCGGCCATCTGCATCATCTGCGGCTAAAACTCTTGTATTGGCTTTCTTTGCATTTCTCTGTGCCCTCTGTGGCCTCTGTGCTCAATTTTTTGATCTATTTTCTTCGTGTCTTCGTGCCTTCGTTGTAATCATTTTTGTCGAGCGTGCCTCCGTGTTGCATCTTTGTTTTGGTTGCGGCCATCCGCAGCTAAATCTTGGGATAACTGATGGGGTTCGACGCATTCAAAGGCCGGATTTAAATTCGAAGGTTTGGGTGGTCGTTTTGTTGTTCTCGACATGGATGGGCTGGCGGAGGAAGCCGTATTTTTCTTGCCAGGCGACCAGCGTGTAAGTGCCTGGGGGGACGTTGGGGATTTCGAACGCTCCATTCTTATCGGTTACTGCGAACCAGGGGTGTGAGAAGACCTGGACGTAGGCTTTCATCCAGGGGTGGACGTCGCAGCGGATGGGGAAGCGTTCGGGGGATTTGAAGGTGAGGTCGCGGGATTGAGTGGGGGCGACTAGGGCGAAGTTAAAAGGGGGGTTGTCGAGGCAGTCGCCGTGTACGTTGTGGAGGGTGGGGTCGGCGGTGGTGACGTGGAGCGGTTGGCCGGTGCGGAGTGCGAGCATGTGGGGGACGTATTGGCAGTTGATCTGATCCAATTTCTCGGCGGGGGCGTTTTCGGCTGGCGGCGCGGGGGGAGCGTTTTCGAGGTAGACGATCACGTTTTTTAGGTGCCCAGCATCGTCAACGACAACGGCCTCGTCATTCAGAGGCAGTGCTCCGTCGTGGCAGGGTTTGTTGGGGATCGTGCTCATTGTCGGGGCTTTGCCGACGAGCACAACGGATCCTCGGACGGTCGCGGAACCGGTGGGGAAAGTCGTTGGGGAGGCCTCGGATTGAGCGGGCGGGGACGCGTCGTCGCGTTTGTGGCATCCGACAATCACGATGAATACCGTACCAACAAAAATCAGCTTGAGAATCGGAGTCATGCATGCGCCCGGCGTTACAGCCTGTCGATCATCATGGCGATGAGCAGGGTGGGCAGGTACACGATGGACGCGAGGAACAACTGCCGGGCATCGGCGCGGGTTTTGGAGCGGGCGAGGACGAGACCGAAGCCGCAGAACGCGATGCCAAGGATCAAAGCGGCGACGGGATATTTGGAGCCGGTCATGCCCAACAGTGCGGGCAGCAGGCTGACGGGGATCATTGTGATGGAATAGAGGACGATCTGGCGGGCGGTCATGCTCATTTTTTGATCGACGACAGGGAGCATGCGGAAACCGCCGCGGGCGTAGTCGTCGCGGTAGAGAATTGCGATGGCCAGAAAGTGCGGCATCTGCCAGAAGAACAGGATCGAGAACAGCGCAATCGCGTCGGTGGTAACCACGCCGTTGACGGCAGTGAAACCCATGACGGGAGGAATTGCGCCGGGGACAGCCCCGATAATTGTGCAGAGCGATGTATAGCGCTTGGCGGGGGTGTATAGAAGAACGTAAAGCAGCAGTGTGAGCGCGCCGAGGGTGGCGGTGATCGGGTTGACGAACACCGCGAGGGTTCCGACGCCCAGCACCGAAATCAACGTGGCAAAGAGCAGGGCATCGACGGGCCGGACGCGGCCAGCGGGAAGAGGGCGGTTGGCGGTGCGCTTCATGAGCACATCAAGGCGGCGCTCGACAAACTGGTTGAAGACGCTTGCGCCAGCGGCGGTGAGGGCGGTGCCGAAGAGCGTCGCGAGAACGCGGCGCCAGTCGCCCAGCCCGCCCGAGGCCATGTAATAGCCGACCATGGTCGTGATCACGACCAGGAAGTTCATCCGCGGCTTGGTGAGTTCGTAGAAATCCACGCAGCGCTGGCGCACTCCCGAAGCCAGCGGGCTCGATTCGAGGGCCAGCGCGCCGACGGTTTGAAATTCACGGACGTCTGAGGCGGTTTCCATCGAAGGGAAAGTTCCTTTAAACGTGATCCGCTATTGGGGCATCAATAGGCCCGAGTGATTCATCGCGGCAGCGCGGGCCTGGCGATTTCGGGGGAAAAGGCCATAGAGTCTGATCGCCCGGGCAGTCAGCACAAAAGCGGTTGCCAGGACCAAAGCGCCGACGGCTACATGAGCGCTGGCCACATCGGCCGGCTTTCGCATGAGCACCGTCAACACGCCCAGCGAG
This sequence comes from Tepidisphaeraceae bacterium, assembly GCA_036794395.1. Taxonomy (GTDB): domain Bacteria; phylum Planctomycetota; class Phycisphaerae; order Tepidisphaerales; family Tepidisphaeraceae; genus DASXMX01. The sequence continues at coordinate 61,824 of DAIRGS010000001.1, read as the reverse complement.
ACTTGGACAAGAATCAGCCCAATCAACAAAATCGCGGGGCGGCGCAACTTCGGTTCGGTAGCGTAACGGCGAAGAACCGTGGTTGCCAGCGCCAGAACGAGGGCCGTCACCAGCACGGCCCCGATCCGATGGCCAAAGTGCAGCCAGATTTGCCCCAGCGTAACGGGCTCGAGATTCAGGTCGCGGACGCGGGCCCAGTTGACGGCATCCAGCTGAGCCGGGTTCATGGGCGGGAGGATTTTGCCGTAGGCGAGCGGAAGATCAGGTATCGCTAATCCGGCCTGAAAGTGCCGCATCATCGCGCCAACCACGAGTTGCGCGTAAATTGCGAAAACCGAAACGACGCCGAGGATGACCAAACTCCGCGCTCGGGTCTGCTCAGCGGGGGGAGCGGCGGGGCGGGTCTGCCACCAGCGCGAGGTTTCGATTGCGGCGAAACTTGCGAGGCAGAAGAACGCCTGAGCAAGGCAGGCGTGGACGATTGCCAGATCCAGCTTGACCAGCACCACGCGCAGGCCGCCGAGCACGCCTTGAAGAATGACGACGCCCAGGACGGAGGCGGCGAGCCAGCGTTCGCGCCGGCCGGCCCATCTCGATTGGAACGATGCTATCACCAGCGCGATTGAAAGCAGACCTACAACCGTGGCCATAAGGCGATGAGTGTGTTCGTAGAGGATTCCACCGATCCACAAGCGCGGCGGAAAGAGGAACATGTTGTAGCCGTAGCTGTTGGGCCAATCGGGGACGGACATGCCGGCTTGATGGCTGGTGACCAGGCCGCCCATGAAGATCAGAGGAAACGTGGCGAGCGCGGTGAGTACGGCTACGAAATGGAGGGCTCCGCCGCCCGGTACAAGCGCGGGCGATTGCGAATAATCGAGGTTCGGGTTGGATGGGTCGCGATCGTTCAAAAAGCGTTCCCGGCTCACGTGTGTCGAGTGGCAGATTGTAGTAGGCAATCGTGCGATTCCGAGATGGCGTATTGTCGCACCCTGCGTGGATTCGGGAATGAGAAATCATTAGACTTGGCCCTTTACTCGATTGCGGTGGCGGTTTTAGACGATGATGAGCCGATTCGCGGAGGTATTGCATTGATTAAGAAAGTGGTCGTTGTGGCCGGCGGTAGCGCCGGGTTTTTGTGTGCCCTGGGTCTTCGGGCGAAGATGCCCGATCTTGAGGTTCAGGTTATTCGGCTGACGGATGCTGAGCCGGGCTTGAGCCAAAGCTCGACGCCACCGCTGAGCCGGTTTTTGCACGGGTTCCTGTCGCTGGAATTGCGGAAGCTGGTGGAGTTGGCCCGGCCGACGTGGTCGCTGGGGCACCGCATGATCTGGGGGCCGCGACCGCACTTTTATTTTCCGAATACCAGCCAACTGAATCACAAGCTGCCTTATATGTCGCGCAACAATGCGTTTTACGTTGCCGACGACGCCGATGGAGCCGGGCCACTCTCGGCATTGATGGCGCACGACAAAGCATTCTTCCGTGGGCAAAACGGCCAGCCGGTGTGGCAATGGGATTCGGGATATCAGCTCGACGCTGCTCAGTTCTATGCTGCGGTCCAGAAGCTGGCGCGGGCGATCGGTATTGAAATCATCGACGACACGCTGGCGACAGTGAACCAGGATGACACGGGCGTTACGGGTTTGGTGCTGGGCTCGGGCAAAACCCTGATCGGCGATTTGTATGTGGATGCCAGCGAGGCGCGATCGCTTCTGCTGGGCCAGGCGTTGAAGGAGCCGTTCGTCAGCTACAAGACGTCGCTGATGTGCGATCGGATGGTCGTCGGCGATTGGCCGCGGACTTACGAGGCGCTGCATCCTTATGTGACCTGCGAGACGATGGAAGCCGGTTGGTGCTGGCAACTTGAATTTCAGCAAAAGATCGATCGCGGCTACGTGTACTGCTCGAAGTTCATCTCCGATGAGCAGGCGGAGGCCGAATTCCGCCGCAAGTGCCCTGAAGTGCGCACGGTGCGGAAGGTGCAGTTTGCCAGCGGGCGTTACGAGCGCGGTTGGGTGAAGAATGTCGTGGCGGTGGGTGCGGCCGAGGCGTATGTCGAGCCGCTGGCGAGCACCGAGCTGGGAATTGTGGCGGCGCGTAGCCAACTGCTTTCGGAGATTCTGATCGAGACGGGCAGGCAGGTGCCACCGGCTCAGATCAAACTTTACAACAGGCACTACACACGTTTGTGGGACAGCGTGCGGCGGTTCCTGGCGTTGAACTACAAGTTCAATACCCGGCTCGAAACGCCCTTCTGGCAGGCGGCGCGGAAGGATGTGGATATCGCCGGCGGTGAAACGATCGTTGAATACTACCGCCAGTGCGGGCCGAGCAGCCTCTGGGCGCCGTTGCTTGTTGACGCGGTCGATATCTTTGGAGCCGGGGGATATCTGACGCTGTTTGTGGGCATGAAAGTGCCGACACGCGCGAAATACGAGATCATTCCGCAGGAGAGGGCAGCGTGGGAAAGTGAAGTTCAGAAATACCGCGCCGCCGCGTTATCGGGCATCGGAATCCCTGAAGCGCTGAACGCCGCGATGGCGACTCCGGCCGGTCAAGGCAGCGCGGGCGCGGCGCCCGCGCTGGCGGGGCTGCCAACGTAAATCACACGGATTTTTCGCCACATGAGCACTGAACCGCTGGACTTTGCGCGGTCCCTCAATGAGCCCAGCGCGGGCGAAGCGGCTCGCGCGCTATTCGCGGGATTTCTGGGCTGGACGCTGGATGCGTTCGATTTCTTTCTGGTGGTGATGTGCGTGACGGCCATCGCCAAGGAGTTCAACGAACGCCTCGAAGCGGTGATGCTGTCGATCACGCTCACCATGGCGTTTCGGCCGGTTGGGGCTTTTATTTTTGGACTGATGGCGGATCGATACGGCCGGCGATTGCCGCTCATGATCGATCTGGTTTTCTTTTCGATTGTGGAAGTGCTGTCCGGTCTCGCGCCCAATCTGACGACGTTTCTGATTCTTCGAGCTTTGTTTGGAATCGGGATGGGCGGGGAATGGGGGGTGGGCGCTTCACTGGCCATGGAAAAAGTGCCGGCAAAGTGGCGCGGGGTTCTGTCGGGCGTGCTTCAGGAAGGTTACGCGGTTGGAAATCTGCTGGCATCGTTCTGTTATTTCTTTGTGTTCCCGCGCGTCGGGTGGCGGCCGCTGTTTTTTATCGGGGGCTTACCGGCATTGCTGGCGCTGTACGTGCGGTTTGGCGTGAAGGAATCGGAAGTCTGGCAGCGCACGCGCCATCGCGATTGGGGAGCACTGGTCGAGAGTATCGTTTCTCATTGGCCGCTGTTTTTGTACCTGGTGGCGCTGATGGCGATGATGAACTTTTCATCGCACGGGACACAGGATCTCTATCCGACCTTTCTGGAGAAAGCGCATGGGTATAGCCCTCAGAAGCGGGCGATGCTGAATGCGTTCAGTATGGTTGGGGCGGTCAGCGGGGGGATTGTTTTTGGTTTTCTGTCCGATCGGATCGGCCGGCGACGGGCGATGGTGATCGCTCTGGTGCTGGCGTGCTGCGTGGTGCCGATGTGGGCTTTTGCGCAGAGCGCGATTCTGCTTTGGCTTGGTGGATTCCTGATCCAGTTCATGGTGCAGGGGGCTTGGGGGATCATCCCGGCGCATATATCGGAATTGTCGCCGGATTCGGTTCGGGGGTTTTTGCCGGGATTTGCGTATCAGTGCGGGGTGTTGATTGCGGGGGCTGCGCCGTTGTTGCAGACTCACCTGGCGGAAAGAACGGGGAGTTATGCGCCGGTGATGGCAGGGACGGCGCTGACGGTGTTTACTTTGGCTGCGATTGTTACAGCGCTTGGGAAAGAACGTCGTGGGACGGTGTTCGGGGTAACGCACCCTACCTGATCACAACTTCATCAAATCCACGGTGAATGGCAACGTTCGGAGAAGCCGGGGTGGCGCGGGGTACCGCTCTACGCCCGGCGTGGGGGCTGCTCGAGTGTTGGAGCTTTATCGTAGGAGCGAGTTGCGACTTAAGGTCAATGCACTGCGGAGCCACCGCGGATGGAGTTGCCAAAGGCGGGGCCGCGGAAACCGGGGCCGCGCATGTTGCCGAATCCGGTTTGGGGGATGCCAACTTTGAATCCACCTGCGGGGATGGCGGGGGCGAAACCTCTGGCGGGAACGCCCTGGAATGCTTGTCCGCCCTGGAAGTCGAATTGAAATGTGACCGGGTTTCCAACGCCACCCACCTCACCATTTCCGCCAAACCCTTGGCCTGCACCAGCGAAGCTCTCGCCCGACCGATTGCCAAAGCCACCCCGGCCTCCGCCGAACCCATTGCGATGATGGCGGGCTGGACCCTGTCGGAAGCCAAAGGGGTTGCCGACCACGACGACACCGCCATACGGCTGCCAGCCGAAGGGATCGTTAAAGGCGGGGTACCAGCCATTGGCATAACCGACATTCCATCCATATGGGGAGCCATAAAATGGTGAATAAGCGTAGGGCCCATAGCCAAACAGCGGCGGAGCGTAGCCGGGCACCACGGCGTCATAAGAAGGCAAGATGTTATTGATGACGATTGCGGGCGCGCCTTCGTAACGCTCGGGGATCGAGTAGTCCGCGGAGGCATAGGGTGGAAAGACCCGAACCGGCTCGGGTTCGGGATCACTCAGCTGAACGACCGAGGCGGGGGGATCCTGCTCGAGCGACTTGAGCGTATCGGGTTTCAACATCGATTGCGGCAGCGACGCAAACACCTGACGTGCCAGTGCATCTTCCAGATCGAACAGGCTGCTGCGCGGGCCGGTGATTTTGAGGGTGCCCAACGGCCGACCGGAATCGACATCGAGAACCTGCCCGGTGAGGCGAACATTTCCTTCCATCGACTGCGCCTGGCCAAAGACGACGTGCGTGGCGTGAACTTCGCGGCCGCGTTTCAGGGCGGCATCGAGATCGGCGACTGGCTTGGCCTCGAAAGGCGCTTTGATCCGTGCGGTCGTGCCGCGGGTTAAATCGGTTGCGAGATCTTCCTGGGCGGCCCTGCCAATCCAGTCGGAGGCGTCGGGGTCATCGGGGGTGATGAATCGGAGGACCAGGACGGTGGGCGAAGGGGGAGATCCCGGTTCGGTAGCCTGGGCGGATGCGTAGCGATTGGCCACGGCGGTTACGACAATCAACAAGAGTACGCGCCACATCACGATCTCCTTTAGCAACGCGACACCGACCTCACTTCCTGAATAGATTGTAACCCTGCCGACCCTAAGGTTTGCAAGATTCGGCAGAAATATTCTTTTGACTGCCCGGCTCATGCAGGGCAATCGCATATGCGCTCAGCGGGAGTGCGAGGCTCCTGCCGAGCCGCATTTTTCGATCAAGCACAAACTCGGCAGGAGCCTCGCACTCCCATTTTTTGCGTCGGAGCGGTCATAGGCGATAGCCCTGCCGGCTCAGGCTACGCTACCGATCAGCCAAGTCGTTTCGGTTCCGAATCATGAACATGGCGCCCACTGCTAGAAAGCACGAGACCCCGAGCAGGGTTCCGCCGCCCTGGGCTGCTCCCGAAATGAGTGTCAGCACACCGACGTGGGCGCAGATGAGAGTAGCCGCGGCAAGCAGAACGATGGCCGTCATGATCGCCAGGTTTAATGTCGAATAGAGGATTCTGTCCATCATGTGGGTCTTTATCGGCCATTGGCGTGCATCCGGGTCACTGGACAACGCAAAAGTGGCCGGCTCCACTTTGCCCATTTTAGATGTAAAATCTGTATAAACAGTAGCTTGACACCAATTGCAGAATTAATCCCCATAGATGCAGCCGCGGCCATTAATGGGCAAGAGTGATGAATAGTGAATCCCGGGAACGAGTTTCGATGGCAATGACTAGGGCAACAATATATCTGTCTCAGTGAATTGCCGTCCCGCATTCGGGGCAGACACCGCTGGTGTTACCATGAAGTTCGTAGAAACAGTTCTTGCAAAGGCCCGGATGCCAGCGCTCCCGAAATTGAATATCGCGATAAGCTTTTTGCAAGCGCAAGAAGAACCAGGCGATCGGAAGAGATGTCAACGGAATCGCAGCCAACATGTAATCGACGCCGCGTCGCCCCAACTGAGCATCGTGGACGATAACTTCGGAGTTGTCCGCGATGTATCCATGACGCCAGAGTACATACAAGCTCATGCCGTACCAGGCGCAGTACAGGCATAGCAGCAGCGACAGCAGGGATGAGAGGGCGAAGATTCGGCGGCGCATGAGGCGGCCTACTTTTTCTTCGACGCCTTCCGGGGAGTCGGTTGCGCTCGCGGCGCTGCTGACTTTGGCAATGCCGCTATTCGCCCGATTGCCGCACGGAACTTGTCGGCCGCGCCTTGACCTTCGTTGAAGTCTTGCGGGCCGGTGTGAGGTGTTGTTGATGCCATACGCAATATCCTAGGGAATAGTCGCTAGATTGTATTGGTCTGGCGACCGTATCAGCATTTTCTTGCCGGATGTTGTTTCCACGGCATCGCAAGTCAGAAGCTTCCCGGCTTTCCTTCGTCCCGTACAGCCGTCAGAAGTGATCAGAACTGTTGCGTCGGCCAGAATCGCCGTTGCCGCGATCAGTGCATCGCATGTACCGAACCCATGAGCGCGAATGAATTGTGCGGCTAACTCAGATTCCCGACTTGTTACGGCGCGTCGAATCAAAAACGGATGATGAAAGAAAGCCGAAATGATCCGCATTGACTCCGTGGGTGTGAGTGGCTTAGCCCCCTGCGCGTCGAGCCGACAACATTCAGCCATGCAAATCTCAGAAATGACTATCGCTGTCGAACCAGAAAACGCATCATTATAAATGGTCTTTAGATGAGTCAGCCATTGCGGATGCTCTATCAGCAAGTGAAGAATTTAGCATGAGTCCAGTGCGATCCGCTTACTCATCGCCCCTCATATCACTCAAGAAATCTTCAATGCTCATGCCCCCGGATGGCTTAAGCTGGAGTGCGTGAATGTCCTCTAGTGTCGGAAGTGTTTCGGGAATCGCGGAAAAATCTTCTACGTCGATTCGCCTCGCAATGCCATCTTCAAATGTGATGTTCCCATATACAACAATCCGCGTTTGACGATTGATGTGATGGCCCATGTTCGCGGCAATATCCGGGGACGCATGACAGTACACATCGTTGCCACCGTCCCGCTCTCTCAGCTTGGCAGTCCCATCGTCTTTCAGCGGATCATTGGACAGTTGCACTAGCGTGCCCTCAAGTGATCCATATTCGACCGTGACCCGTATGGGACGTCGGATCAACTGGGCAACCCGTTTTCCATAGTTGCGTGGAATCTGGAACGTCGCTTCACTTTTTTCGTTCTTGCCGGTGATTGATAGACTTCGTGATCGCTTAGCCTCTTTCCCGAAGATTCTAAAGAATTCGAGGTAGACATTCGACCCGGCCTCAACGTGAGTCCGCACGACGGGCTGTAGAGTCTTCCGTTTGGTGTTATCGACCACGAACGTTCGGACCTTGCTTTTTCCTTTTTCGGAGTGGCGTTCCAGAAGTCCCATAACCGCCGCCTTGCCGACAACTCCGCGACCCTTGGCCTTGCGCTTCCCCTTGTGCATGTTCCGGGCCTTGCCGCCGATGAAAGTTTCGTCCGCTTCAACTGTTCCGGCCATCTTGTCGAACGATCCGACGTTAAGGGCAAGACGGATACGGTGCTGTAGGAACCACGCGGTTTTCTGTGTGATGCCAAGGTGCCGTCCGACTTCGTAACTGCTGATGCTGTTCTTGGCATTCACTTCAAGCCAAACCGCGATGAGGCACTTGTCAATCGGCAACCGACATTTTTCAAAGATGGTCCCGATCTTGACGGAGAACTGGCGACGTTCGTGCTTCTCACGGCATTCCCACATGCGGCGGCTCGGAAGGTGGAGAACGTTGGTCGATCCGCAATTTGGGCAGCATACGCCAGCGGGCCAGCGGACGGCGGCAAAGAACGCCGTCGCAAAGTCCAGATTGGAAAACATCCGGACGGCTTCGATCAGGGTTTCAGGCATCTGGCTTTCGTTCGCGTTCATGCCAGAATATTAGCGAGGGAAAGTCACTGAGTCAAGTATATTGTTGCCATGACTAGCGTCCTTGACTGGCTGATTCGCGAGTACCCGCTGGCCAAGCGCCAAACGCTGAAGCGCATGGTGGAAGCACGCCGGGTGCGGGTTAATGGCCGGGTTGCCAGGAAGCTTTCGGAACCGCTGGGCGCCGAGGACAAGGTAGAGGTGTCGGCGGCTCAGGTTCAGACACCGGATCGACCCACGGCGTCGAATCTTTCGATTGTCTTTGAGGACCAGGACATTCTGGTGGTTAATAAGCCCTCGGGGTTGCTGACCAGCACGGTTCCGCGTGAGCCGCGGGCAACGCTGCTGGCGCAGGTGCGGGATTACGTTCTGGCAGCCGATCCCACGGCAAGGGTCGGCTTGATTCACCGGCTCGACAAGGATGCATCGGGTCTGCTGGTTTTTTCAAAGAACGATCAGGCGTACACATCGCTGAAGTCGCAGTTGTTTCATCATGAGTTTGGGCGGGAGTATCGCGCGGTGGTTCATGGGGTTCCTTCGCCGCTGGTGGGAATGATCGATAGCCGGCTGATTGAGCGCGCGGATGGGACCGTTCGGTCGACCCGCCAGCACGCCAAGGGCGAGCGCGCGGTGACGCGGTATGAGGTTGTGAAACGGGAAGGAAAACTATCGCTGCTGCGCGTGGTACTAGAAACAGGCCGCAAACATCAGATTCGAGTGCAGTTATCCGAACGCGGCGCGCCGGTGGTGGGCGATCGATTGTATGGGCCGCAAGGCGTTAAGCCAACGACACGGCTCATGCTGGCCGCGACACGCTTGAAGATCCGGCATCCTCGAACCGGAAGTGAAATGACGTTTACCACCCCGACGCCCAGGGAGTTTTCAGTTGGCGAGTAATCGAATCATTGCACGCGGGGGAAGTCAGTTCGCTGGAGCGGCCCGATGAGATACATGTACCTGGCGATGACGTGGCTTTACCTGGCGGTGCCCGTGATTTCGGTGGCCCTGGTGGCATGGGTCGCTCGAATGAATCGGCGGGCGCATCCGGTTCATATGCTGATTCGGGCGTGCACGATCGGGGCGTTTCTCGGGGGTACGGTTGCATTCTTATATATGTCGTTGGCTGGCGCGCGCATCCCGTTGTCGCAGATGCTGATCGCGGTCTATCTGGGGATATCGGCGATGTGCGTTGTGTATGGGGCCAACTGGCTGCTTTGGCATTTCACCTCGCGTGTGTTTCGGATTAACGCGAAGACCGGGCGCGGGGGCGGCCCGCTCGTGCAGGTGTCGGCGGGGATTGTGCAGGCGACGCTTCTGGTCATCCTGGGGCTGCCTTATCTGGGATCGTTACTTGTGCTTTACCGGCCGAAAGCGCCGACCGTGGGCGATCCTCAAACGCTGGTCAATGCGCCGTACGAAACGGTTTCATTTAATGCAACCGATGGAACGCCGCTGGAAGCGTGGTGGATACCGGCAACGCATAACGCGCGTACGGATGGCAGGGGTTCGACCAAGTGGGGGCAGGATACGGTGCTGCTGTGTCACGGGTTTGCCGCGGATAAGAGCCGGGATCTGTTTCTGGCCGCGAATCTTCTGGCCAATGGATACAACGTTCTGGCTTTGGATTTTCGGGCGCATGGCCGGTCGGGTGGGCAGTTCACCGGATTTGGCGGGGTGGAGAGCCGGGATGTTCTGGGGGCGGTGAAGTATCTGCGCGCCAATCGCGCCAAGGAGTGTCATCGGATTCTGGGATTGGGCGAAGGGCTTGGGGCGGTGGCGCTGATCGAGGCCGCGGCCGACGCGGGGCCCGATGGACAGGCCATTTCGGCGATTGCGGCATACAATCCTTACGACAATCTGAGTGGGGTACTGCAAATGGTTGCCGAGCAGCACACGATCCGGGCGGGGCAGTGGGCGTTTATGAACGCCATTTTGCCAGTGGCTTCGGCGCAGTTGGGGACGGATCTGATGCGGTTTTCCCCGGCGTCGGCGCTTAAATCGCTTTGGCCCCGCCCGATCCTGGTGATTGGCGATCCGACGAGCCGGGACCCGATTTATGGGCGGAGCTTTGAGTTGTTTCAAAGTGCCTACCAACCGAAATACTCGTATTGGCGAGAAGAAATGGAGCCGTCGGCGCTGCTTCATGATCGAACCGCCGCCTTGACGGTGCGCATCTTTTTCGATGGTGAAATCTCGATTCTTTGAGAATTCCGGGGGTAAGCGTGGCGGATGCGCCAAACGACTGTGCGCAATTGGGTGCCTTGGTGGCATGGGGCTTCCAGCCCATGATCGTGGGGGATAACTATCAGCGACGGGTGAGATGTGGGAAAACCAAGTTTCGACCGTTCAACTCCCTTCTGGTCCGCTGGCAGAAAATGCTCCGTCAAGGAAAGTTGGTTTTCCCACATTTCACCCGTTCCCGGACCCGCGGCTGCCTCGACCACGGCTTAGAAAGCCGTGCCACTTAAAGGCAATGGCGTGGAATCGCGCACGGTCATTTAGGGTATGCTTGGTGGGATGCCGAAGGATGCTGATCGCCGCGGGGTCTGGGGATCTCTACTGATTATTGCAGGCATCATGCTGCTCACGGCGGTGATCGAGCTGGCGATGGGCCGGTTGCTGATCAGCAAGAGCGGGCATGTTCGATTGTGGGCGGCAACCAACACGTCGGAACTGTCGCAGCAAATCGCCGATGCCTATTCTTTCTCGCACCTCATTCACGGTTTTCTTTTTTATGCAGTTCTGTGGATGATTTTCCGGCGGCGGTTGCCATGGATTAACCGCCTGATTTTGGCGGTGATTGTCGAAGCAGCGTGGGAAGTCATCGAGAATTCTCCATTTCTCATTAACCGCTACCGGACGGCAACCATCTCGCTGGATTATTACGGCGACTCGATTTTGAACTCGATGTTCGACATTTTGTTCGCCATCCTCGGATTTGTCCTGGCGGCGCGGCTGCCGGTTTGGGTGACGATTGCTACCACCATTGCAATCGAAGTGACCCTCGCCCTCACGATCCGCGATAATCTTGCCTTGAACATCATCATGCTGCTGCACCCGTTCCCCGCCATCAAACACTGGCAAACCAGCGCCTGACGCGGTGCCGCGATCCTTTTGGTTTTGGGATTCGTATATTCTTCAGGGATTGTCGTCTGAACGTCTGTACGGTATGAGTACCGTTTGGACGTTTGAACGGTACGATCGCATGCGAGGGTTTCGCGATGGATGTGCCTGCCTCAGTTGAGCAGCTCAGCGAGTTAGATATGGGGTCTGCGGCACCCTCAGCAATCGTGCCTAAGCAGAGCCCGCCCGCGAGCGCCGATCCCAAATATAAGCATGGCCGCGAGCCCCAGACGCTCTTCGACCGGGTTGAAGCGTTTGTGAGCCGGCTGAGCGTGCGGGATAATTTCTGGAACTCGATCTGTTCGTTGATCTGGCTGCCGCTGGCGTTTTTCAGCGGCATTCGGATGAAGCAGCTGGATGCAAATACTTTTGCGGCGATTCTTCCGTTTCGGCGATTCAACCGGAACTGGTACCGCGCCATGGCGGGTGGGGCACTGCTGGCCAATTCCGAGATTGCCGGCGGGGCTTATGTTTTTGGCATCTGCGGCGGAGATTACACGGTTGTCTGCAAACATCTCGAATACAGCTTCTTCCGGCCCTGCCTGGGGCCTGCCGTTTACAAAATGAAGGCGCGGGAAAACCTGCGTGCCCTCATGGAAACGAAGAAGGAATTCAACATCACCGTCGATCTGGACGTGCAGCAGCAGGGGTTCCGGGGGGAGCGCGACCGGCGGGTGGGGGCATGCGTTGCGATATTCCATGTAACGCCCAAGGCCCTGCAAAAGGCCCGACGAACCCGCCGCCGGTAACCACGCTTGGAACCGGCTCCCTCGATTTTCCGATCTCGAATCACAACCCTTCAATGGGCGGTTTTCCTCGGCACATCGTGGACATGGTGCATCGGGATGTTTCTCCCGGTGTTGCTGATTCGCGACATGGGGCTCTGGGGATGGATCGTATTCGCGGCCCCAAACGTCCTGGGGGCGGCGCTGATGGGGTGGGTGCTTACATCGCCGGAATCCAGTCGGCGGATCGTGGAAAATCATGGCGGGGCGTGTCGGGCGTTTTCGATTGTCACGATCGCGTTCCATGTGTTTTTTGTCTTGTGGTTTGTGCCGCGGCTGGTTGGCTTGCCGGTTGCGAGTGCGGCCATTGCGCTGGCGGGGGCGTTTCTGCTGATCACGTTTACGCGGCCGGGGGCCGATCTGGGCGCGGGCGTGCTGGTGTGGCTGTTCTCGATTGTCATGTGCTTTCTGTTTCTAAGAACGCCGGCCAGCGTGATTCCGCCGCATGCGCTGCTTCCAAATTTGGATGCGCTGTGCATCGCACCGGTGTGCGTCGTCGGATTTGCACTGTGCCCGTACCTCGATCTGACGTTTCATCGCGCCCGGCAGGCGCAAGAGACGCGCGGGCAATCCCATTTTGCCTTTGGCGCCGGTTTTGGATTGTTCTTTTTCCTGATGATCGTGTTCACGGCACTGTATGCCGGGGCGATGACGCCATTGCTCACGGCAGATTGGCGCGCGCATTTGCGGCCGGCTTTTGGACGACTCATCGCGGCGCACATGATCGTGCAGGCAGCATTCACGATGGCGGTGCATGCACGCAGCCTGGCGGCGTCGCGCGTGTCGCCGGGGGGGGTGTTTGGGATGCTGGTGATGGGGCAGGTCGCCATTTTCGCAGCGCTGGCGGCGGGCATGCTTCCCCGGATGTTCAACCTTGATCCGGGCGAGCTGGTTTATCGACTTTTCATGAGTTTCTACGGCTTGGTCTTTCCGGCGTATGTCTGGATTTGCATGCTCCCGCGAAGGGCAGGCGGCGCTCCAGGTCGCGCGGGTTTACGCGTTACGGTGTTGGCAATTCTGATTGCATCCCCTTTTTATTGGCTGGGCTTCATTCAGAACCGAATGCTCTGGCTGCTTCCAGGGCTGGGGATCGTCCTGATCGCAAGGTTCATGGTTCGACGCGATGGGTTTGGGGCGATGTCAGAAATAGAGTGATATTTTGTAGCGGTTGGACCGCAGGTCCACCTATTCTGGCTGGTGCGCGCAACGGACAGGTGGACCTGCGGTCCGACCGCTAATCGGGGTGGTTTGGCGCTGACGGATTCTTGTGTCTTTGGGCGCGGGCAGGCAGAATTCGGCGGCACGCTGCTAAGCGGTGCGAGGGCCTTGGCGTTCAACAGGGAAATGGGCATGAGCAAGATCGAGTACGCGTCGCCGGCCGGCGAAGAACCCGCTCCCCATGTTCCGTTTGTTCCTGATGATGCGGATATCCCGGAGTTCACGTGGACCGCGGTTGCGATGGGCGCGGTGCTGGGGATTGTCTTTGGCGCATCGTCGCTCTACCTGGTGCTTAAGGTCGGGTTGACTGTCTCAGCGTCGATTCCCGTGGCGGTTTTGTCGATCACGTTGTTCCGACTTTTCTCGAAAGTAACGGGCCTTCGCAGGGCGACAATCCTCGAAAACAACATCGTTCAAACCACCGGCTCGGCGGGTGAATCAATTGCATTTGGCGTCGGCGTCACCATTCCCGCACTGCTGCTGCTCGGCTTCGACATGGACGCGGTGCGGGTAATGACCGTCGGAGTCCTGGGTGGATTGCTTGGCATTCTCATGATGATCCCGCTCCGGCGCGCATTCATCGTCAAGCAGCATGGCAAACTCAAATATCCCGAAGGCACGGCCTGCGCGGATGTGTTGATTGTCGGCGAGCAGGGCGGCGCGACAGCCGCGATGGTCTTCCTCGGATTTACCCTCGCATTTATCTACAAATTCGTGATGCAGGGCCTGAATCTGTTTAAGGACACGGTTAACGTCGCGCTATCCAGCGCGCGCGGGGGAGGGTTGCCGGGTGCAATTTTGGGCAGCGAGGTGTCGCCTGAATTGCTTGGAGTGGGCTACATCATTGGGCCGCGAATTGGTTCGACGATGCTGGCCGGTGGGGCGCTGGCGTACCTGGTGATCGCGCCGATGATCGTATTTTTCTCCGCGAATCAGACCGCGCCTCTTCCGCCGGCAACGAAGCTGGTAAGCGAATTGGGGGCAAGCGGGCTTCGCAACGCGTACATTTTGTACATCGGCGCGGGAGCGGTGGCAGCGGGCGGGGTGATCAGCATGTTCCAGGCGATGCCGCTGATTTTCGGGTCGATCGGAGCGGGGTTGCGAGACGTTCGTAACGCCAAGCAGCGCAGTGGGCCATCGGCCCAACGTGTTCGTCGGACTGAACAGGATTTGCCGCTGTCGGTCGTTTTCTTCGGTAGCATCGGTCTGGTGGTTGCACTTGCTGCCGCCCCCAAGCTTGGGCTCGGCTTCAGTTGGGAAGGTATCGCGGGGGCGATCATGATTGTGTTTTTCGGGTTTTTATTCGTCACGGTGTCATCGCGCATTACGGGCGAAATCGGATCATCATCCAATCCCATTTCGGGGATGACCGTCGCCACGCTTTTGTTCACCTGTCTCGTGTTCCTGATGCTCGGTCGCACGCACAAGCCCGCAACGTTGGCCGCGATTACCGTTGCCGCGGTCGTGTGTATTGCCGCGGCGAACGGGGGAGGAACGGCGCAGGATTTGAAAACGGGTTATCTCGTTGGCGCCACGCCCCGTAAGCAGCAGTTTGCGATTCTGATCGGCGCGCTGACCAGCGCGCTGGTGATCGGCATTACCCTGCTCCTGCTCAACAAAGCCGGGACCGTGTACACCACGCGGGCCGAGTTTTTGCCGCCCTATCACGTGGCGGATGTCAGCGCGCTGACGCAGACGGAGCGGGCGGGCGGGCAATATGCTTCGGATCCCAGTACATACCACGTGCTTCAGGTGGCCGAGGGCGAGATCGCCAGTGTTCCGCAGGGTAAATATCTTGTCGATGAGCAGGGCAAGATTCGCTACCTGGTGGATCCGGCCATCAATGGGCGGGTTGAGAAACGCGATGATGGCTTGCCGGTCGCCAATAAATTCGACGCGCCCAAAACGCGTCTCATGGCGCTGATCGTCGGCGGTATTCTCAACCAGAAACTTCCCTGGGCCCTGGTGCTCATGGGCGTGCTCATTGCCATCGCGGTGGAGTTACTGGGAATTCCATCGCTTCCTTTTGCGGTGGGGGTGTATCTGCCGATTCAGACTTCAGTGCCCATTTTCATCGGTGGCATTGTTCGGTGGATCGTGGATCGAATCACAAAACGCGGGAGCGCCGAATCGGATATGAGTCCGGGTACGCTCCTTTCCACCGGCTATATCGCGGGGGGGACGATCGGCGGGGTGGTCGTGGCCTTTATGACTTTTGCACCATCGCTCACCGCCAGGCTGGACATGTCCGCGCGAGTGGGAGACAGCCAGTGGCCGGCCGCGTTGGTGTTCTCGGCCCTGATCGTCATATTGATTTTCGTGGGAATGAGAAAACTCACGCGCACGGACGCTCCTACCGGTCTATAAATGATGAATGGGAAAGCCGACAAATAAATCTCAGCTCGGCGGGAGCCTCGCACCACTGCTTTCGCGGTCTTGAAGAACCTAAACAGCCCGACGGTTTCTCGTCAATTTATCTCGGCCAAGACCGTGAAAGACGTGGCCTCGCACTCCCACTTGAGCCAAATGCGATCGCCTTGGTACGTGAATTCACGTGCCGAAGATACGATCGCCGGCGTCACCGAGTCCTGGGAGGATGTAGCCTTTTTCGTTGAGCTGGCGGTCGATGGCGGCGCAGTAGAGAGGGACGTCGGGGTGTTGGCGGTGGAGGTTGGCGATGCCTTCCGGGGCGGCGACGAGGCAGACGAACTTCATGCTTTTGACGCCGGCTTTTTTGAGGAAGGAAACCGCCGCGGACCCGCTTCCGCCGGTGGCGAGCATGGGGTCGATGAGGAGGACTTCGGTGGAGGCGATGTCGGGGGGGAGCTTCTGGTAATAGGGGACAGGCTCGAGGGTTTTTTCATCGCGATAGACGCCGAGATGGCCGAGGCGGGCGTCGGGGAGCAGGCGGAGGACGCCATCGGCCATGCCCAGGCCGGCACGGAGGATGGGGACGAGGGTTACCTGGCGGGCGAGGGCATGGCCCTGCATCTCCTCGAGCGGCGTGTGAATAGTGCGGGCCTGGGTGGGCCAGTCACGAGTCACCTCATAGACCATGAGAGAGGCGATTTCATTTAACAGCTCGCGGAATTTGCGGTGATCGGCGGAGGCCTCGCGAAGCTCGGTGAGCTTGGTTTGGATCACTGGGTGATCGATCAAGATAACGTTTGGATTACCCATGCGTAAAACGTAAAGACGTGAAGACGTAAATGCGATGGTTAATTCTTTATGCGCCGGTTTGTGGACCGTTCGTTGCCGACCATCTTCAACATCAAACGCGCAAGCTCGCTGCATAAGCCAAGCCGATGTGCGACGACCCGTTCCTCGAGCACGTGTCGGCTTTTGTAATACCAGTCACGCGTCTCGCGGATCGAACCCAGGGCATACTCGTAGAACCGTGCGCGGTCTTTTCCAGTACCGCGAGAGTATCCCTCCGAGATGTTTGAAGTGATGTTTGACGCCGCACGATAGAGCTGATCCGCAGTTCCCAGCATGCGACGATTCTTCGCTACTTTTCCCGCATCATGCCATGCCAGATCAGCGAGGAACAACGCAAACCGATAAGCTGTCACTCGCCAAAGTGTATCCTGCGTCAACTCCACAGGAACCCTCGCTTCCCAGTGTTCGTAAGTCATGGGCGGCCCCACAAGCAATGCAAAGACAAGGCTTACGTTTTACGTCTTTACGTTTTACGATTCACTTCAGCATCCCCGCCTTCTTCGCATACTCGAACACATCGCCGGCCTCGATGATCGGCAGCACGTCGCCGAGGGGGCGGATTTCGTAGCGTTCGTTTTTGGTCTTGTTTAGGACGTAGTATTCGTCGAGGTAGATTTCGAGTTCGTCGCCCGTGCGGACTTTTTCGACGAGGCGTTGGACGGATTCGATGGGGATGAGGTATCCGCCGTTGACGCTGTTGCGGAAGAAGATTCGGGCGTAGAACTCGGCGATCACCGCGGTGACGCCGGCCTCGGCGAGGGCGAGGGGGGCGTGCTCACGACTGGAGCCCGAGCCGAAATTTTTGCCGCCGATGATGATCTGGAAATCGCTGCTGAATTCGTTGGGCCGGACGAACGGCGTTTTGCCGCCGGGCAGACCGGCCTGGCCTTCGGGGACACTGCTGAGGGCGTACATGCCGAAGAATTTGCGCTCGTCGGGAATGGATGGGTTAAATTTGAGGTACTGGGCGGGGATGATCTGATCGGTATCGATGTTATCGCCCAGGACGTACGCTTTGCCGCTGATGATGGATTGCATAAAACCTCTCTGTGGGCAAAGTATAGGGGCAGGCAGGGGGGTGTGGTAGGGCGGTGGACATGTCTGGCCGCGGGGGATTGTCGATGTGCTGGTTGAGGAAGTTGGGTTGCGTCCTGACTGGGCGCTGGCGGATATGGGGTCGGGGACGGGGATTCTGTCTGAAGTGTTTCTGAAAAAAGGCAACACGATTTACGGCATTGAGCCCAATCGCGAGATGCGGCTGGCGGCCGAGCAACTGCTGGGGCGATATCCGGGGTTTATCAGTGTCAATGCACCCGCGGAGGCGACGACGCTGCCAGACGGAAAAGTGAAGGGCGTGGTCGTGGGTCAGGCGTTTCATTGGTTTGACGGCCCGCGTGCAGCGGCGGAGTTCAGGCGGATCTGCGGGCCGGGCGGATTTACGGCCCTGATCTGGAATGCGCGCGACACGACGGCCAGCCCACTGATGGCCGAGTATGAGCGCATCCTTCACGAATATGGAACGGACTTCGCCCGCTCGGGCAAAGAATTTGTTCCCGAGGACCGGCTTCGTGAACTCTTCGGCCCGTCGTTGCATTTACGAACGTTGAAAAACTTTCAGGAACATGATTGGGACGGACTTCGCGGTCGATTGCTATCGGCTTCGTACATTCCACTGACGGGGGCGCCGCGATTTGATGAGATGATGATTACGCTGCGGAAGGCGTTCGATCAAAACCAACGCGCCGGAAAAATTCGGATGGAGTACGAGACTCGGATTTACATTGCGTCGCCTTGAGAAGGGAATTCGCGATTGAGACGTTGTGTGGTTTTGGTGGGGGCACCCTCTCCCGATGGGAGAGGGACAACGCTTCGTCCTCCGGAAAGACACCCGCATTGCGGACGGACAGTGTCGTCTAGGAGGCCGCGATTTGTCAAGCAATATGCAGACATTGCATGCGACGGAGGCTGGATGTCGTTGCTTGCGACTGATTGGAGGGCGAATACGATTGGCTGCACGGCCAGTCTGGCCGGATTGGAGCCGTCAAGTTGATCAAGGTCGCGATGATCGGCGCGGGAAGCGTCGTGTTCTGCAAAAATCTGACCGGCGATATTCTCAGCTATCCCGAATTCGCCAATGCCACGCTCAGCTACATGGATGTGGACGCGGATCGCCTGGAAGTTGGGGCGAACCTTTGTCGCAAGGCGGCCGCGGCGGTTGGCGCGTCGCCGCGGATTGAGGCGACGCTGGATCGCCGCGAGGCGCTGCGGGACGCGGATTTTGTGATCAATATGGTGCAGGTGGGGGGCTTCGATTCCACGCTGGTCGACTTTGAGATTCCCCGCAAATACGGCCTTAACTTCACCATCGCCGACACAACTGGCCCCGGCGGACTCTTCCGAGCGTTGCGGACTTTTCCCGTCTTGCGCGGTCTTTGCGAGGATATGGCGGCGGTCTGCCCGCGCGCGGTCCTGCTGAATTATGCCAACCCCATGAGCATGAACATGCAGACCATCACCCGCAACAGCTCGGTGCCGGCGGTGGGCCTCTGCCATAGCGTTCAGGGAACACTCGACGAACTGATGGGGTATATCGGCGAAGATTCCAAGCAAGTGGCATTTGTTTGTGCTGGCATCAACCACATGGCCTTTTACCTGCGGCTGGAAAAAAAAGGCGAGGATCTTTATCCGCGTTTGTTCGAAGCCATGAAGCGTCCCGAGGTTTACGATTCCAACCGCGTTCGCTTTGAACTCATGTGCCGGCTCGGTTTTTTCGTCACCGAATCCAGTGAACATAACGCCGAGTACAGCCCGTACTTTATTCCGCACGGCAAGGAGCACATCGATCGATTCTCGGTGCCCATCGACGAATACCTCCGGCGGTGCGATCGTATCATCGATGAATTTGAGCGGCTCAAGCGACTGGGCAGGTCTGAGGAATCGATCGAGGTCCACCGCAGCCACGAGTATGGTAGTTCGATCATCCATTCCATGGTGACCGGCACTGCACGTGTCGTGTACGGCAACATGCCCAATCGCGGCGCGATCTCGAATCTCCCGCCGGATGCAATTGCCGAAGCTCCCACGCTGGTCGATCGCTCGGGGCTTCATTTTACAAGCGTAGGCGAATTGCCGCCGCAACTGCTGGGATACATGATGCCCCATGTGATTCAGCATGAGCTGTTTATCCGGGCCGCACTGGAAGGGCGGCGCGATCATGTCTACCAGGCGTGCATGCTGGACCCGTTAACGGCCGCGACGCTGAAGCTGGATCAGATTGTTGAGATGTGTGATGAGCTGATCGCCGCGCATGGCGGGTTGCTGCCCTGGTTGGATGCGAAGAAGTCGCTGGTGGCGTGTAGTGGGAAGACGTTCGCGGCGGTCGATCCCGCGGAATTCAGACGCAGCCGTAAGACGGCACAATAACATGGGAGCGCGAGGCTCCTGCCGAGCGTGTTTATCGTAATTACTTGAAAGGGAATGCGATGCAAAACGAATCACGCCCGCCGAACGACGATAAAAGCCCGGCAGGAGCCTCGCACTCCCACTTTGAGAAGTTTCTCGCGCGCAACGTGCCTGCGCATGGCGTATACCGTCGGCTTAACCGCTCCACAGTTGTTTTTCTGACGATATGCACTCGCGATCGCAGGCCATATCTGGCGTGTGATCCGATCCATGAGCTTTTAATCAAAGTGTGGACCGACGCCGACAAATGGCTCGTTGGAAGATACGTCATCATGCCGGACCACATTCACCTTTTTGCCAGTCCGGCGAGCCGTGAATTCAGTTTCGATTCGTGGGTCAGGTTCTGGAAGTCGCAGTTTACAAGGCAGGTGAAATTAGTGGAGCATCGGTGGCAAACGGACCATTGGGATCGGACTCTCCGCGATGGTGAGAGCTATCAGGAGAAATGGAACTACGTTCGCGAGAACCCTGTTCGACTTGGTCTTGCGTCAGTTGCCGATGACTGGCCGTATCAAGGCGAATTGAATTACCTGCCGTGGTGAACTGGCGACTGACGAGTTGATGTCCACCATCTTGGGAGTGCGAGGCTCCTGCCGAGCGTGTTTGTTCGCGTTACGTTCCCGGAAGGCGAATATCTATGCCTGTCGGAAAGGTAAGTTCCTGTCAAACCACGCGCGTTTCCGTGGTGGAAGAAGCTCGGCGGGAGCCTCGCACTCCCTTTTAAAAAAAGATCGCACCGCTGTTTGGGCAGCGGTGCGATTCGAGCTACGTTGGCCAGGGGTTGGCTCAGAACGCCTTGATAATTCCGGGCATCGGAACCTGATACCGGCCGTCGCGGTCGGGGGCGACGCGGACGGATTCGTCGGGCCAGATGTCCTTCGGATCGGCGTTGAAGTCGTACACCTTCGGGTGCAGATCCAGATTGGAATTCACGCCCTGTTCCCAGGTGATTTCTTCGCCGGAATAAGTTGCCATGCGGCCGAGGATGGCGGTCATTGTGCTGTTGATACCGTTGTCGGCTTCGTTGTAAGGCTCGTTGCTGCGAAGGGCCTTGAAGAAATCGTCGTGCTCAACCTGATAGGGGTTGGGCTCGCCCCGGCGGGGGTGGGACCATGTTTTTCCATCCTTTGACTTGATGGTGTACGCGGACAGGTCGGCGTAGCCCTTCACGCCGTGGGCATGTTCGGAAACGTTGCCCTTGGAATGGTCCCAATGCCGGCACTGGCTGGCCATTTTGGTGCCGTCGGCGTAGGTATATTCGACGTAGTGGTGGTCGTAGATCTGGCCGTGATCGGGGCCATTGCGGAGGGTGCGGCCGCCGATGCCTTCGGCCTTGACGGGGTGGCCGTTCTTGACCCAGTTGGCCACGTCCAGGTTGTGGATGTGCTGCTCGACGATGTGGTCGCCGCACAGCCAGGTGAAGAAGTACCAGTTGCGCATCTGGTATTCCATTTCAGTCTGGCCCGGCCGGCGCTGGCGAACCCAGGGGGTGGTGCCGTTCCAGTAGACGCGAAGGAGTTCAATTTCGCCGTTGTCTATCCCGCCGATGGCGCCGTCGTGAATGCGCTTCATCGTCTCGATGTATCCCGCCTGGTGATGGCGCTGAAGCCCGACGGCAACCTTCAATCCCTTCTTCTTGGCCTCGGCGTTTGCCTTGATGATGCGCTGGATTCCCGGGCCATCGGTGGCGACGGGCTTTTCCATGAAGACATTCTTGCCTTTTTCGACCGCGTATTCGAAATGAATCGGGCGGAAGCCGGGGGAGGTTGCGATGATGATCAGATCGGCGCCGCAGTCGATAAGCTGCTTATAGGCGTCGAAGCCGGTAAAGATGTGATCGGGCTTAACATCGACGCGATCGCCATGCTCTCCGCTAAGCGCGGTCACGGCCTTCTTCGCGTTGTCCTCGAACGCGTCGGCAACCGCGATCAACTTGACCGGCCCCTTGGTGCTCAGGGCCTGCCCGGCCGCGGCCGTTCCGCGCCCGCCGCAGCCGATCAGGGCGATCTTGATCGTGTCATCGGTTTGGGCGTAGACGCCGCTTGCGCTCAGCATCGTGCCGGCAAACGCAGCGCCCGCCGCCGCACCGGCGGACGTCTTCAAAAAATCACGTCGGGAAGGAACCTGTACCTCGTTCATCGCTCGCTCCTGGTTCATAATGAATGATTGGGACACATGTTTTTCGTTAATCTCGGACCCCGCGGCGTTTCCGTCCTCGTGACACGGGTTTTCAACTGTGTCAGCCAGTCTGTCTTTTTCAAAAAAGCTTTTGATTCAGATCAACTTTCACCGGAAGACCGTCATCACGGGTTGCAAACCCGTGTCACAGGGCGCGTTCACAGTCAGTTTCCAACCTGCACCATGAGTTCTCGACAGCGTTCTATTTCTCGATCGGCCCCTGCTTGATCACCGCGCGCTGTTCGCGATCTCGCTGAATAGTCATTGCGGTGGTGGGATCATCCACATCCCACCACTTCAGCTTTTCGGGTTCCGAAGGCTCTTTCACCGGCGCGATCACGCGGAATCCAATGATGAATCCGTCGCTCATCCAGTGCGGGCTTTTTGGAAGCTGCGGGTCCGTGGTGTTCATCAGCCGATTCGAGCCCATGCGCGCCGCTGAACGGCACTCGGCGGCTTCAGAGTCATAATTCCCGCCGCGAAGCACGCGCGGATACTGCACCTTGGGCCAATTCACCGCTTTTTCAGCTTCCGTGCTTTTGCCGCCGAACTGGGCGTACCAGTCGGCCGCGTACTGGTCGATGCACCATTCCGAGGCGTTGCCGTAGATATCGTACAGGCCCCAAGGATTAGGCTTCTTGCTCATGATCGGGTGGTACCCGGTGTCGCCGTCGGCCTCGTTGGAGTTGGTCTTGAACCAGGCAAAATCCCCGAGCTTCGCGGGATCATCCCCGAAGAAGTACGCCGTTTTTGTCCCCGCGCGGGCGGCGTACTCCCATTCGGCCTCGCTGGGCAAACGATAAAACCGGCCCGTCTTTTTGCTCAGCCATTTGGTGTACTGCTTGGCCGCGTACTGCGACATGATCACCGCCGGGAACTTCCCCGTGCGTCCGCCCATTCGCTGAAGCGCCGGCCCCGCGTCCAAATCGTACATCGGGGTCGGAAACGTAACCGCATCGGCCAGCTTGTCTTTTGGAACGGGCGCGAATCCTTTTCCGGCAAGGCGGTTGTAATTATTCAGGAACAGGTTGTATTCCGCCCACGTCACTTCATGCTCTTCCATGAAGAACGGGTCAATCTTCACTTCATGCTGGGGGCCTTCGGTCTTGGCGCGGCCGGCCTCCGATTCGGGGCTGCCCATCAGAAAGGCGCCCGCGGGGATCGGCACCATTTTGAAGCTCACGTCGGTGCCATCGAGCTTCTGCTCGAACGGCTTACTCGGATCAGCGGCCGGTGCGGCCTTCACACACGCGGCGCCGGTGAGTAGTCCCGCGACGGCCAGCGAAACGGCCAGCACGAATGACACCCGCTTGCTCAGCTTGGGGTTGCGACAGTTGGCAAGGCTGGAAAACACTTTGTGATTCCTCGTCTTTCTTGGAATGCGGATTGATACTTCGCCCTCTGGAATGCATATCCTAGTAGTGCCTGATTGTTGACGCAATCGCGGTCAATTTGGGGTTGTAATGATGGCCGCCGCGAGAGTTTCTGTGCGGAAAGGGCTTCGCGACCGGGTTTACAAGTTTCCTAGTGATAATGTCGCCATTTCAACGGTGTCGGAAGTCAAGTTCACCATCCTCTTTGTAAGATTCAGACGAGCTAAAACGACTCAACTCCGTGGAGTTCTAAATGACCATGCACGATTCCGCGCCATTTCGTGGCATGGGCTTCCAGCCCATGGTCAAGGGGGATGATTCCCAGCGACGGGTTCGATTTGGGAAAACCAAGTTTCGATACAAAGACAACCTTCTGAAGTTGCGGGAAGAAAATGCTCCCTCAAGGAAAGTTGGTTTTCCCACATCTCACCCGGCGCCCGACCCGAAGCGTCCCCGTCCACGGCCTGGAAGGCCGTGCCACTTGAAAGCAATGGCGCGGAATCCCGCACGGTCATTTAGAATAACCGTATCGCGCGGCGTCGCAATGCTGATTCTCGTGTTCTGCTGGATGCTTCCCGCCCTTTCCGTCGCCGGCGAGCAGCGTGAGTTCGCCTATCAGCAGCAGAAGATGGGCACAATTTTCCAGTTGCTCATCTACTGCGATGACGCCAAAACCGCCGATGACGCCGCCGAGGCCGCCTGGAACCGGGTCGATCAACTCAACAACGTCTTCAGCGACTACGACCCCGGCAGTGAGCTCAGTCAACTCTCGCGCCGCACCGATGCCGGGCCGATGACCGAGCCGGTCGATGTCAGCGATGATATGTGGGAGCTTCTCTGTAAGGCAGTCGAAGCCGCTCAAGCCTCCGATGGCGCGTTTGACATCACGGTCGGCCCGCTGTCCAAGCTCCAACGCCAGAGCAAAAAAGATGGGAAGCTTCCGGATCCCCGGAAGCTCAAAGAGGCGCTTGCATGCATCGGCTGGCGCTACATCAAGCTCGATCGCGAGCACCACCGCGTCCATTTGATGCACGCGGGCATGCAACTTGATGTCGGCGGCATCGCCAAGGGCTACACCTCCGACCAGGTCCTCAAGCTCCTCAATCACCGCGGCATCACCCGCGCCCTGTGCGGCTCGGCCGGCGACATCACCGTCGGCGATCCACCGCCCGCCCGCAAGGATTGGCGCGTCGCCATCCAATCCCTCAAAGACCCGCAGCAGATTTCCGATCACGTTCAATTCCGAAACTACGCCGTCTCCACCTCCGGCGACACCTACCGCTCCGCCACCATCAACGGCAAACGATACTCCCACATCATCGATCCGCGCACCGGCTTGAGCCTCACGTTCCGCATAGGTGTTACAACCCTCGCCCCCAGCGGAACCACCGCTGATTGGTCCGCCACCGCCGTCAGCATTCTGGGCCCGAAGAAAGGTTTGGAGATGATCGAACGACTAGACGGCGCGGCGGCCCGAATTGTCACGATTGACGATGCCGGCACGGAGACACTCTATGAATCCCAACGCTTCCCCCAATATCTGCTTCCCCACGACTCTCCCGCTTCCGCGCCCGCAACGAATCCATTACACTAACCCACGCGGCGGTAAACATCCCAAGCCGGTGGTTGTAACCCGATTGGGAGTGCGAGGCTCCCGCCGAGCTGTGGTTTTCGCAAAAATCCCAACTCGGCGGGAGCCTCGCCCTCCCAATTGAAACTTTGGCAAAATCGTCCCATGCCGTCGCGGAGGCGGCCCGATCTTCAGTCGAATCCTTTGGAGGCTTATCCATGCCCGAAACGCAAGAGAAAAAAGTATCCACATCCCAGCCGGCCCAACCCAGCCGCCGCCGGTTCATGACCACGTCCGCCGCCGCCATGGCGGGTGCGGCATTGATCACCCCGGCGCTCGCCAGCGCCGTGTACGCGGCAGGGAGCGACAAGCTCAAGGTGGGTTTGGTCGGGTGCGGCGGTCGCGGATGCGGCGCGGCCAGCCAGGCCATTCATGCCGACGAAGGCACTGTCCTGCACGCGGTCTGCGATCTCTTCAAGGACCAGGCCGAGCTTGGCCTTGGCCTGATCAAGGGCAACACCGCCGACATCCCCGCCCAGGTGGACGTTTCCAAAGACAATATCTTCTCAGGCTGGGACGGCTACAAGAACCTCATCGACAGTGTGGACGTTGTGCTGCTGGCCACCACCCCGCACTTCCGGCCCACGCATCTCAAGTATGCCATCGAAAAGGGCAAGCAGATATTCTGCGAGAAGCCGGTCGGCGTGGACGCCAAGAGCGTCAAGGAAGTGATGGATCTCTCTGCCGCCGCCGCCAAGAAAGGCTTGAACCTCGTTTCCGGCTTGTGCTACCGCTACGAACAGTACCTCATGGAGACGATGGAGCAGGTCCACTCCGGCAAGATCGGCGAAATCGTCGCGATCAACTCCAACTACCTCACCAGTTGGCTCTGGAGCAAGCCCCGCCAGCCCCAGTGGAGCGACATGGAGAACCAGATCCGCAACTGGCTCTATTACTCCTATCTCTCCGGCGATCACGTCGTCGAGCAGCACATCCACAGCCTCGACAAGGCGCTTTGGGTGATGGGCGACGTTCCGCCCACGCGCGTTACCAGCTCCGGCGGTCGTCAGCAGCGCACTGCCCCGCAGTTCGGCAATATCTATGACCACTTCGGCAACGTCTTCGAGTGGGATCTGCCCGGCGGGCGGCAAGTCCGTTGCTTCTCCTACTGCCGCCAATTCGATCAGTGCACCAACGATAGCTCCGATCTGATCTACGGCACTGAAGGCGCCGCCAACCTCATGCAGCACCGCATCACCGGCAAGGTGAACTGGAAGCGCAAGCCCACGACTCCCGAAAATATGTACGATTCCGAGCACAAAGCCCTCTTCGGCGCCATCCGCTCCGGAAAAGTCATCAACAACGGCGACTACATGTGCAAGTCCACTCTCATGGGCATTATGGCTCGTGAGTCGGCTTACTCCGGGCAGACCATTACCTGGGATCAGATCCTCAACTCTAAACAAGACCTCGCGCCCGCGAGCGGATTCCAATGGGGTCCGCTGGCGGTGGCGCCGGTGGCGGTGCCGAACGAATACAAATTCATGTGATCCGAAAACCGCGATTTGCTTTGCCAAATCGGCCGAGCACCGGCTAAGCAGATGGCCCGCAAGACAAACTCCCGCGATGAGGCGCGCCTCACGTATTGGCGGATCGCGCCGCTAGAATCGGCCTGCAAATCGAAAAAGGAGCAACGCCATGGGCATCCGGTCTGTCGGAATGGGCTGTGCGTTTCTCGTTGCGATCATGATCTCCGCGGGGAGTGCTCTAGCCCAAACTCCTTCGAAGCCCGATGCCTCAAAACCCAACATCGTTTTCATCCTCGCCGACGATCTCGGTTGGACCGATGTCGCGTGCTTTGGCAGCGAACTTTACGAAACGCCCGCCATCGATCGTCTCGCCCGCGATGGAATGAAGTTCACGCAGAATTACTCCGCCTGCACCGTCTGCTCTCCCACCCGCGCCAGCATCCTCACCGGCAAATACCCCGGCCGCCTGCATATCACCGACTGGATCCCCGGCATGATGCCCGTGAATCCCAAAATGCTCGTCCCCGATTGGACCAAATACCTGCCCTTAAACGAAACCACCGTGGCCGACGTCCTTCGCTCCGCCGGCTACGCGACGGCGTGCATCGGCAAATGGCACCTTGGTAACGAGCCCTATTACCCCGAAAAGCACGGCTTCGATCTCAACATCGCCGGCACCTCCGCTTCCAATCCGACCACTTATTTCGCCCCCTGGAAAATTGCCACGCTTCCCGAAGGCAAGGACGGCGACTATCTCACCGATCGCCTCGGCGATGAAGCCCTTAACTTCATCGAGCGATCAAAAGACCGCCCCTTCTTCCTGTACCTGTCCCACTTCGCGGTCCACACGCCAATTCAGGGCCGGGCCGATCTGGTCGAAAAATACCGCCGGAAAAACAAACGCGGCCTCGCCCAGCACAACCCCGCCTACGCCGCCATGGTCGAAGGCGTCGACCAGACCGTCGCGCGCGTTCGCCAGAAACTAGCAGATCTCGGCCTGTCGGAAAAAACCATCGTGATCTTCGCTTCCGATAATGGCGGCCGCGTGCCCACGACCTCCAACCTTCCTCTTCGAGCCGGCAAAGGCTCGTGCTACGAAGGTGGCACGCGCGTCCCGCTCATTGTCTACTGGCCCGCTATCACGCGCCCCGGCAGCTCCAGCGAAACACCCGTGATCAGCATCGATTACTATCCCACGCTGCTCGAAATCGCCGGCATCCCCGACCAGCCCGGCCACATCAGCGACGGCGTCAGCTTTGCGCCGCTGCTCCGCCAATCCGGCACTCTCGCACCGAGATCGCTTTACTGGCACTACCCCCATCACCAGCACTACCAGCTCGGCGGCGCTATGCCCTACGGAGCCATCCACCAGGGAGACTTCAAACTCATCGAGTTCTTCGACGACATGCACGTGGAACTCTACAACCTTCACGACGATCTCGGCGAGCAACACGACCTGTCCACTCAACTCCCCGAAAAGGTGAACGACCTGCGCAATCAGCTCCACGCCTGGCGCAACCAGGTTGGCGCTCAGATGCCCACCCCCAACCCCGCCTACGATCCCACCAAACCCCAATTCGACCCCGCCAACCCCTCCGGCAACCAAAAAGCCCGCGGCGCTAACGCCGGCCAGGCATCCCGCCCCCAACCCCCATTCGATCTCGCACAACTTCCCGACGGCTCATGGATCGCCCAAGGCCTCGCCGCGCAGCAATTCGACAACTAAGTAGGAACGCATAATGAATCATGCAGTCAATCCGGTGTCAGACACTGTCCGACACGCGTTTTATTCAGAGAATCGAGCATTTCACTCGATTCTCGCGTTAAGGTGCCCGAAGGACTGGTTGCATGAGTCTTTCGTCCTTCCTACTTAGCTCCCCCACCCCAGATTCCCTTCGCGCGGCTGTTCACGTCTTTACGATTTACGTTTCCCCTTCCCGGATGGTACCCTCCCCTCCCAACCATGTCGCAAATAACTCAACGAGCCAGGTACCGCGCCAGCGGGCGGGTGAGCTGGGGAAAGTTCCTCGCGTTGTACGCGCTGGCTCTCCTTGTGGCCGCACTATTGGCCGGCGTGATGTACTGGGCGTTCAATAAGGGATGGTACATCATCTTCCTGATGCCCATTTTTGCCGCCCTGATCGTCGGCGGCATGCTCACGATGGCCGTGCGCATCGGCAAATGCCGCTCGCCCCTGCTGGCCGGCTTGCTCGGCATCGCCGCGGGCGGTGTGCTATACCTGGGCTATTATTATGTCGGCTTCGTCGACCTGGCCGGCGTCGAGAACATCTGGCGCGTGGATGAATTCCCGACCTATCTTTCGTGGCGGATGCGCACCGATGTACAACGTGATGTCGGCCACTCCGATCCCAGCACCCATGAGCGCACGTCCGATCCGGTCATGAACTGGCTCATGGTCGCCTTCGAGTGCGGCGTCGTCGTCTGGCTCACCGGCATTCTCACCCGGCGTCGCGCGTTCGTTCCCTTTTGCGAGCGATGCGACGCCTGGAAACAGCAGGACATTGCCACCTTTCCGCCCGGCAACGGTAAAGCCATTCGCGAGTGGCTTGAACGTGGCGAACTGGCGCGACTGGTCGGCGTCCCCACCATGACACCCAGCGGGCGGCAGAAACGTTTTACCTCCGTGGCGGTGGAATTCTGCCTCGCCGGCCAGAGGGATGATC
>DAIRGS010000001.1:22928-32650 GCA_036794395.1 Tepidisphaeraceae bacterium | reverse complement strand
ATCCCTGCCCGGTCTACATCGCCGTGAAGGACGTCTCGATGGGAGGCAACCTCACCACCTTCCAGAAATTCGACGGCTCCCCCGGAAAAATGAGCGTTCCCCGCGTCGAGCTCACGCCGGCCGAAGCCGCCGCGATAAAGCCCATGTTTCCGCGCCTTCAACTGCCCGAGACTCCGATTAGTGCGCCGCCGGGGGATTTGCTCGATGCAACCGCAACGCCCAACCCTATGCTTCCGGCGGCATTCGGCGGCGGGGCGCTCATCGACGTTCAGCCCGTCCCCGAAACCGAAGCCCGGCGGGTCATGAATGGCCGCACCATCGTCATTGGCAATCTCCTGAGCCTCAGTTCCCTGATCGCTTTCCTCGGCTCAATCGCCGGCATCGGCGGCGGGGTCTATCTGTCCAACGTCCTGGAGGTTCTCGACCACAAAGCCCAGCCCGAACCCGCCCGCCTCGCCCTGGGCCTCAGCCTCGCGGCGGTATGCCTCGTCCTGCTCGTGCTGAGCGGCTATGTCGCCCTGCGAAATTCCAGCGCGCCCGCTAACAACTTCTACCTCCGCCGGGCCAAACACTTCTTCGGCATGCGCATCGCCCCCATCGTCGATTTGAATCGCCCCAGCGATCAGCCCACTTTCTTTGTCGAAGTCGTCCCACGGAAGAACTGGGGCAAGGTCATGCTCGAAACCGCCACCGACATCGGCTTTCTCGAAGTGGACGGACGTCGCCGCGAAATCCGATTCGAAGGCGACCGTGAGCGCTATCGCATTCCCGCCACCGCCATTACCGAATGCAGCATCCAGCAAGTTAGCGCCGCCATGGGCGACTCGCAGATTGTTTATCACATGGTCGTCCTGCGCGGCTCCACACGAACCGGCCCATGGGAAGCGCCATTCTGCCCAAGACAAACCGGATGGGCGCTGCCGAAGAATCATCGCCTGGTCAGCGCGACCAAGATCTATTCCAGCATCTGCACCATCGCACCCTGGGTCATCCCCGGCGTCGCCCAGCGCATCGCCGCCGGAACTGATTTTGCACCCGCTGCTTCCGCCGCCCCCATCATCCTTCCCCCTGTCTCCATTCCCGCTCCGCTTCTTCCCGCGAACGAAAGCTTCTTCCGTCGCCACGGCTTGCGCCTGACCATCATCATCCTCGCGGTCGGCCTGGGCTTCTGGCGCGCTGAAGTCCGCAGTCGTGCCAAAAAACAGGCGGCGGAAAATCAACTTGGAGCAGTCGAACTGGGCGTTTCCAATGGCCCTTCGCTTGCCCTTCATTTATCAAATGTTCGTCCCGGCCAGAAACTCACCAAAGAACCCCCTTACTTCGCGCCCGGCGGAAAATGGACCGTCTTCGATTGCGCCCCTGCCGGTGATGAATCCGCTCCCATCACAATCGCCGTGCAATCCTCCACTCCGCCAGTTGACCGGCGAATCCCCATCAGCTTCTCGATGGCCGCACTCCTGCCGACCAATCGCGAACAAGGCGGCCGGTTTGTCGCCGCTCTCGCCAAAGCTTTTCACCACCCCGCGCCGCCCGCGCGCGATCCGCAACTTCCCCTCGCCCCGCTGACTTTCCCCACCGTGGTCCTCGGCGAACATCTTTCCGCCCCCGATCAGCATCTCAAATCCGCCGCCGGCACATGGGTCGCCACCAAATGGTTCCTGCCCTCGACCAACGATTCAGAACCCGAGATCTTCTTCGACTTCGACCTGACCACCGGCACCGCTCAGTTCTCCCAAAAAGACCCCGACTATGACGCCGACGTCGTCTCCACCCTCGCCGCCGCCCTCCGTGATGGCCGCCAGGTCAAATCCCCCGCCACGCGCGACGTTCCATCAACCAATAAGGCGGACTGACCACACACCCCTTTGATGGCAACTACTACGCTCCTTTCCTCTTCTCCCTGTTCTCCGTGTCCGTGGTGAATCATCTTCAATTCATCCGAAATACGCCGGCGTTTGGCCAAGCTGTAGCGTCTGAGTCACTCGCGCTGTCGCTTCGCCGCGCGTCACGACGCCATCCTTGTTCGTATCCAGGCCCTTGTTCTGCGTGTACGCCCTGGTTCCCTTGCGGAATAAACCGTAGCTGTCCGGCTTCCCAACCGCCGCGGGCCAGAGGATCGACATGTACACATCGCCCAGCGAGTTGAGTTGCCCGGTGTATGGTTTCAAATATTTATAAACGTAATCCAACTGCTGCACCGCCGACATCTTCGCCAGCGCCGCCGTCGAAGTGCCCAGCCCGCGGGCAGTGGAGGGCATGAACTGAATCAAGCCGACCGCGCCGCTTCCCAGCCGGTTCTTGATCTTCGGGCTGAACGTCTGGCCGCTCTCAAACCCCATCGCGCCCATCAGGTCGTTCGGGTCCGCGCCCAGCTCTGCGGCAATCTGAATCAACTTCGCCTTGAACGCCGGCGTTACCTTCTTGCCCCACGCGATTGAACCGGTGGTATCGGGCGGCGTGACCGGGTTCGCGGGCGCAGCCGGTGGCTGAACCGGAGTCGTGGGTGTCGTCGGGGCCGTCGGTATCGTCGGTGGTTGCGATGGCGTTGATGGCGGCTGCACGGGCGTTGTCGGAGTCGTTGGGCCCATTGGCGTCGTCGGGTCGGCCGGCGTTGTCGGGCCTGCCGGGGTCGGATCGGCGCCGGGAGGCGTGCCGGGCGTGGTTGGCGTGGTGGAAGCCGCCGCGACGTTGACCAGGCAGGTCGTCGACGTCATTGCGCCGTATGCGTCGGTCACCGTGACCGATGCGTAAAACCGGCCCGGCTTGGCATACGCATGGGAGCCGATTAGTTGAAACTGGCCGCCGCCCGTGGAAACAATCTGCGCCTGATCGGTCGGCGTGTTGTCGCCCCAGCGGATATCCGCCGTGAAATCGCTCGCTTTCGAAGCCGTGTCCCCATCGATCAAATCCGCCAGGGTCTTGGTGAACTGCTCCCCGGCCACAGCCGCGATAAGGTGCGGCGTCGTGGTCATCGACGCGTCCTGCACGCCAGCTCTCTCAACCTTCTGGTCTGCCGAAGTGCCATCGTTGGCCACCACGTGAAGGCTGATCGGATAGATCCCCGCCTTGTCGTACGTATGCGAGCCTTCGATCGCGAAGTAGTTGCCGCTCACCTTTGGGCCGATGGTCCCATCACTGGTCCCTTTCCCATCCCCCCAGTCGATCTTGGCGGTGAAACCGGAGAGATCGCTCAGCGGCTTGTCGTTTGTATCGTATGCGGCGACGGTTGCGACCGTATTGTTGGTAATCGCCTGGTTTTCCGTGATGGGTTCGAGTGTGCCGTCCCCCACGAAAATCGTGGTCGACATCATGCTCCGCCCCTCCAAACACTCGACCACCGGCCGCCGTGCCCGGGCCAGGACTTGCGTGCGACGATTACGATTGAATTTGATTCCGAACATGGCTCTGTCTCCCGTGAAGAATTTGGTGACTTCAATGGGTTTACGGGTCGAGCCGGCGAACCTTACACATTCCATTCAAAATTCTAACGGGCACGACTTAATGGCGGCCGGGTGCGGGACGGGGTAACCTTTTGAGGTCGAAAAGGCATTCATTTTCATGGGAATCGACATGGGACGGACCTTGGCAACCCGCGCAACAGTGCTCGTGCGAGCCGCGATTGTCCTTGCGTGGCTTGCCGCGCCAGCGCTTTCCGATACCGCTCCTGGAAGCGCCGATCATTGGTCGTTTAAACCTGTTGCGGCCGTCAATCCCCCGTCGGTTCATGGCTCGACTTGGCCGATCAATCCGGTTGACTCGTTCATCGTCGCGCGCCTGGAATCCGAGGGACTCAAGCCCGCGCCTCCAGCAGATCGACTCACGCTTGGCCGGCGGCTGTATTTCGATTTGACGGGACTGCCGCCCTCACCTGAAGAACTGGCTCATTTCATTTCCGATCCAGACCCTCAGGCCTACGAGAAGCTAGTCGATGCGCTTCTGGCCTCGCCCCGCTACGGCGAGCGGTGGGCCCGCCACTGGCTCGATGCCGTCCGCTTTGCCGAAAGCCACGGCTTCGAGATGAACAATCCCCGCCCAAACGCCTGGCGCTATCGTGATTACGTCATTCGCAGCTTCAACGATGATCTGCCTTACAACCAATTCGTGCGCGAGCAATTGGCCGGGGATGCGATGGGCGCCGACGCAGCGACGGGGTACCTCGTGGCCGGCGCGTGGGACCAGGTGAAAAGCCCCGATCCCGCCCTCACTGCTCAGCAGCGCATGGATGAACTCCACGATATGGTCTCCACGACCGGCTCGACATTCCTTGGCCTCACAGTTGGCTGCGCGCGTTGTCACGAACACAAATTCGATCCGGTGTCGCAGATGGATTACTACCGGATGCAGGCGATTTTCGCCGGCGTGCAGCATGGCGAGCGGCGCGTGCATGCAAAAGAATTCAACGATGCGACGGCCCGTCTCGCGGCTCGACGCCGGGCGGTCGATGCGAAATTCGCGCGATTTGAGCCCAAGGCAGAACCCGATTCGATCGAACGCAGGCGACGTCCAGTCGATGCGCGACAGAACGTCGAGCGGTTCGATGCCCTGGAAGCGCGCTTCGTCCGCATGCGCATTCTCGCCACCAGCGGCTCATCTGAACCCTGCATTGACGAAATTGAAGTCTTCGCGGCAGGGGCGGACGGAGCCAATATCGCCCTTGCGTCGGCCGGCGCAAAACCAACCGCGTCGGGCGTGCTGCCCGGGTTCGCGATCCATCAGATCAATCACCTCAACGATGGGAAATATGGAAATGACAACAGTTGGATTTCAAACCAGCGCGGCAAAGGTTCAGTAACAATCGAGCTGCCCCGGAAGGCGCGCATCGACAGGGTCGTCTGGAGCCGCGATCGCGACGGGAAATTCGCCGATCGGGTTCCTACCAAATACGTTCTGGAGATTGCCATCGACGACCCGGAGAACTGGACGGTCGTAGCCACCTCAAACGACCGCTTCCCGTATCGCAGCAGCGGCTATCAACCTCCCAACTTTGAAAACGCTCCCGAAGAAGAACGAGCTGCGCTAACCGCCGCGAGAAACGAGAGGCGATCGATCGAAGACGAATCCAAGCGCCTGGCCGATGCTTACCCAATGATCTACGCCGGCGTATTCAAGGAGCCTACTGCGCCCACGCACCGCCTTTATCGCGGCGAAGCGATGCAGCCTCGTGAGGCTGTTGCGCCGGGCGGTGTCGCAGCGATATTGCCGAACCTCGATTTGCCGGCGGATACAGCCGAGCAGCGTCGCAGGATTGCGTTTGCGGATTGGGTTACGGATGTTCGCAATCCGCTGCCGGCCAGGGTGATTGTGAATCGTCTCTGGCAATACCATTTTGGCCGGGGAATCGTGCAGACTCCCAGTGATTTTGGGCATATGGGCGCGAAGCCCACACATCCTGAATTGCTGGATTTCCTTGCTTCGCGGCTGATCGCGGAAGGCTGGAGACTCAAGCCAATTCACCGCCTAATCGTTCTCTCGGCCACCTACCGGCAGTCAGGCCGATTCGACGCCACCGCGGCTGCCGCCGACGCCGATGCCACGCTACTCTGGCGATTCCCGCCGCAACGGATTGAGGCGGAACAGATTCGCGATGCGA
Organism: Tepidisphaeraceae bacterium; assembly: GCA_036794395.1. Taxonomy (GTDB): domain Bacteria; phylum Planctomycetota; class Phycisphaerae; order Tepidisphaerales; family Tepidisphaeraceae; genus DASXMX01. Next base: position 27,060 of record DAIRGS010000001.1, on the reverse strand, counting down.
TTCTGGCGACCAGCGGCAAGCTCGATTTCAAGATGGGCGGGCCGGGCTTCGATGTCTTCAAACCCAACGAGAACTACGTCCGTGTCTACACCCCCAAAGAAGATTTCGGTCCGCCGGAATGGCGCCGGATGATCTACCAATTTAAACCCCGTTTGCAGCAGGACGGAACGTTTGGCGCATTCGACTGTCCCGATGGCGGGCAGATCGCTCCGAGGCGGTCTGTCTCAACGACGCCGCTCCAGGCATTGAATCTTTTGAACAGTCCGTTCGTGTTGCAGCAGGCGGGCTTCTTCGCCCAACGGATTGAACGTGAAGCCGGAAACGACGTTGAGGCTCAGGTCGATCGGGCTTTCAAGCTGGCATTGAACCGCGAACCGAACAGCGCGGAAAAAGTAGCCGCAACGGATTTGATCCGCACACGCGGGCTCCCGATGTTGTGCCGCGCTCTGCTAAATGCCAACGAATTCCTCTACGTGTTTTGAATCGCGCCGCGAGAATCCAATGGAAAACGATATTCCATCCTTCAATGGCCACTCGATGCTCGATCGCCGGTCATTCCTCTCGCGCGCGGCCACCGGTCTTGGCGGCATCGCGCTGGTTCATCTACTCAACCAGCACAAACTCCTCGCCGCGGATCGCCCCGCGCCCATCCGCCCGATGATCAATCCGCAGGCTCCCGTGGCGGCGCGTCCGGCCCAGTTCGCGCCCCGCGCCAAGCAGGTCCTGCTTATCTTCTGTTCGGGCGGATGCAGCCACCTCGATACCTTCGACTACAAACCCGAACTCATCCGACGGCACGGCCAACCCATGCCCGGCGCCTCGAATCTCATCACCTTTCAGGGCGAACAGGGCAGCCTCTCCGCCAGCCCCTACGCGTTCCGCCCCCGTGGGCAATCGGGAAAATATACTTCCGATCTGCTTCCACATCTCGGTGAACTCGCCGACGAAATGTGCTTCATCCATTCGATGACTGCGCGCAGTAATACGCATGGTCCAGCCGAGAGCCAAATGGGCACTGGATTTACACTTGAAGGGTTCCCCAGCATGGGCGCGTGGGTTTCGTACGCCTTGGGCTCCGAGGCCGACAACCTGCCAGCATTCGTCGCCATCCCCGATCCGCGCGGCGTCCCTCAGACTGGCCCCGCACAGTGGCAAGCGGGTTTTCTGCCTGGAGTATTTCAGGGCACTGCCTTTAACGCTGACAAGCCCATCGCCAACCTCGCCCGCCCGAACTCCCTCAGTCTCGCCGACGATCGCGCCACCCGCGACATGCTTAAGCTCCTCAACGAGCAGAACCTTCGCGATCACCCCGGCGATGCCGAGCTTAGCGCGCGCATCGCAAGCTATGAGTTGGCGGCGCGAATGCAGTTGGGTGCGGCGGAGGTAGCCGACCTTTCCAACGAACCGCAATCAATTCGCGCGTCGTATGGGACGGAAAGCGAAAATAAGCTTAAGGCTGGCTTTGCCCGAAATTGCGTTCTTGCCCGCCGGTTGCTTGAACGTGGCGTGCGGTTCGTCCAACTGTTCAACGGCGCTTACGCGATGGGCGAAGGCGTGGGCAACTGGGATGGCCACAAGACGCTCAAAAAGCAATATGACGTCCACGGCCCCATCCTCGATCAACCCGTGGCCGCCCTGCTCCGCGACCTCCGCTCCCGCGGCATGCTCGATCAAACCCTCGTCGCCTGGGTCACCGAATTCGGACGAATGCCGACCTTTCAAAAGGGTGCGAGCGGCCGCGATCACAATCCCCGTGGATTTACCGTCTGGCTGGTCGGCGCAGGGGTCAAGCGTGCGTATTCATACGGTGCAACTGATGAATTTGGCTACGAGGCCATCCAAGACATCACCACCATCTACGACCTGCACGCCACGATCCTGAACATCCTTGGCCTCAACCACGAACGCCTGACCTTCTATCACAACGGCGCCGAGCGTCGTCTGACCGATGTTCATGGGAAGGTCATCAGCGATATCCTGGTATAGCTGCCGAAATCTGGAATTGGTCGTATAATTACCAGTTAGATTCGATCGGACTTGTATGACGCTGATGATTCCAATTTCGTCCGAAACGGCGCGGCGCCTTCGAAGCGAGGCAGCCCGGCTCGGCGTTGATGAAGCAGAATTCGCCAGAAGGTTAATTGAACAGAGCCTCCCCCCCCGTACAGATACCGCCTGATCAAGCCACGCTGGACCTGCTCGCGCAATGGGACGCGGAGGACGCAACCTCGGATCCCCTCGAGATCGCTCGTCGCCAGCAGCAATGGGAAGAGTTCCGCAAATCCATGAACGAAAATTCTCTGTCCGTTCGTCCGGTCTACCCGTGAAATCAATCGTCATTCTCGATTCCGGGCCTTTGGGCTTGCTCATGCAGCGGCTTCGTTTGCCCCTTGCCGACGCCTGCCGCAAATGGCTCGCGGATCGCGCGAGGGCTGGTACTCGTTTCATCGTTCCCGAAATTGCGGATTACGAAGTGCGCCGTGAACTGGTGCGATTGGGAAACACTACAGCAGTTGCCCGTCTTGATAAGCAAGGGCGCACTGTCGGACTATCTCGCTGCATCCACCTTCTTCACCTCAACTTGCTCATTTCTCGATAAATCCGCGAGGGTACGTTTGCCCATGATCGCCTTGAGTTGCACGCGGCCATCGGTGTAGCTGCGATCGTGAATCCGGGTGTGGGATTCGATGAATGCGAGCAGCCGGCCATTGGCTACGTCCGCTTCCAGGGTTACATCCACCTGTTGCCCACGTACGTAATTGAAGACCGCTTCGGCCAATTTATCCAAGCCCGTGCCGGCCTTGGCGCTGATGGGAATTGCGTCGGGGTGCAGGGTGCGCCAGGTTGGCCAGGCGTCTTCGCCGGCCTCGGTGTCGGTCTTATTCAGCAGCAGGATTTCGGGCTTGCCCTTGGCGTCGATTTCTTCCAGCACGGTATGCACGCTGTCGAACTGCTGTTGTGCGTGCGGGTGTCCCACGTCCAATACATGCAGCAAGAGATCCGCATGCACTGCTTCTTCCAGCGTTGCCTTGAAACTTGCCACCAGATTGTGCGGCAGATCTCGCACGAAGCCGACGGTGTCGGAGAGTAAAACTTCCGTGCCCCGTTCAAGCCGCCAGGCCCGCGTCTTGGTGTCGAGCGTGGCGAAGAGTTTGTTGTCGGCGTAGGTGCCGGCAGCGGTCAGGGTGTTGAAAAGCGTGCTCTTGCCGGCATTAGTGTAACCGACGACGCACACCGTGAAATGATCGAGATTTCTCTGCTCCACCAGTCGGCTTTTGCGGGCTTGGATGATCTCAATTTCAGATTTGAGATCTGAAATTCTTTTTCGGACGATTCGGCGGTCTGTTTCGAGCTGTGTTTCACCTGGGCCGCGGGTGCCGATGCCCATGGCCTGGCCTCCACCGGCGATGCGTTCAAGGTGGCCCCACATGCGGGCCAGCCGGGGGTAGGTGTATTGCATCTGGGCCAGCTCAACCTGGAGCTTGGCTTCGTGGGTTTGGGCGCGGGTGGCGAAGATATCGAGGATCAATTCGGATCGATCAAGGACCTTAACGCCTTCCTTGCCGCGAGGAACGCCCAGCTCCTTATTGATGATGCGCTCCAATGCTCCGATCTGGCCGGGCGTCAAGTCGTTGTCGAAGATGACGACATTCGCCTTTTCCTTTTGAGCCAGGTGCGCGATCTCGATCACCTTTCCGCTGCCCACATACGTGCCGGCATCGCGCGTCTTGCGATTCTGCAGGATCTGCCCGACAACCCGCGCCCCGGCGGTTTTGGCCAGCGAGCCCAGCTCGCCCAGTGGATCGCGCGGATCGGCGTTCGAGCCCGGCAGGATCACCCCCACCAAAACGGCCCGCTCCTGATGAACCGACAACTCCGCTCGCTTTCGATCTGAAGACAATGGACTCCCTGACTGTGCCTCCGCGAGTGCGAGGCTCCCGCCGAGCCGTATGGTTTCACAAGTGGTCTACCTTGCAGGAGCCTCGCACTCCCGCCGGTAATCAGTCACTCTCCGCACTCTCCATAATAGTACGTTTCGTGGCCAGGGCCATCGCATATGGTCCCTCCGGCGAGAAACAGGGGAGTGCGAGGCTCCTGCCGAGCCTTGGCTCGATCGAAAAACACGGCTCGG
>DAIRGS010000001.1:0-22918 GCA_036794395.1 Tepidisphaeraceae bacterium | reverse complement strand
ACGGCTCGGCGGGAGCCTCGCACTCCCGCCCTGCGCATATGCGATCGCCCTGGTTTCGTGGCATCGGGAAGTAACTGAATCTGGACACCTTCATACAACAGAGTTATTTTGCAGCGGAATTTCCCGCCCCTTTAAGACGTTAAGGTCCCCGAAATGTCTGAGAGCCCCCAGTCCGGAGACACCCTCAACGCAGGGACGACGCGCCCGGCAGGACCCGCCCCGAAGGCCGCTGAAGTTCCGCGTTCGGCCAAAAGCCGCTCCCCCAGGGAGCTTCCGGAGTTTATCGCTCATTATCGCATTCTCGAAAGCCTGGGTGAGGGCGGCATGGGCCAGGTGTATAAGGCCGAGCAGCGCGAGCCGATCCGGCGGATTGTGGCGCTCAAGGTCATCAAGCTGGGGATGGATACCAAGGAGGTTGTCGCCCGCTTTGACGCCGAACGTCAGGCGCTGGCGCTGATGAACCATCCGAACGTCGCCCGCGTGTTTGAAGCGGGCATGACCGACACCGGCCGGCCTTACTTCGCGATGGAGCACGTGCCGGGCGTGCCCCTCACCGATTACTGCGATCAGACCAAGCTCACCACGCGCGAACGGCTCGAATTGTTCATTCCCGTCTGCCACGCCATTCAGCATGCCCACCAGAAGGGAATCATTCACCGCGATCTCAAACCATCCAACATCCTGGTGACCGTGTTCGATGGCAAGCCGGTTCCCAAGGTGATCGATTTTGGCATCGCCAAGGCCACCAATCAGCAGCTCACCCAGCACACGCTGTTTACGCAAACCGGCGCGCTGATCGGCACGCCGGAATACATGAGCCCAGAGCAGGCTCAGACCAGTGGGCTCGATGTGGATACGCGTACCGATGTGTATTCGCTGGGGGTCATTCTTTACGAACTGCTCACGGGCGCACTGCCGTTCGACACTGAGACGCTTCACCGCGCCGGCCTTGACGGCATGGCGAAGATGATTCGCGAGGAGGAGCCGCAGAAGCCCAGCACGAAACTCGGCATTCTTAACAAGACGCCCACGCCCAAGCCCGGAATCCCGGATACCCACGAGCTGGCCCGGCGAAGGCGTTGCGATTTTCGGACGCTTCAGCGCGAGCTGCGCGGGGATCTGGATTGGATCGTTCTCAAGGCGATGGAGAAGGACCGCATCCGTCGATATGAGACCGCAAGTGCGCTGGCGGACGATGTGCAGAAGTATCTGTACGATGAGCCTGTTTCGGCCGGGCAGCCCGGCCGGTGGTATCGGGCGACGAAATTTGCCCGCCGGAATCGCGGGCTGTTTGTCACCGGGACGATTGTTGGCTTCACGGTGATTGTGGGTTTTCTCACCTCGAGCATCGGATTCATCAAATTCTGGCGGGCGAACACGGATCTGGCGGCAAAGGTTCAGGAAGTTCAACACGCCAATACCGTTGCCAGTCAGAAGACGGCCGAGGCCCTGGCACAGCGGAGCGAGGCCGAGAAGCAGCGTAACGCCGCTCAGATTGCCGTTGCCGATGGCCTGCTTGCCCAGGGCGATGCGCTCGATTTGGCCGGCCGGTGGGTGGATGCCGGCGGAAAGTATGCAGAAGCATACACTTCTCTTGGCCGACTCGGCCGACCGACGCTTGGCGCTGAACTCGGATTGTGGGCGCATTATGCATACTCCCCGCCGCCTTTACTTGCCCTGACAGGCAGCACGGGGGCGGTACGGTGCGTTGCAGTTTCAAAGGATGGACGCCTGGCGATTTCGGGCGGGGAAGACCGTGTCGTCCGGCTATGGGATGTGCAAAGCGGGACGGAGATTCGGAGCTTTGTGGGTCATGATGGCCACGTACTGTGCCTGGCGATCTCCGCCGATGGTAAGACCGCTCTATCGGGCAGCGCCGATAAAACGATCGGTCTCTGGGACGTCCAAACCGGACGGAAGCTCAAGCAGCTCGAAGGCCACGCTGGTCCGGTCTCAAACGTGTGCTTCTCGCCAGACGGGAAAAGCGTTCTCTCCGCGAGTGATGATCGCACGCTAAAACTGTGGAATCTCGAAAGCGGCGCGGTGGTGCGAACGTTTAGCACGCACGCACAGGATGTGACCGTTGCATTTTCTCCCGATGGCAAGCTGGCGCTGTCAGGGAGCGGGGTGGACAAATTACATGAACCGACGCTCACTTTATGGAACGTGGATCAAGGCACTGAGATTCGCTCTTTTCCATCGCACAGTGCGGGCGTGAGCAGCATCGCGTTCTCCTCCGATGGGACCAAGGCCCTCGCCGGAAGCGATGACCACACGATGAATCTTTGGGACTTGGCGACCAGCACGGTCGTCCAGAAGTTTGTTGGCCACACCGGCGGGGTGAACAGCGTCGCATTTTCGCCCGATGATTCCAAAGCGCTTTCCGCCGCCGATGATAACACGCTCAAGGTTTGGGACGTAAAAACGGGAGTCGAGCTGCGATCACTTCGTGGCCACACGGGCCGCGTGCTGGCCGCGGCGTATGTTGGCGATGGGTCGGTGGCGCTCTCGGGAAGCGTCGACCACACCCTCCAGCTTTGGGATCTTCGGCCTAACTCTGAGATCCGTTCATTGCATGGTCACGACGGGTTTGGTTCGGCGCTGGCGTTCTCTCCTGACGGGCGAACGGCGCTCTCCGGCGGATACGATAACTCCGTCATCCACTGGGACATCTCCACAGGGTTAGAACTCCACCGCCTCAAGGGCCACACGGGCGCGGTGCTGAGTGTCGCGTTTTCTCCTGACGGAAAAACTGCCGTCTCGGGCGGGGCGGATCAATCCGCTGAGTTGTGGGATCTCCGCACGGGGCTTGAGCAGCAGCCGCTTTCAGGCCACACCAACGCGGTAATGGGTGTCGCGTTTGCCCCGGATGGAAGGTCCGTCCTCACTGCCAGCGCCGATCAAACCATCAAACTATGGGATGCCCGCACCGGCAGCGAACTGCGCACCTTCAAAGGAGCGACTGGGGCGATTACCTCAATGGTGTTTTCGCCAGCGGATGGGCGGACCTTTGCCACGGCCGGCGAAGATAAGCTGATTCGTCTGTGGGATATCAAAACCGGTGAGGTTGTTCGGACCTTGGCCGGGCATACCGGCCGGGTGCTCAGCCTCGCAATCTCGACTGATGGCCGGCTTCTTGCCTCCGGAAGCGACGATAAGACCATCCGAATCTGGGACATCGCCGCGGGCAAGGAACTTCGCTCATTCCCTGCTCACGCCGGTGCGGTGCTCAGCGTCGCCTTTGCGCCAGATGGCATCACGGTGCTTTCAGGCGGCGAGGATCACACCCTCAAACTCTGGGACGCCCAAACCGGCACGCTCCTCCGCGCCTTCGGCGGCCAGACGGGGGCCGTCCTGAGCGTTGCACTTGCCGCCGACGGCCTGACAGCACTATCCGCCAGCTACGATGACCTGACGATCAAGCTGTGGTCCTTCGGTCGGGGCCGCGAGTATTTTACACTTCTGCCGCAGGTCGCCCGGGCGCAGGAGGCGCTTCACCACGACCCCCGCGATGCCGAAGCCGCCGCGGAATTAGGCCGGTGGTACGCGTTCCGTGGGCGGAATGACTGGGCCATCGAACAACTGACCACCGCTCGTACAGGCGGCGTAAAAATTTCGCCGCTCCTCATGGCGCGCATTAACTGGCGCGCGGGCCGTCGAGCGCAGGCCGTGCGCGAATTCACACAGGCGCTGGAGGAATCGCGTGACGACCAGGAACGCTTCTACCTCACGCTCTGTATCGACGGTCTCAAAGCCGCGCAATCTGCGGCCGAGCGGTAGATTTCAGTTTCCGAGCGTATCGCTCCCGACGAGTGGAAACCTTGGACAAATTGGAAATCCATGCCACTAAAACGTAGATTCGGCAGGTCGACTTGTCACGCCCGACTTTAAAACGTCACTCACTCCGCTTGTCCACATCAACAATCAATGCTACCGTTCCTCCGGCTTGGAACACACGGATTTTTCGCAGCTTCCTCCCCTCTCACAATCAATTCCCGCACTTCCGTTGCCGCCGCTCCCACGAGGTCACCCGTCACAAGCCGGCGCTTTTGGAATCTACGAAGTTCATCCCAAAAAACCCGCCGTGTGGCTGGTGTTTGTCGTGTGCATTCTGGCGCTCGTCGGCGCACTGGCCGTGAGCTATCTCGTGACTGTTCTGTACGGCATTTTTCTTGCCCACACCAACGGCTCCGCCCAATTCCAGAGCTGGCAAGATGCTGTGAGCGATATCGCGAACGACCCCGCGCGGATGTTGCCATTCATGCTGCTGGTCTTGATGGCCAGCCAGATTGGATTTCTGGTTGTGACGTTGGCGGCCGCATGGCTGTCTCCACTGGGGATTCGACGCCGCCTTGGCCTGATCCCATCAACGTTACCATGGATGGGATACCTCACGTTGCCGATCGGTATATTCTCGGTCAGCGTGCTGTTTCAGACCGTCGCGCGATTCTTTCCAAAACCCAAAGAGGGAACGCTCGACGTGTTACAGCAAATGATTTCGCAACTCACGCCAGTGCAATTGGTGACCGCGCTGGTGGTGGTGGGAATCACTCCCGGAATTGCTGAAGAATTTCTCTTTCGAGGGTACGTGCAAACCCGTCTGGCCGCCCGGTGGGGGCGCTGGGTTGCCATCCCCATTGCGGCGATGCTGTTTGGCCTGGCGCACTTCGATCCAGTTCAAAGCCCGGCTACGTTTTGCATGGGACTTTACCTCGGGTACGTCGCAAGCCGATCCGGTAGCATCCGCCCGGCGATGTTCACCCACATGGTCAACAACAGCGTCGTCGTTATCGCATCATGGATGGCGTCGCGGGGAACTTCATCGGCAGTCGCGGCCGCGACTGCCGCTCTGGATCGCGCCTCCCTGGGTGCAACATTGATCCAAGTGCTGATCGCCGGCGCATTGCTCACCCTGTGCTGCATGTATCTCCACTATCGCGTTCACCCCCCTGAAATCGATCAGGCAGAATCGGCGGGCGATCAAATGAACTTTGCAGCATTTCAGGTACAGCAATAGCTACATCGGCACGTCGAACTTTTTTACGGGGTATGGCGGCGGAGCATTAACGTGGTTATGAAACACCGCCGATTTACAGGGCTCATACTCCCGATTTGTCACCCGCCCCGAACACCGCTATGCTTTCCCAAGTTAGGGAATTGTGTGGTTTTTTATGGAGCGGGGAAATGGCCGTCCGATTCGTGCTCGGTCGATCTGGAACGGGAAAGACGGAGCACTGTTTCCGCGCCATTGTCGAGGCGATGCGCGACCAGCCCCTCGGCCCACCGATCTATTGGCTGCTGCCCAAACAAGCCACCTTTGACGCCGAGCGCGATCTAACCTGCCGCAGCGGCCTGGGCGCATTTTGTCGGGCCCAGGTGGTTTCGTTCGATCAATTCGGTCGTGATGTATTTGAGGATTGCGGGGGGACGAGCATTCCGGAAGTGACCGCGCTCGGCCGGCAAATGATCATCGGCCACCTCCTTCGTCAGAATTCCCGCCAGCTCAAGTTCTACTCAGGCGTCGCAAGGCAACCCGGTCTTGCGGCCGAACTGGATGATGCTTTTGCCGAGTTCGAGCGCTCCGAAAAATCGGCCGGCGATCTCGATCATCTGGTCGACGAGCTGGCTCAAACCAACGCCGCCGATCTGGAATTGGCCCCTCTGCTCGACAAGCTTAGTGATGTTGCGCTGATTTACCGCCAGTACACGACTTACCTGGGCCAGGATCGTCTCGATCAGCACCGCCGGCTCATGCAGGTTGAGAGTTCGCTCGCCCAATGCCGGTTCCTTCGAAATGCGCGGATCTTCGTGGATGGCTTTGCCGATTTCACTAACTATGAACGGCGGATTTTGATCGGCGCTGCCAAGGCCGGGGCTTATCTCGACATCGCCTTACTCATCGACCCTGCCAGTCCCGTCGTTGCCAATCCGCAACTGATGCCCGACGAGATGAGTCTTTTTCGCCGAACCGAAGCCGCTTATCGCCGGCTGCATCAGGCGCTGATCGAAGACGGAGTCGAAATCTCCGAGCCGCTTCGCCTGGATCGCACCCTGCGATTTCAATCTGCCTCGTTGGCTCAACTCGAATCGTCGGCATTTCGCGACCCAATTGCGCGCAGTGAGGAATCCGGGGGCATCGAGATGCTCGAAGCCCCTGATCGACCCGCCGAGGTCGATAGCGTCGCGCGAAAGATTCGTGAACTGCTCATGGCGGGTATGCGTCTTCGCGAGATAGGCGTGATGGTTCGCAGCCTCGCCGATTACGATGAGCTGATCCAGGCCGCCTTTGCCGAACACGCCATTCCCTGTTTTCTCGATCGTCGCCGCAAGGCAACCCATCATCCGCTGATCGAATTCATTCATAGCGTGTTTCAAATCGTTCGCGATGATTGGTCTCATGACGCTGTGATGTCGCTTCTGCGCAGCGGGCTGGCGGGTATCGATTTATACGATGCAGACGGACTTGAGAATTACGTTCTCTCCCACCGCATCCGCGGGACTGAAGGCTGGGAAACACAAAAGCCCTGGGATTACCAAACCCGTCGTCTAACCGGCGAAGAAGATTCCGCCGGCTCATTCCCGTCAGAATCGCAGAAGGCCGAGGCGCTGCGTAAGCATCTGGTTGACCGTCTCGCACCCCTGCTGAAAATCCTGAACTCGAAAGTGCCGCTGCCTGTCAAAACCTTTGCGACAGAAATCTTCGACGCGCTCGATCGCTTCGGCGCTTCCAAAACCATCGGGCTGTGGGTCGACGCCGCGAGGCAATCCGAAGCGCTCGAGCAGGCAGCAGAGCACGAGCAAGTCTGGCGCAATGTCGTCGAGCTTTTCGATGAATTGGTCGAGTTGCTGGGCGATGAGCAGATGACGCCCGGCGAATTTTACGACGTCCTGGAAGCTGGTTTGGATTCGTTCGACCTTGCCATTACGCCCCAAACCGTCGATCAGGTGTTGGTCGGCCAAGTCGACCGCACTCGAACCGGATCGGTCCGCGCCGTCTTCGTTTTAGGTCTGAACGAAGGCGAATTCCCCCGATCGGCATCCGATCGTTCGGTTCTCAACGATCGCGATCGCAAAAGCCTTCGTGCCCGCCGGATCGAGCTCGACCCCGCGATGAGCGAACGGCTGCTCGACGAGCGCCTTCTCGCTTACATCGCCATGACCCGCGCTTCGGAGCGGCTTTTCATCACCCGATCCACCGCCGACGATCAAGGTCGATCCTCCGAGCCCTCTTCATTCTGGCTCAGGATCGCCGCGATGTTCCCATCCGTCCCGCAAACCAAACTCGCGCAATCGCCCGACCGCTCCGCCGCCGACATCGCGACCCCGCGCCAGCTGGTCACCGCCCTGGCCCGATGGGTCAGATCAAGTCCTGACCCAACCGCCGACGTAAATTCTTCCTGCCTGCATCTATATCAATGGCTCGCCACGCGTGGCTCCGGCGATGATCCGATCAATCGCACTCGCTACCGCGCCTGGCGCGCCCTTAGTTACTCGAACGAAGCGCAGCTCTCCAGTGAAGTGAGCCAACGACTCTTTCAGCCATCGATCGAGATTGGCGTGAGACAGCTCGAAACGTTCGCTGCCTGCCCCTATCAGCATTTCGCCCGGTTCGGCTTGGGTCTGCGAGTTCGTTCCCGGCAAGAAGTGACCAGCCAGGATCTTGGCCGCCTCTACCACGATCTGCTCGAAGGCTCATTGAAGGACGTCATGCGCCGCCGATCCGAAGGCGATCGCACTGCCCGGCTGGAGCAAGTGATCGACGAGTTCGTCACGCGCGTCGGCGCTAAACTGCGCGAGGAAATCATGCTCGGCAGCGCCCGCAATCGCTACCTCCTGGAGCGCACGCGGAAAGTCTCCCGGAGAATTGCCCTTGCCCAGCGCGAGCTGCTCAAACGCGGCTCTTTCCGACCAACCCACGTCGGCATCACCTTCGGCTCCGATGGAAACCTTCCCGCGCTGAAAGTATCCACGCCCTCGGGCGATGTGCTGCTGCGCGGAAAGATCGACCGCGTCGATCGTGCCGAATCCACCGGCGTCGTCGCCGCCATCGACTATCGGCTGAGCGCGACCAAACTCCCCGTCGGGATGGTCAAACACGGCCTGACCCTGCAACTGCTCTCTCACCTCCTCGTTCTCGAAGCCAATGGCCAAAAGCTATCCGGCCGATCACTCGAAGCTGCCGGCGCTTTCTATCATCAGCTCATCCGCAAAATCGAAGACGTCGATCACCCCGACGAGTGCGTCGGCCCCACCGATCCCGCCTGGCACCTCAAGCTCAAGCCCCGCGGCCTGTTCGATCTCCGCGTTCTCCCCATGCTCGATAGAGATCTCACAACCGGCACGTCGCAAGTCGTGCAGGTCTTTATCAAGAAGGATGGATCGCTCGGCCGCGCCGGAACCTCCGACGCCGCCGAATCGAATGACTTTCGCGACGTGCTCAATCTCGCCGCCAAAAAACTGACCGAGATCGCGACGGGAATGTTGTCCGGGCGAATCGAAATTAGCCCGTACCGCCTGAACGACAACTCCCCCTGCGTGCATTGCGATTACCGAAGCGTCTGCCGCTTCGATCCGGCGATCAATCGCTACAACTTTCTTTCCAGCGAATCCCGCGAAGAAGTGCTCGGCCGAGCAACAGACGCTGCGGCAGCAGGAGGGGCATGCTGATGAAAACCACAAGGTTTTCGCAAAGCACATTCGTCGAGGTTTCGTTTCGCATGGGCAGGGGCACCCTCCGGCGACCTCTCCCTGCATGTCGTAGGGCGCGGACCCCCGTGTCCGCCCTCTGGCCCCCTCTCCCTCCGGGAGAGGGCTGGGGGGAGGGGGAAGGAGAGAAGACTCAAACTGTCGGGCGCTGCTGTTATGGCAATTGTCGCAAAGAAGCGCCCGGCGGTGGGACGTTGCGGACCTCTTATGTGCCGCAACGAGAATCGGACGCAACAAGAGCTGTGGTTCTGGGAACCGCAATGAGCTATGCGCCAACGGGAAGGCGCCTGGCATTCGCCCTCACCCCAACCCTCTCCCGGAGGGAGAGGGAGCCAGAAGGCGCGCGACAAGATCCGGATCCGAAACACCCTGCAGGTCGCGCCAATTTCGTCAGCCCGCCACGAGGGAAGGGGACCCCTCAATGACTTCAAAAACCCCCTGGACCAAGCCTCAAAAACGCGGCATTACCACGACCGGCCGCAACATCCTCGTTTCCGCTGCCGCCGGGTCCGGAAAAACAGCGATGCTCGCCGCCCGCTGCGTCCACCTCGTGTGCGACGCCCCGGACTCTTGCGGCGTTGATGAGTTGCTCGTCGTCACTTTTACCGAGGCGGCGGCTTCGGAAATGAAATCGCGCATTCACGCCGCCCTGCGTGAGCGCGCCGCCCAATCTCCCTCAACGCGCCTCGATCGGCAGCTTGCCCTGGTCAATCACGCCAGCGTTAGTACGCTTCATAGTTTCTGCGCCAAGCTGCTGCGCGAGCATTTTCACGCTGTCGGCCTCGATCCGGGATTTGTCGTGCTCGATGGCGACGAAGCCGGCCTGCTTCGCCGCGAAACCGCCCGCGACCTGTTCGATCACTGCTACGAATTCGACGAGCACGGCGACTTCCATCGCTTCATCGATGCCTACGGCGAAGGCGACGACCAGCGCCTCATGGGCCTGGTCGTCCAAACCCATGAGATGCTCGAAAGTCTCGTCGATCCACTGGGTTGGATCGATCGCGCCCGCCAGAGAATTGCCGGCGCCGCCGAGGGCGAACTGGCCGACAGCGACTTGGGAGTTGAGCTCACCGAAATCCTCTCCCGCACCATCGCCGCCACGCGGGCCCAATGTGATCGCGCCACAAATCTAATCCAAAGCCTGGGGTCATTCCCCGCCTATCTGACTGAGCTGACCAATTGCAGCCGGTCGCTGCGCTATTGGGACGAGCTTCTCGGGTCCGAAGGGATTGATGCCCTGGGCGAACACGTTCGCAGTCATCCGCGCGATCGACTCCCCTCAGTTTCCAATTCGCTCCCTGGCAAGGAACAAGCCAAGCAAGCCGTCGATGCGGTGCGGGATGCGATGACGCGCGGTGCGCTGTTCGAGCTGCTGCGTTTTACCACCGCCCAGTGGCAGGAAGGTCTTGCCGGGATTCAGCCGCACTCCGAAATGTTTCTCCAGCTTGTCGAACGATTCGGACGCCGATATCGCGATGTCAAAAACGCTTCCCGCGTGCTGGATTTTGCCGACCTCGAACGATTCGCGTTTAAGGTTCTCTGTGATACCTCGGCCGGTGCGACGCTTACTCCCTCCCGTGCCGCTCGCGGATACCACAAGCGCTTCGCCCACGTTCTTGTCGACGAATATCAGGACATCAACGAATTGCAGGATGCGATCCTCACTCTGCTCAGCCGCGAGTGCATCTGCGACGAGCCGGGCCAAACCGGAAACTTTTTCTGCGTCGGCGACGTCAAGCAAAGCATTTACCGCTTTCGCCTGGCCGAGACCGGCCGGTTCCTCGAACGCCAGCGCACCTATCGTGGCGACGGCACATCGAGCCGGGGTATAGTCATCGATCTCCAATCCAATTTTCGCAGCCGCTCGGCATTGCTCGAGGCCGTCAACGAAGTATTCGAGCGCCTGATGACTGCCGACGCCGCGGACATTGACTACGATCAAACCCACCGCCTCCACCCCGGCCTGCCTTATCCCACGAGCGGCCCGCCCAGCTTCAGCGGAGCGCCGCTCGAAATGCATCTGCTTCCAGCGAATCTGCAAAGCGATGAAGCCGCATCTGAATCCGAAACGCCATCCGCCGATGCCGAAGAAGCCGATCTGGATCGCTCCCAGCGCGAAGCCGTTCTCATCGCTTCGCGCATCCGCAAGCTCACCGGCCTTGATGGCTCGCCGCCCATGCAGATTACCGAGCCGGATGGCATCGGCTCATTCCAAACGCGACCTGTTCAGTTCAAGGACATCGTCATTCTCCTTCGCTCGATGCGCTACAAATCCGAGCAGTTCGCCGATGTCCTGCGCCGCGCGGACATCCCTGTCCATGCCCAGTCAGGCACCGGTTACTTCGAGTCGATGGAAATCCGCGACATGCTCTCGCTGCTCGCCATCCTCGAAAACCAGCGCCAGGACATTCCCCTCGCCGCCGTGCTGCGTGGTCCGCTGGCCAACCTCCCCGAGCCCGATAACTGCCTCACCCACATCCGCCTCGCCTATCCCACCGAGCCTCCTGAAGTTGCGATTCCCTTTCATGATGCGGTCGTGCAATACGCCAACGAGCAGGACGACGAAGTCGCCGCCGCACTGCGTGATTTCCTGGCGCGGCTGAAGAGCTGGCGCGCCATGGCCCACTCCCGCCCGCTGGCGGAAGTGATCGGCCACATTTACGACCAGACCGGCTACCTCGCGTTTTGTGCCGCGCTTCACGATGGCCAGCAACGCGTTGCCAACCTCAGCGACTTCCGCCAACGCGCAGCCCAGTTCGGATCATTCCGCCGACAGGGACTGTCGCGCTTTCTCGCATTTCTCGAAAGCCTCCGCGACGAGGTCGATCTCGGCCAGCCGTCCACCGCATCTGAAGCCGACAACGTCGTGCGCATCATGAGCATTCATCGCTCCAAAGGGCTCGAATTTCCGATCGTCGTCCTCCCGGATTTAGGTAAGAAGATCAACCTTTCCGATTGCCACGGCGCCATCATCGCCGACCGTGCCGCCGGACTCGGCATGGCGGTTGTCGATGAGCATCGCATGATCCGCTATCCCTCGCTCGCTCAATTGCTCGTGCGCCGCCGGCTTCGTCAGCAGGCGCTGGCCGAGGAGCTGCGCGTGTTGTATGTCGCAATGACGCGCGCCAAGGAGCATCTGATTCTCGTGGGCACGTGCGATCCCAAATCCACCGAAACGTGGGATAGGCGGTGGGGGGGATACACCGGCCCATTTTCTGCCGATGACATCCTCCGCGCCCGCTGCATGCTCGACTGGCTCGGCCCCGTCTCAGCCGCCGCGGGCCCCGGAATGATCAAAGTTGAAACCCACTCCGCCCCCGAAGTCTCTTCCTGGCAAGCGGAACATAAAACTCGGCCCGACTTCTCCCCCGCTCAGATGCAGCTTGCCGCCCTTACCCCTCTCCCGGAGACGCCCGCGCCTGATCCGATCGCTACGAGAATCATCGCCCGCCTCGATCATGTATATCCATTTGAAGCCTTCACCCGCGTCCAGGCTGCCCAGGCCGTTACCGCCATCGCCAAAAAAACTGATCGCTCCGCCGCCCAGCCCGTCGATCTGCCCGTCCCCCGATTCGGGGCGGATCAAACCCCTTCACCCACCACCATCGGCGACGTCACGCATCGCGTAATGCTTCACCTGGATTTCTCCCGCGCGTGTGATGCAAAAGATCTGGAGCAACAGATCTCAGAAATGGTTGACCGCAAACTCATCGCCCCATCCGCCGCCAAACTTGTCCGGCACGACGATATCCATTGGCTGCTCTCCACCGAAGTCGGTTCACTTCTCAAGGTCAACGCAAAAGAACTTCTCCGCGAACTCCCCATCCACTTCGCGGTTTCATCCAGTGAGGCGAGTTCCGATGATCCCCTCGACCAGATCATGGTCCGCGGACGAATTGATCTGCTAGCCCCCACGCCCCACGGCACAGTCTTAATCGACTACAAAACCGACAACGTTTCGGCGAATGGCGTCCCCGCGCGGGCCGCGTCCTACCTGCCCCAACTCAACGCGTACAGCACGGCCGTCCAAAAGATCACCGGCCAACCACCCGCCGCCACCTACCTCGTCTTCCTGACCGCGCGCGTCATCCACAAGGTTTGAAACCGATTCGGCGGAAACCCGAGATCGTCATAGCGCAGCGGAGGGCCTGCTTGCAACGATCGTATTTCCCAATCGGTCCTCTTGATCAAATATACGGAACCTCTCCCTTTTTCCCCTTCTCCACCGAGATGATAATCTTCGCAATCTCTCCTGAGATCACTTCGAAATACCTTTTCCCTTTCTCGGCCGTGGCCTTAAGTGGATTTCCCGACCCCGTGTCTGGATGAACCTTCGACCACGGCCGCGGCGTCCAAACGCCCGCCTGCGTCAGCCCCTCGATCTCAAACGGGAGCCGCCGGCCTTCTCCCGCCGCCTCCAGCTCCACCCAGCCCGGTCGCAGATGTAAAATCAAACTCGTTTCCATCTCGCCAGCATGATCGTCGGGAATCTCGAAAATCTCCTTCATCAGCTCCGGCTTCATCTGAAAGAAGTTCACCACCACAATGAAGATCCCGAACTCCTTTTGCACATCCCGCACGATCGGCTTGAATTCATTCCCTCCATGCGTATTCAGTACGATCAGCCGATCGATCCCCTGCAACGTGAGGCTGCGCGCCACATCAGCCAAAATCGCTGCCGCGGTCGCAGTGCGAAAGCTGATCGTCGCCACCTGATCTAACTGCTGCTCATTGTTCCCAAACGGAATTGCCGGCAGCACTATCACCTTTGCCCCAGCCCCGTGCGCTACTTCCCCCGCACGCTCAGCCAGCGAATTCCCCTCAATCACATCCGTCCCACATGGCAAATGAAGGTTATGTGCCTCCGTCGCCCCCCAGGGCAACACCGCCACCATCGGCCGATACTCCAGCAACTGCCGATGACTTGCCTCATGCAGCATGAATTCTCGTCCCGCCACGCTTACTCCCTTCGCTATAGATCAGAATCGAGATACCCGCCTCGCATTCTCACAAAAGTTCTATGCAAGCGATTCGTACATCGCCTCATGATCCCCGGCCATTTCATCGGCTGTTCGCGGCGCAGGCAGTTTCCACGATTTCCATGAATTGTTTTCAATGAACCACGCCATCGCCGCCGCCAGCGCATCTGAATCGCCCGGCGGTACCAATCTGCCATTCACCCCATCGCTTAGTCGCTCACCCATCGCCCCAATATTCGAAACCACCGGCGGCACGCCCGCGTTCCACATCTCCGATAACACAATCGAATACGTCTCGGCAAAAATCGACGGAATCACCCCCACATCAAACTCACTAAAAATCCGTGACAAGTCCGTTGCTCCGTACGGCCCCAACATGTACATCCCTGCCGGCGGCGCCCCCCGAGGTACCGGCCCGCCATAAATCCGCAGCTCGGCGGCAGGGTGGCGCTGCCTCAGTTTCACAAATGCCTCGGTCAACGTCGCCAGCCCCTTCGTCCGAATGAAAGACCCCAAAAACCCAAACCGCACCGCGCCTCCGCCAGGCGCTCTAGCAGCCGGCTCAAACGGCTCTATCCCCGGCTCGATCACCTGAAAATCCATCGGATACACCAACGACACCACCCGCCGCAGGTAATCTGAAATCACCACTCTTCGATTCACCCGTTCCAGGCTCTTTGTAAAATGCTCCCGCCGCTCGGCAAGCAGCCCGCTTAGATCACTGCCAAACCGCGAAATCGCATAAGCCGCCGTGAATGTCTCCCGCGGATCCGCCACCCCGATCATTGCATAGTCCGGCGTAATCGTGATGTAGTCATACAAACTCACCACCACCTTGGCCCCACTCGCCACCGCTATATCAATCGCCGACAACGGCCAATACATAACTTGCTGAAAGTGAACAATGTCCGGCCGAAACGCCGCCAAAATCTGCTCCAGCGTTCGCTCCGCCGCTGCACTGTCTCCACCCAGTTGCACGACCGGCTCCGTCGCCCACCGCCTCTCGCTCCCATCCGCAACATTCAGCAGCACGGCGCATTTCCCCTTCAAATCCATCCACGCCACAGCGACGTCAAAAGCCCCCTCCATCCGCCGGGCAAGCAGATTCGTCTGAAGCTCCGCGCCGCCAAGATGCCCGTATTGATGAAGCACGTAAAGCAGCCGCCGACGGGTTCCCATGAAGGCGTTGTCTTAGCCGCAATGCGGTTCGTCCGCTAGCTCAGGGAAAGCTCTGCAGGCTTACGAGCTAATGTGCGTTAAAGAAAGCCGCCGTGTCTTTGAGCACCGGGGCGAGCCAGCGGAAGGGGGAGGCGAATGCCTGGACGACGCCGGCATGGCCTCGGTCGGGATAGTAAATCGTTTGAACTTCTCCACCTGAGGCTTGAATCTTTGCTGCCAGCTTTTGGGTATTGTCTGAGCCCACCACATCGTCCTTAAGACCCTGTACCAGAAGCATGGGCGGGGCATGGCCATCGACGAAATTGATCGGCTCCATGTCGGGGTTTACGGTGGTTTGATTGGGGGACATGCCGAAGGCGCCGCGGTCTTCCACCGAGGGAACAAAGTCATACGGGCCGGAAAGGGCGGCTGTGCCACGGATCGCATTTCGATCCAGGCCGACTGATTTGAGATATCGCTGATCGAGCGTAAGGAGTGATGCGATGTGCGCACCGGCGGAGTGGCCCATCAGGTAGATGTGCGATGGGTCGCCGCCGAAGCTTTTGATGTTGTCGTGTACCCAGCGGGTAGCGAGCGCGCCATCGTCAACGAACGCAGGAAAGACGACGGATGGATAGAGCCGGTAATCGGGGAGGACCGCGATAAATCCTCGCGTGGTCAGCGCCTGGGCGACGAAGCGGTAGTCGGCCTTGCTACCGTTCTGCCAATCGCCACCGTAGAAAAATATGACGACTTTCGCGGGTTGTTTCGCGTGGTGTGGGCGGTAGACGTCCAGGGTTTGGCGCGGCGCATCGCCATAAATCAGGGAACGCGTGCGATCATATTCCTTGGAAGGGATGGTCGCGTCGAAGAGTTCGAACCGAGTGCAGCCGGTCAACAGCACGGCAAGCAGTGATGCACAAGCGACGCGACTGGCCGGCGGGAAAGTTCGACAAATCATGTCGGCGTACTTATAATGCGAGGTGCATCGGCGCGTAACCGTCGATTGATTGCGACGAACCAGATCCAGACGACGAAGACGCATTGAAGCGGCAGGCGCGCCCGGAGAACCCACGGGGCGATGTGCATGGATGCAAAGCGTTGCGGTTCCACCGCCATGTAGATATTGGCGGGAAACACGGCAATCAACAGCGCGATTAGCCCCCACCCGGCCCATCGGCGCAACGGAGGCATGAGCAATCCGATTCCTCCAAGAATCTCGAAGAAGCCACTGATGGCGACCAGCGCCGCGGGGGAAGGGAAGCCCGGCGGAACAATCTCGCGATAGAACTGGGGCTTGGCGAAATGATTGATCCCGGCCGCGATGAAACCGAGGGCCGCGATGATACGCAACCCGGTTCGCCAGAGCTCGACTAATGGGTCGTGGCCTTCAGGCTTCAATCGCATCCAACCCCCAACCCTTTCGATATTCCCGGCGAATCAATGCATTCGCCTCTGGGTGGTTGGTTACCTTCATGTGTGCTGAATCCCATGCGATGGGCTTCCCGACGCGAATTGCAAGATTGCCGAGCAGGACGGTTTCGGTGAGTGGGGTCGCGTAGTCAAAATTTGTCCCGGCGGCAGGACCGCCTTTGCAGGCCTCCAGCCATTCGACATAATGCCCGGGGGATGTAGGAATCGTTCGATCCGGGGGCTTTAGATCTTTGCCATACTCGCCCAGGACATTTGGCATCTTCGCCCGGCTACCCGCCATCACGCCTTTGTCGCCGATGAAGATCACGCCGCCTTCTTTGGCATCGTTCCATGCTTCATCGCTCATGCCCGCGGGTTGAATAGGCAGCTTTCCGCCGTCGTACCACTTCATAACCAGGGGAACGAGTTTGCCGCGAGCGGGGAATCGCCAGGTGACGATTGACCACTTGGGCCCGGACTCGAGAGTTTGTCCGCCGCTCTCGGCTTCGACTGTGCAGTTGCCGCCCAGATCGAGCGCCCAGAAGGGGATGTCGATGATGTGACAGCCCATGTCGCCCAGCGCGCCGGTGCCGAAATCCCAGAAACCGCGCCATTTGAACGGGTGATAGGCGGGGCTGTACGGACGCTGCGGGGCAGTGCCGAGCCAGAGATCCCAATCCAATCCTGTCGGAACGGGCGGTGTGTCGGTGGGGCGGTCGGCGCCCTGGGGCCAGATGGGCCGGTTTGTCCAGAGATGGACATCGTGTACCTGGCCCAATACGCCAGCCCTGATCCAATCGACTTGTGTTCGGAGCGGCTCATTGGCGTGCCCCTGATTGCCCATCTGTGTAGCGACTTTGTATTTCCGGGCCGCATCGCGAAGGACGCGCGCTTCGTATATGTCGTGGGTGAGCGGCTTCTGACAGTAAACATGCTTGCCGCGCATCATGGCGGCCATCGCGGCGACGGCATGCTGATGATCGGGAATCGTTACCACGACCGCGTCGATATCCTTCTGCGAATCCAGCATTTTGCGGAAGTCGGCGTGCTGTTTTGCCCTGGTGAATTGCCGGGCGGCGGTGGCGAGATGATGCTCGTCGAAGTCGCACAGGGCGACGATATTGCCGCCGGCCTCGGTGACGCCTTTGAGGTCGGCCGCACCTTTTCCAGTGACGCCGATTTGGGCGACGTTGAGTTTTTCGTTAGCCGAATAACCGGTTGGGATGCCGCGTAGAATCCGGGTCGCCGACATGGACGCTGCCCCCGCGAGTGTTGTTGAAAGGATTTGACGACGCGTTGGCGGGTCGTGGCGCGGAAACATGGTCCTCCGATGCCGAAGCGTTGAACTAATCCAACGTACGCATCGGGCGGCGGTGCGTTGCTACGTGAGAGGCGTCATCGGAAAATCCACAGCCGGGCGTCGCGGGATTGCAGGACGAGCAGGGCGTTGGCAGTCGCGTATTCGTCGGAGATTTCGCCTGTCCATGAACCATCTGGGCATTGGGCGGAAAGGATTGCAGTCTTCATTGCTTCGGCAGTTTTCGCGTCGCGTGCGGCAGCGGTGATCCATTGGCTGGTGTAGTACATTCCATAGAAATAGTGAGTGCGCGGCGCCATCGCCGTCTCGCTGGCGTAGCGGATGCCGCGAACCAGTGCATCGTCCACGAGGCGCGTGTCTCCGTGGATTAGAACCGCCACCGCCGCCGCGGATCGCGGCCAGCCGCTGCTCCCGCCGCCCTGCTGGCGCGCCATGTACGAAAATCCCCCATCGGGATTCTGGCAGCTTCGCACGTATTCGATTGCCTTGGCGACTATGTTTGGATTGACCTCAAGCCCGGCGGCCTTGGCGGCCAGCAGCGCGTTGAGCTGGCACGCCGTGACGGAAATGTCGGCATCCAAGGGTTGAGGCGTATAGCGCCATCCGCCCTGCGGATTGGCGTTCTTTTCGGTCAACGCGATTGCTTTGGTCATCGCTTGCCGCACGGATGCATCCGGATGCTTCATGTACGATTCGGCGAGGAATAACAACGCATACCCATGCTCATACATCGGCGGCCCACTTGGCGTCTTCGCTTGCAGGAGGCCAGACGGTTGCTGTTGGGAAATTACGTACTGGGTGATTTCTTTGAGCTGTTTGGCATATGGGCCGTTTTCCGTGCTACTCCCAGCCGCAAGGAATGCGAGCCCTGCAAATGACGGGATGGCGACACCCGAGTCATTGCCTTTGGAGGCGGACGAAACGGTCCCGTCCGGGCCGACGTGGTTGGAGAGCCACTTCAACCCGCGCGCGGTTGCGTCATTCGGATCCGAGTCGATTTCAAAAACAACGATCCGCTGAACGGATTTGAGGTATTGGCGGTTTTTCTCCCGAACGTTGGCGCGCATCAACGCTGGAAGCTGCACATACCTCCTGGCGATTTCAGCATTGACTGCATCCTTAAACAGGATTTCCCCAGTGGCCTCGTTTCTTGGCGCCCGTGCGAGGATCATTACTTCCAGCCGCAGTTGTTCAGCATCAATCTGCGCGTCTGTCGGCATGTCAATGAGCGGACGTGTTGTCGCGTGGGCAAGCATTCGAAGTTGCAGCGCGAGCTTACCCTTGGTGGCGCCGGTAACGATGAAGCGAAACTGATGTGCCTGAAGGTTTGATCCTGGCCTTGGCGTAATATTCTGTTCGATGAGTGTGAATCCCTCATTCGCCGCATCGCGCCAGATCCATTGATTCACTGATTTAACTTCTTCAAGCGTGACGATGAGGTTGTCCCCCTTGGACATCCGGATCGGGCGGGCCGCGTCGGATTCCTGCAACGTGATGTTTTGCGATATTGGCATCGACGCAGGCAGAGTTGAGGCGGGCTTTAATTGAGCCTGGCCGTGGGCTCTAAGCGCGGGGGCGTTGATTTGAATTGCGGACAGCGCAAGAAGCAGGAGCACGGCCACGAACGCCAATCCGCCGCGGGGAAGAACTGTGGAGTAGTGACCATTATTCCCCATGATGCGCAGAATTCTTCGGCGCAACCGTGATCGCGAACCGGTGGCCGCCAGGCCCGCAAGCGATGCCGATGGGGTGAATGCCAATTGCGCCACGCGCACCAGTGCGTCAGCATAATCGGATTTTTCCGCGCCAAGCGCCAGGACCAGATCGTCACAGCAATTCTCGCGCTCGACGCGAATACGATTTGAAAGGAACCACACTGCGGGATGAAAGAACAGGAACGCCTTGATGATCCGCTGGACGATGTTTGCGATCACATCCCACCGGCGGATATGTGCCAGTTCGTGGGCGAGAATCGCCTCGAGTTGCGATACAGACAACTCTGAGGCGACTGAGACAGGAAAGAGCACCATTGAGCCGAAGATTCCAACGACCGACGGCGTAGCCAGCCGCGTGCAAAAGCCCAATGTGGGAACGGCTTTCATGCGCATGCGAAGCGCGATTCGCTCGAATATCTCGAGCATGCGAGCATCGGGTGAAATCGCGGATCGGCATAGTGATCGGCCGGCAAGCACCGCGAGCCCGAGTCGGACGAGCATGAGCAGAACTCCCGCCCCATACGCGGCCACCGCCCACGGGGCAGCGCGGGTCAAGCGATTGAGCGGGGATTCGGAACTGGTTGCCGGTGACAAGTCGGCTTGAGGAATTGACACGGACTGGATCTCTGTTGTTCGTTGATCTGATTCGGTTCCGACCGGTGCGGCGAGTTTTGATTGGTTCAAATTCGCTACGACGGGGGCAGTCGTTTCGCGTGCTGGTATTTGAGCGCGCGAGAGGAGCATGAAATTGATGACCGGAAGCATTGCCAGCATCAACAGCGAGACGAAATAAACTTTGTATCTCAACCTGGCGGATCGACCATTCAGCCACGGCTCGGCCATCCAAACAATCGCGGCGACAAAAGTTCCCTGCCAAAGGAAGTGTGCCAGTGCCCAGACGATGCGAAGGTAAATCGCCGGATCAGGGTGGATATGGGTGAGCCACTTCATGGTCGTTGCTCCTTTGATTTCCGGGCGATGAGCTGGCGCAGTTGATCGAGCTCCTCTTGCGAAACGTCGCTTGTCTCCAGGAGATTGAGCATCGCGGCAGCCCCGGAGCCGCCAAAAGCGCGGTCCACGACGTCGCGCAGCATGCGCCCGAGCGTTGCTCCGCGCGCCACTTTTGCCGTGTACATGAATCCGGAGCCCTTGCGGGCGCGCTTCAGATAGTCCTTGTCGACCATGATATTCATCATGGTGATGACAGAAGTATGCGCGAGCTTTCGTCCCAGCGCCTCAAGCGCATCGCGAACCTGGCGAACAGTTGAGGGGCCATCGCGCCAAACGATCTTGAGGATTTCCAGCTCGAGTTCAGTCGGATGGGACGAAGGGGGCCTGGACATGGCTGGGCTCCAAGAGTCTTCTAATGAATTAGAAGTCTACGGCTAATCTTCGGGCCAATGCAACAGAAAAATCCATTTGCCGGTATCGCGGGTATGAAGATCACTGTGGGACTGGGATTGTTCGCGGCGTTTTGTATGGCGGATTGGGCGGCTGGTCAGAATGCCATCGTCGATCGGCCTATTGAAGATGAACGCTTATCTTTCCAAACGTCGGCCCCGTGGTCGCCGCGGGTTGAACTGAATGCGGATGTGGCGCTGGTGTATGGGATTGGGCGCGCATTCCCCGCTCGGATGGAGGACTGGAAAAGCCACGGGTATCGAACGCACATCATGACGGGGGTCGCGTGGGGCGGGTATCAGGATTACATCCATGGCCGGTGGGATGGGACGGATCATGTCGATCAGTCGCAGCAACGGAAGGACGGATCGCTTCGGGCCCACGGGCGGGATGTGCCCTACATTTCGCCGGGCGAGAGTTACGGGAAGTATCTGGCCGAGGGCGTTCTCAAGACGCTGGATGCGGGGGCGGTGGCGGTGTGTCTGGAGGAGCCGGAGTTCTGGGTGGATGCGGGGTGGGAAGCAAACTTCAAGCGCGAGTGGAAGACATACTACGGGGACGAGTGGCTGGCGCCGGATTCTTCTCCCGATGCGCAGTATCGTGCGTCGAAGCTCAAATACTATTTGTATCGCCGGGCGTTATCGCAGGTGTTTGACGCGGTGCATCAGTATGCCAAGGCGCACGGGCGCGAGATTCCGTGTTATGTGGCGACGCATTCGCTGATCAATTATTCGCAATGGCGGATTGTCAGCCCGGAGTCTTCACTGTTGCAGGTGGGGTGCGATGGGTACATCGCGCAAGTGTGGACTGGGACATCCCGTACTCCAAACGTTTACGAAGGCCGGCTCAAGGAGCGCACGTTCGACACGGCTTTTCTCGAATATGGCGTGATGCAGAACCTGGTGCGGGCCAGCGGCCGGCGGGTCTGGTATCTCAATGATCCGGTGGAAGACAACCCGCGGCACAACTGGGTGGATTACCGCACAAACTGGGAATGCACACTGACGGCTTCGTTGCTTCAGCCGGAGGTTTGGCGGTATGAGATCATGCCGTGGCCGCAGCGGATTTTCATGCGGCGATATCCATCGGCGACGCAGCCTTCGCGAACGGAGCCGATCCCGCCCGATTACGAGACGGAGCTTCAGGCGGTCATCACCGCGATGGGCGACATGAAGCAGCCGGCTGAGGCGAATCGGTGGGAGTATTGCGGCACGCAGGGTGTTGGCGTGCTGATGTCCGACACGATGATGTTTCAACGAGGCGGGCCGCAGGGGTCGGATGAGCATTTAGGCAATTTTTATGGCCTGGCGATGCCGCTGCTTAAGCATGGCATTCCGGTCGAACCCGTGCAGATTGAGAACGCAACCTCTCCGGGATTCCTGGATCGGTATCACGTACTTCTGCTGACATACGAAGGGCAAAAGCCGCCCACGCCTGAATTTCACAAGGCCCTGGCGGCGTGGGTGCGGCAGGGCGGCGCGCTTCTGATTGTGGATGATGGAAAGGACCCGTTCAATGCCGTTCACGACTGGTGGAACGCGGCTCCGATGTCGTACAAAGCGCCAATGGAACATCTCTTTGCGGAACTGGGCATCGCGGGCGACGCGGGCCCGTGGGCGCACGTGGGCAAGGGTTATGTAAAGTTGCAACCTGCATCACCTTCGGCACTAAGCTATCAGAAGGATGGGGCCGAGCAGATTCGAAAATGGACGCGCGAAGGCGCGGCATTGGTGGGGCTGGATTGGAAGCAGGCCAACGCGCTGGTTCTGCGGCGTGGACCTTATATCGTGGCGGCGGGGCTGGATGAATCGGTTAATGACATGCCGGCTCACGAAATGAACGGGCGGTTTGTTTCGCTGTTTGAGACAGGTTTGCCGGTTGTGAAACACGTCGAACTTACGCCGGGCCGGAAGGCATTGCTCGTGGATCTGGATGCTTTTAAGGGCGGCTATCAGGGGGTCATAGCGGCCGCGTGTCGGGTTACGGATCAGAAGGTGGATGACGCATCAATTCGATTTCATGCCGTGGGGATTGCCAATAGTCATGCGGTGGTATGTGTGGCAATGGCAAGTGCGCCTAAGTCTGTTCTAGTGGGTGGTAAGCCACTTGATGCGGGGTCTTTTGACTTTGCGGATGGGCTGTTGCGGCTGAGATTTGTCAATGATGCCAAGGGGCTGGATGGGGTGATTGGGCGATGAGGGAATGAGGCAAAATGTGTGATGTGG
>DAIRGS010000063.1:0-26542 GCA_036794395.1 Tepidisphaeraceae bacterium | reverse complement strand
AACTCGTGGTCTCCTACCGACTACGACGGGCGCAGGACGGGTTTGGCTGAGCCTCTCAAGCCGGCTTTGCCGACCTAGAAAAAAACCGGGCACTTTGGCAAGGGCCTGACGGAGTCGGCCCAGCGCGCGGACGTAGCGATTGCTGGCCGCGGCCTTGGCGAGGCCCAACAACTCGGCGACCTCGTTGTTGCCCAGCTCCTCGAAATGCCGGAGCGTCAGGATTTCGCGATCGAGCGGCTCCAAGGTTTCCAGCGCCGCCTGAACCTGCGTCAACATCTCTTCCTTGCGAACGATCTGGCTGGGCGACTCCATCTGCGCGACCAGATGCCGGGCGAGCGAGACGGAAGTGGCGGCGGTCCAATTGGGCGAAGCCTCCTGGCCGGCATCGCGCATCTTGGCGGCCAGATGACGGCGGTGCAGATCGACCAGGCTTTGATTCACAACCAGCCGGAGCCAGACATAAAACGATGCGCCTTGCCGATTGAAGAAGTGCTCGTATCGCGTCAGGCAATCGACGTACGCTTGCTGCAACACATCAGACGGGGCCACGCGGGCGCCGAGCCGGGGATCGAGCCGGAGCTCGACCATGCGGCGAAGCTGCGGGTGATATCGATTGAACAGCTCGGCCAGCGCATCCTGCTCGCCGGTGCGGAGGCGTTCGAGCAGGGGGGCGATATCTGAACGGATTCGTTCATGGGTCGTACACAGGTCCGTATTGAAATTCTTGTCGCGTTCGGTTGGGCATTATCGCATGAATCGGGGCGGCGGGGAAAGAATTGGATATATGGCATTTTGCGCGGAGGTGTTGGGCGGACACGGGGGTCCGCCGCTAAATGACCGTGCGCGATTCCGCGCTTCGTGGCATGGGGCTTCCCCTTCGGGTCTGCCTTCGGCTCTGAGGCTCAGGCTCGAAGAGAGCCTCAGGGTCGAAGACAGCCCATGATCGAGGGAGTTGACCACCGGCGACGGGTTAGATGTGGGAAAACCAAGTTTCGACAGTTGGACAACCTTCTGAATTTACCCCCGGAAAATGCCCGGCTCCGGCGAGTTGGTTTTCCCACATCTGACCCGGCGCCGGACCCGCGGCTGCCCCGCCCACGGCTTACAAAGCTAATGCAATTAACCCGTAAGTCCGCGCCCCTGCGCGCTTTACAGAGACTAGCGCGCGGCAAGGCCTCCTGTCAGAATGGTGGTGCCTAATCACCAACCAACAGGAGGCCAAGGATGGCGCGTGTCACGTCCGCTACTGTCAAACGCAAGCGGCCGTCGGAAAGCGTCGAAACAATCCGAGCGGCAGTCGCGTCGCCCCGAAGGGGCGCGTCTCCTCGAAGGATCGCGTCGCCCCGAAGGGTCGGGTCGTCCCGCCGGGCGCGGCGCCGGCCCGCGGGACCGGCGAGGCGGGCAGCCTGCTCATGTATTTTCACGATCAGAAAAAACTCAAAGTTTTCTACGCGGCATTTACCGCTAATTATGCGAAGGATCCATCCGGCAGCGAAGCGTTGGAAATCGCCAGCGGCGGAAACCTTGCCGAGCTACAAAAGGCTTGGGTGCAGTGGTTGATGGGGCGGGTTGCGCCGGCCAAACGGGAATCGAAGTCGATCAGGTAGATGGGTCGGTGGGTTGCGGGTTTGAGTGAGGCAGGCCGAGCACGTCGCGGAGATTGTCTTCGATGCTGACCAGCGCGCCGACGCCATTCCAGGCGATTTCGAAATTCTCGACGCGGTCGCCAGTTAGGATCACCTGAAAGATAACGTGCGGCGCCAGCACGGCCAGGATGCGGCCTTCGCGCACGCTGATATCCGCCAATTCTGCGGCGGGCCAAGTGCGTGATTGAGCGAAGTAGGGGCGGGGGCGAATCATTTCGAGCTGTTTTGCGGAGGCTACAAGTGTGGTGGGTTGAGTGCCTGCCGAAGCGGTCAGTGTGAATCGGAAAACTGTCCAGAGCATTCCGATGGGAATGCCGAGCCAAGCGATAGAGATATCTACACTACTGGCTGGTCTATTTGTGTTGAGCACCGCGACGATAAAAAGAATCAGGGCCACCAGAAACAAGCAATGTCCGACGCCGCGAACGCTGACCACCAGAAGCGAGCGCCACAGCGCGGGCGGTGGAATGATGATGACGAGGTTTGGACCGTCCCGGCGAATTTGAATTTCGCCCGGGTTTACGGCGCTGGGATACTCGATGATGTTGGGCGAATCGGGCATATCTTGGCGTGAGCGGCCCAATCAGGTTTGCGGGCTTTTTTTGGCGGTGAGTGGGTTCTCGGTGCCCGCGCGGAGCCGCGCGAGATTTCCCCGATGCTTGTAGACGATCATCAGCGCGATCAGCACGGCAAATAAAAGCAGCGGCAATTGCTCGGCGAAGACCGGCCAGCGGCGCGCCAAGCCAAACGCGAGGTATGCGGCGGGAAACGCCATCGAGCCGCCCATGGAGGCGATGCTCATATAGCGGGTGGTTTTGAGCAGGATCAGGAACACGACGATGGCGGCCAGGGCCGCGACCGTGAAATAGGGGAACACGCCGAGGATGACGCCCGCGCTGGTGGCGACGCCTTTGCCGCCTTTGAAGTGGAGAAAGATGCTGAACATGTGGCCGCAGATGGCGGCGAAGGCGACCAGCAGCCACAGGAGATAATCGGGGGCGCGATAGCCCGCGGAGCTGCCGCGGAAGTGGGCGAGCAGCGCGCCGGCGGCGACGGTGGGCAGAAGGCCTTTGAGCAGATCGAGGATGAAGACGATGGCGAAGAACCTGCCGCCGAGCAGACGGCCGACGTTGGTTGCGCCGATGTTTCCGCTGCCGGCTGTGCGCGGATCGATGCCGCGGGTTTGAGCGACGATCAGACCGAATGGAATGGAGCCGATCAGGTAGGCGATCGGCGTGAGGCAGAGCAGGGCGGTGGGCGCGGTGATCATGTGGTGAGGTATTCTAATCCGAAAAATGCGAGATTCACCGCAGAGACGCAGAGGCCGCAGAGAGAATAGCGAGAAATGCGATGCGTGGGCAACCTGTCCGACCGACTCGCTCTGGGATTTTGCATTTAGCTTGGCGCATTGAATTCTCCGCGCTCTCCGCGTCTCTGCGGTGAGGAATCTTGGTTAATTTGATTGAGGCGACGTGCGCGGGGAGAGGAACTCGACGCGCATGCTGCCGTAGTCGCGGATGTCGTAGGGGGGAAGAGCGGGGAGATCGAGGGTGTCAGCGGCGTCGTGGCGGAAGATGACGGTGGCGTTGGAGGACAGGTGGCGGGCGGACATATTCTCGGCAAGCGTTTGGAGATCTTGCGGCCGTTCGCGGAGGAAGCGGTAGGGCGGATCGAGGAATAGAAGGGTGGCCTGGTCGGTGCGGCGCGGATCGGCAAACCATTGGAAAAGGTCGCCGGTGATGATTTTGCAGTGATCGTCGAGCTTGAGAGTGGAGATGTTGGATTTGAGGCGGGCGGCGGCGGTGCGCTCGGATTCGAAAAACGTAACGCGTTTTGCGCCGCGGCTGAGGCACTCGAGGCCCATGCTGCCGGTGCCGGCGAAGCAGTCGTAGACAATGGCATCCTCGAGCAGCGGCGTGAGGATGTCGAACACCGATTGCTTGACGCGATCCGTCACGGGGCGCGTGGAATCGGTAATGGGCGGCAGGAGCTTTCGGCCGCGAAACTCGCCGGCAATGATGCGCATTGCATTCAAATCTAGCGGAAGACGTGGGCATCCGGCTAGAATCGCGGGTTCTGATGGAAATAAAGGGCGTAACGCTGAATTATTGGAAATTGGCCGGAGCGGATTTCGAATCGGTTCGGGGGGCAGGAATGCCCCCACTCACCGATTCGAGACAGACAAGAATGTCTGCCCCACCTGGATGGGCAAGAATGCCCCCGCTCACCGATTCGAGGCAGTCAAGAATGTCCGCCCCACCATGCTCAGCTTGGGCCCGTCAGACAAATTGGGCTAGACCGGAAGCGGGGTTGTTTCATGGCTGATCGCAATGTTCATTATGAAGCCGCGTTTGAGGCGTTCCTGAGGGACCGCGGGATTCCGTGCGTGGCGGTGGATGAGGCGAAGAAAGCGCTCTTTGCCAACGCCAAGCTCAAGAGCTTTGATTTTGTGGTGTACAGCAAGACGGGGCCGAACCTGCTGATTGATGTGAAAGGCCGGCAGCTTCGCAATCGCACGGGGCGAAAGGGATTTGAAACCTGGGCGACCGAGCAGGATGTGAACGATCTGATGCAGTGGGAGCAGGTGTTCGGCGATGGGTATAAGGCGCTGCTGACGTTTGTGTATTGGATTGATGCGCCGCTGCACCCTGAGCCGGGCATGTATATGCACCGGAATCGGTGGTATCTGCTGATGGCGATCGACCTATCGGAATACCGGAACCACATGCGGCGGCGCTCGGCCAAGTGGGAAACGGTTTCGCTTCCGGCCGAAGATTTTCGGGCGCTGGCGCGGCCGATTGAAACGTGGTTGTAGCGTTCATTGCACGTGTATCGACGCAGCTTTACCTTGTGAACATGGCTGAGGGCAGATTGCGATTGCAAGGTGCGATCTCGTGCAAACGTGGTGACCGAGTTCGCTTGGGCCAGGGCGTTTTTATTTCGGCCGGTTGTGAGCTGGTGGATGACGGAATTATCACGCTTGGGGACGATGTGATTCTCGGGCCGGGAGTCCGCATCATAGCGGAAGAGGGCCATGATGTGACGATCGAAGCGGGCGCGTGGATTGGCGAGAATGCGGCGCTTCGCCCCGGAGCGCATGTTGGCGCCGGGGCAATGGTGTGCGGGGAAAGTGTCGTGCAAGGCGATGTGCCTGCCAACGCGGTTGTTGAGGGGCGGCCGGCGAAAGTCACGTGGTATTTGCGATGAATGCCGCGTGATGCCATGAGCAACCCGCCGATTTTTCATGTGACGCATTGGAAGGCCGGGTCGCAGTGGGTGCGCGCTGTATTGGCGGCGGCGGCACCGGGGCGGGTGAGTTCGCCGGACCATGATCCGCAGTGGTTTGCCAAGACGCCGATTGTCGAGGGCGGGGTTTATACGCCGGTGTATGAGACGCATCAGAAGTTTCGCGAGGTTGTGCCGGAGGAGAGGGCCCAGCGGACGTTTGTGGTGATTCGCGATTTGCGCGACACGGCGGTGTCGTGGTACTTCAGTCACAAGTATTCCCACTCGCTCGATGATGATTCGGTGAGCGCTTCGCGAAAGATTCTTCAGAGGTTAAGTATGACCGATGGGCTGGCACTGGTGATTTCGAATCATTTGCGGGATGGGGTGGTTATCCAGCAGAGCTGGATCGACGCGGGGGCGCGGATCTTTCGGTACGAGGATCTGCGGGCGGATCAGCACGGGGAATTCGGGCGGATGTTCGATTTCTGCCAATTGGATCTGACCGAGCAGCGACGCAAGGCGATTGTCGCCCGAAACAGTTTTGAGCGGAAAACGTGGTGGCGGTTTGGGCGGGAAAACGTGAAATCACATTTGCGCAAGGGGCTGGCGGGGGATTGGAAGAATCATTTTTGTCCGAGATTGAAGAAGCTTTTCAAGCTGCATTATGGACGGATCCTCATCCAGGCGGGGTATGAGAAAGACGAATTGTGGTAGGCGTCCTGGGCGTTAGTGCCGCGAAATTCCTGAATAACGATCGTTTCTTGTGAGCCACGAGCGGGTAGAGCGGCCGGAACGCGATACGTCGGTCCAGGCGTTATCTGTCGTAGTGTTCGCCAAAGATGTTCCGGCGGAGGTTGGGTTCGCGGTCGGCGCGGGGGTCGAAGTTGCGGGGTCAACCAAGGATGCGGGAGCGGCAACGGCCGCGGCGGTAGTTGTAGTGGTATTGGCGGCGATGGCTGCCGTGGCAAGGCTGCTTACGTTCAAATTGTAGTTTGCTGCAAGCATGGCGAAATCTGCGAATAGCACGGCTCGGTCGTAATTGAAGTCGCCCTGGTCCCAGGCGAAGGTGGGGGGAAGATTTGATTTGTAGTTGGTGACCAGACGGTTGTAGTCGGTGGCGTTTACTGTGCCGTCGAGGTTGGTGTCGCCCGATAGGGTGTATTTAAGTTCGACAGAGTTGGCAACGGTGTTGAAGCCGGTGTTGTCGGCGGAGTCAACCCAGCCTATGGCCGTGGTGAGCATGGGATTGGCCCGTGCGGCGGAGGAGGTAATAACACCGGTGGTTGATGTTGCGACACCGGTCCAAGTGCCACCGTTGTATCCGGCAACCAGGGCGGCGCGCAGGGTTGATACGGGTGTGGTGGTGCCGGCGTAGTTGAAGTAAACGGTGCTGGAATTGATGTCCAGGGTTGTGCCGGCCAGAGGCGTTGAGCCTTGCAGGCCGGTCACTTTGAACGTGCCGGCGAGATTCATTCTGGCGGGGAGGGGGTTTCCATTGGTGTAATTAAGGGTGATCTGGTCTGTGCCGCCGTTTCCGTTGATCGTGAGGCCTTGCGCATCGGAAATCAGGAGTTGGGCGGACGTGGTGCCCATTGTCCAGTCAATATGCTGGTGATCCGCATCCTGCGTAATCGTGATGGAATCGACGGCGCTCGTGCCGGTGATTGTGTTGGACTGCGCGAGGGTGGTTTGCCAGACATCGGTGATTGGGCTCGATGACGCGCTATTACCGACGGGTGTAGCTCCGTACATGTCTTCGATCGTGCGGAGGACGCTGTAATGGTCGATGGATTCAGAATAGCGGCCTGTGACGACGGGCTGGCCGTAAAAGATTGTGGGGATCTGGTTCGATTGGCTGCCGTCGTCTTCGTCCCACGTAACGATCAGGAGACTGTTGTGCGTTTTGGCCCAGGTTGCGTAGCCGCCGATGTTGGATTGGAGCCAGGTATCGGCCTGTCCCACGGTGCCATCGTGCATGTCGTTATTTAAATTCGGCACGACGAAGGACACGGTGGGCAGCGAATCGTAATTCGTTGGGAATGAGGAGAACGGCATATTTTCCGATGGCGGCACGTTGGTGAAGTCTGACCAGGGATTGTGCTTGCGGGCGTACGCTCCGCTGGTCAGAACGGTTGAGCCCGTTGAAGGCAGATCTTCGGAGTATCCGGCAAAGGTTTTTCCCGCGGCGGCCAGCGTTGAGCGGAGATTGGAACCCGAGAAGGAAATTGGGCCATTGTCATCAGTCACGCCTTGATCGGAACCCGAGAAAATCGCCAGGTAATTCGGCTGGCTGGGATGAGTGACCGCGAAAGACTGCGTGAAGTTGGCGCCTTGCTGCGCCAGCGAGTTGATGTATGGCGCACTGGAGTTACCGATGATTTCGTTGTACGAGGAATTCTCTTCCACAACGATGACGACATGCGCGGGGGTGGGAACCGCGGATAGGAACAGGCGTGGCTCAAGGGCCTCAATAAGCTTTGCGATCTTTCGTGGTCTTTTCTTAAGTTGCATTATTCATATCCTCTAGGTCGTCTACTTTTTCCGCAGTTAGTTCACCATGCACGAAGCCGGGATGACGGATTCGTGAACAGGCACCGATGCTGCCATCCGCAATCTTTCGCCAAGAGGTAAAGCGAACACCGAGCCACGGGGCGGAACTTTCAGGGGCGGAATCCTAGGACAGGCAATAGAGCGATGCTCTGATTGAACTTGCAGATTCTCAAATTTTTTTTAGTTGTGACTGATCGGTTGCGAATATTTAACGATCAGGCAATTTGGCAGGCGGGATCTTGTGAAATTGACAAATATATCAGGCTGTCATGGTTGTCATACTTTTTTCACAATTGTGTTGGGCAAGAATGAGACGGGAAAATACGAGAAAAACTGACAGACGGACATGTACGGACAATCCTGCGGAGAGTTCGGGACAAAATAAATATTATGCGGCGCGAATCAGTGTGAAAGCGAACCCCACACTGAAGCGGCGGCAGGAAATCGGCGGTTACACAACGATTGCGCTGCAAGCTGGTGAAATTAGGACACCGCAAGAGCTCGGATGGGCCAGCTTAGATTTGAGCGAGGCGCGTATCCGCATCGCCAAACCGGTCGAGCTTGACGTCCATTTTGTCCATCAGGGAAAGGTAGAGGCTGCACATTTTTCGGTTCTCGTTGCCCTTATCCAGGTAGTCAAGCACGCGCCCGGTTTTGAGGGTGCCGCCCAAGCCACCGGCGGTGAGGATCGGAAGCTTGGTCGAGTCGTGCTGGCTGCCGGACCACATGTTGGACATGAACATGATGCACGAATTGTCGAGAACGGTGCTTTCGCCCTCGATCATCGCATCAAGCTTCTCGGCCAGATACGCGAAGTGGCCGACGTAATACCGGCAAATACGTTCGTAGGCATCGGACTTATCGTTATGTGAAGCGGGGTGATGGGACACCTTCACATCCAGGAACGGATAGCACAGGCCCGAAATATCCCGGCAGAGTAACAGGGTGGCGATGCGGGTTTTGTCGGTCTGGAAGCCGAGCGCGACGATATCGCACATGAGCTTCATGTGCTCGCGGATGTCTTCGGGCAGGCCGTTGTCCGGGCGCTTCATGGCGACCATGGGCTTGCCGCGATCTTTGGCGTTGGCTTCGGCCTTGTCGCGGATTTCGCGGGTGGACTCGATGCGCTGCTCGACGGAGCGGACGCTGGTGAGGTATTCGTCCAGCTTGGCTTTGTCGCTGGAACTGACCTGCTGGCTGAGCGTGGTGGCCTGCTGGCGAACGCGGTCGAGGATGCTCTTGTTGCGCTGAGAGCCATGATTGTCGAAGAGGCTGTCGAAGGCGAGCGACGGGTATTCCTCAAGGGGGACCGGCGAGGTGGCGCTCTGCCAGGAAATGTGCGAGCTGTAGGCCATTGAGAAATTGGTCTCGTGATAGCCCGTGACGGGTTGCTCGCAGCCCAGGACCATGCTGGGCTGGATGGTTTGCTCGCCTAAACGAGCGGCCAGTACCTGATCCATGCTGGTGCCGCCACGCAACTCGGCTCCTTTTTGCAGTTGAGCGCCCGAGAGAAGATTACCCGTCTGGCCCGGATGGATGCCGACGCCCGTCGCGGCTTTATTGAACAAGCCGGTGATGAAGTTCATCTTGGTTTTGAGCTTCTCCATCGGGGCGAGGGTCTTGCCCAGCACCATGTCGGCGCCGTCACCTTTGGCGGTCCAGTGGAGAGCGTTGATGCCATTTGCCATGAACAGGGCAGCGAAACGCTTGGGCGCGAGGTTGGCCGCCGCGCCGGAAGTGGCGCCTGGGGCAATGTCAGCACCAAATACGGGAATGGATTCGAGCCAGGGCAGCGCCATGACAACGCCCGCGCCGCGAAGCATGGTGCGGCGGGAGATGCGATGTTGACGGGCTTTCTTTCGATCGTTCATGACTTTTATCCCTTGGCCAGCGCGCCCTGGGCGCGTTTGTTGCGGAACTGCGGGCTGGTGACGATGGAATCCACGAGCGTGCTGAAACGATACTGATTTGCCGCAAGTTTGCCGCGCATTTGTTCGATGAGCGGATCGTCTGACAGCATCAGCGATCGCCCCAGCGCCTCGGCCAGCAGCTTGCGGCAGAGGTTATCCAGGAAATCGGCCTGGCGCCGATCGCGAACATATTTCATCAAACCATCGAGCCCGGTGCCTTGCGATCCATCTCGAAACGTCACGTGGTTTTCAACCGGCTTACCGCCGAGGTCGAGCTTTCGAAGTTCGCCGATGGGGCCGTAGCCTTCGAACGCAAGACCCATGGCATCAAAGTGTTCGTGGCAGGTTGCGCAGGATTTATCTTCGCGATGGCGAGCCAGCGTTTGAGGGAGCGTAAGGTCGCCCAGCTTCGATTCATCAGGAGGAAGAGCGGGAACATCCGCCGGCGGCGGCGGAATCACTTCGCCCAGCATGCGCTTCACGACCCAGTAGCCGCGTTTGACGGGGCTGGTGCGCAGGCCGGGCGCGTTTTTGGTGAGAAACACGGCCATCGGCAGCAGGCCGCCGCGTTCGTATTGGCGGGCGTGATCGATGCGAACCCATTTGTCCGGGGCGCCGTCGGGAACGGGCATTCCATAATGACGGGCGAGCGTGGCGTTCACGAAGGTGTAATCGCCATACAGGAAATCGAGAACTGAGGCGTCGGATTCGACGACATGATGGAAGAACCGGATCGGCTCCTGGTACATGGCTTCGCGGAGATCGTTATCGAAGGATTTGAACCGCTCGCGATCGACGCCGTTATGTTCTTCGAACCGGCGGAAGTCCAGCCAGTTTCCGGCAAATTCGGTGGCAAAATCGTGAACCCGACGATCCTGCATCATGCGATGCGTTTGCGAAAGCAGCACCTGAGGATCTTTTAGATCGCCCGCCGCGGCATGAGCCAGCAACTCCTTGTCGGGCATGCTCGACCACAGGAAATAACTCAACCGGCTCGCCAATTCGTAGTTACTCAGCGGATGAAACCCCTGCCCCGGCTCCGAAGCATTCACGCGATAGCAGAAGTAAGGCGACATCAGGATGCTCACCAGCGTATCGCGGATGGCTTCTTCGTGATCAAGGTGCTCGTCAGATCGCAACCCGCGATAGAACGTGGCGAGGTCTTCCCGCTCGGCAGCCGTCAGCGGACGGCGATAGGCTCGCTGGGCAAAATCCTGAAGCGCGGCGACATGCGTCGGCTCCGCGGCAAGGCGATCGCGATCGAGCCCGCGCGACACGCGGTTAATGTCTTCGAAATAATCCTTAACCGCCTGAAGGACGACCGCGTTGGTCGTAGCTTTGGAGGCTTTGGCGATGAACAGGTCTTCCAGCTTTTTAAGGTTGGATTCCGAGAGCAGGCCGCGTTCTTCGGCGCGGGCGAAATCAAATTCTGTGCTCCGCATGAAGCTCGAATCGCTTCGCTCAAACCACATCATGCCCTGAAACGTCCGGCGGGGGACATCGGCGATAAAATCGAGCTCGTGCCAAAGCGTATCAATCTCGCGCCGCTGGTCTTGGTTGAGAATGAGCTGAACCAGCGGGGCATCGTCGCGGAAGTAGCCCATCTGACTGTGAAAGCCGGCACTGAGCAGGCGGCCGGTGAGCAGCTTTTCCTTTTCCGGGTCGAGATACATCCTGGCGCGTTCGGTAACGACAAATGTATCGGGGAAGACAGTGCAGAATTTCTTGAATGATGCTTCAAATTGATCGCGCGCGGGCTGCTCGGCGGGGATGGCCATGGCCTCGCCGCCCAGCTTGTCGGTCTTGAGTTTCAGTGCCGAGCCCGGCGCGTAATCGAAGCGCGTGTTGGCATATTGATGGTCTTTCCAGAGCACCAGCGGCTGGCTGCCGGGATTCATCCCGCGCAAGGCGAGATTCTTGAATTCGGGGCGAACTTTCTTGCGAAGATCAATAACCCAATCGCGCATCTGCTCGCAGCCCTTGCGCGCCTCGTCGACGTGAGCAGCGTCGGGTGTAGGGAGATTTTTCCACATCGCCTGCAGAGCGGCGATGGGGCCGGTCTGCTCGTCGGCAGCGGTAAGTGTCTCGAAAACCACCGGCAAATACTTGGCGCTCAGATGCTCGCGCGAGGCCAACTGTTCAACCGTGAGTTTGGGCTCACCCAGCACTGCACGGTTTTGGAACTGCCAGGCGGCCAGAAAGTAGCCGGCCAGATTGGTGGGTTGGCGCTTGTAAAATTCGATGATGCGGTTGACGCAGTATTTGTCACGATCCGTTTCGTCGATCACCGCGAAGGGCGCGAAGGCGATGCCGTCGGGCTTGAGGACAAGGTGCTCGGAGACGAGCCGGGCGGCTTCCATGTATTTCTTGAGAAGCGACGGGGACATGGCGAGCGATTCGCCCGAGTTATCAAAGCCGGCTTCGTTGGCTGGATCAATGGGGAACTCTTTGGTGGGATGGATGTCGACGCCAGTGAGATCGCGGATGGTGTAATCGTATTCGGCGTTGCTCAGACGCCGGGCCAGGACCGGCCCCGGATCGCCCGCATTGCGACGGCCTTCGAACCGGCGCATCGCGACGATCCAGTCTACGGCCTGCTGGCGCGAGTCGGCGGCTGGTTGCTTCTTCGCTTTTTCAGGCGGCATTTCCCCGGCCTTGAGCTTGTCGAGCACAAGCTGCCACCGCTTCGGATCGGCGGCAACCGCGTCCATCGTGGCGAAGGGGGTGAGATCCAGGTCGCCCTTGGGCTTGAGCTTGCCATGACAGTTGATGCAGTAAGTGTCGAGAAAGGGGTGAATCGATTGCGTAAACCGAGTTGAGAGTTCGCCTTGCGTGGGCTCCGCGGCGGGCTCCGCGACCGCGCCGCCAAAAGTTGCACTTTGAAGCAGCAGGAGCCCGGCCAGAATGTTCATGCGACAAAGCATCGATTACTTATCCTACCCTGCCTGCCGTTAGGGGTTGTAAAAGAAGCCGGGAATTTGGCGCATGTGCTCAATAACTCTCGATTTGCCCCAGCTTAACCCGCAATTCGCAGCGCCAGACCTCTCATCGCAGCGGGCTGGATTTGCCGACAGACATATCGGAAGCTCTTGAAAGGAAACAAGCGGCCCGGCTTCATCCCCGACAGATGGCCTGTGGGTGCCACGCGAGGATCGATTCAGCCGGGCCGCAAACAAGCACTGCGGAGTTTTGTCATGCGTAAGATGATTATTGCGGTAATAGCCACGGCGTTCGTCACGGGTTTGGGATTTGCCACGCCGACCACTGCGTCGGCGGCAACCACCACCACACATAGCGTGAAGCATAAGCACGCTGCAAAGCATCGCGTGAAAGCGAGTCACAAACATCACGTGAAGAAGAGCGCTCACCGCCATGCGCATAAGCATGCTCGTTAAGTCGATTCAAATTCGATTGTGGCGGACAACCGGCCTCGATCGATGAACGACGAATTGGCAAACGCGAAATATGAAACGCCCCGCTCTAAAATAAGGGCGGGGCGTTGGTTTTGGATCGTTGTCTGGAGGGGCAGAGGCCCGTTGGACAAAATGGCGGCAGGGCGGTAAAGTCGCCGTGCGTTTGAGACGCCGGGAATGACTGCAATTCCCGCGAAAATTGATGTGACGGCCTCTTGGCGGAATTGGCAGACGCGATGGATTCAAAATCCATTTCCCAAAAGGAGTATCGGTTCGACTCCGATAGAGGCCACTCGAAACCCTCACCTACGCAGCCTCACCGCCATATCAGCGAACGAACGGCGTTTTTCGGGAATGGGCTGCGGGGCTTCGCTGGAGGGTGCGGCTCCAAGCAGTGACCTTTTCAGTGACAACATCTCTTCCGCCCTCCCGGGGAGCCCGCCACCGCTTTGAAGGGCCAATGAGGCATCGGCTGCGGGATCGCCTCGTAAATGGGCTTGTCTGGCCAATCACCGGGCCGTCATGGTGAAGTGGCAAGCGTTCAATGCAGGACGGTGCCGGTCAGGCTCATTCGCTCCCATCGCACCGTCACGCTGCAAATCTTTCGCAACGGAGAAACGATCGAAGTCCCCGTCAAACTCGGCCAGCCGGAACAGTAACTGCCACTTGCGAACATCGATCCTGCAACCAGCTCAAAAAACGAAACCACGGATTACACGGATACCACGGATGAAGAAGATGTCGCTCATCTTTATCCGTTTTATCCGTGGCATCCGTGTATTCCGTGGTTTTAGACTAGACCTCCGCAAATTGCCCTGGAGGCGGGTGTTTTTACGCGCATCGCTTTCGCTTAATATGCGGAGGGGGGAAGCGGAGATATTTGCATGAGAAGCGCGATGTTTTGTTTAGTGGCGATCGCCGTCCTGTGCCTGGGCAATGAGGGGCGCGGGGCGGATTCCGTGGTATCGGCGGGGCCGAAGTCTCCCTTGGAGGAGCAGAAGCTCCTGCACGTCCCGCCGGGGTTCGAAGTGCAGTTAGTTGCATCCGAGCCCGACATCCACAAGCCGATCAACATGGCATTCGACGATCGCGGCAGGCTTTGGGTAACCAGCACAACCGATTATCCATTCCCCGCCGCCGACGGCGCAACCCCGGCCGATACCGTCAAAATCCTCGACGACTTCGACGACACCGGCAAAGCCAACAAGATTACGACCTTCGCCGACAAGCTGGAGATCCCCATCGGCGTTCTGCCGACCGGCGACAACGCCGCCCTGATCTACAGCATTCCCAACCTTTACCGGATGACCGACACCAACGGCGACGGTCGCGCCGATAAACGAGAAATCGTCTTTGGGCCCTACGGTCACAAAGACACCCACGGAATGACCGGCTCATTCACCGAAGGCTTCGACGGCTGGATCTATGCCGTTCATGGATATCTCAACACCACCACCCTCAAAGCCTCCGATGGATCAAGCGTCACGATGAACTCCGGCAATACCTACCGCTTTAAGCGGGATGGAAGCCACGTCGAATACTTCACGCATGGCCAGGTCAATCCTTTCGGCATGGCCTTCGATCGCCTCGGCAATCTGTACTCCAGCGATTGCGAAACCAAGCCGATCGCGCTGCTGCTGCGCGGTGCCTACTATGCGAGCTTTGGCAAGCCGGATGATGGGCTGGGATTCGCCCCGGACATTGTCGATCATTTCTACGGGTCAACCGCCATCGCGGGTCTTTGCCAGTACATGGCCTTTGAGTTTCCCGCGGAATATCAGTATCGAATGTTCGTCGGCAACGTGGTCACCAATAAGATCAACAACGCCAAACTCACTCCGCGCGGCGCCGGCGTTCATGGCGATGACGAGCCGGATTTTCTCACCAGCGGCGACGCGTGGTTTCGCCCCACCAACATCAAGCTCGGCCCCGACGGGGCGCTGTATGTCGCCGATTTCTACAACCGCATCATCGGCCACTACGAAGTCGATTTGAAACACCCTGGCCGCGACCGCGAACGCGGGCGGATCTGGCGGATTATTTACAAAGGCGCTCCCAAGCCGCGCTTTGCGCCGGTAAAGAAGTTCGATCTCACGCACACCAGCGTCGCCGAGATGGTTGAGTTGCTGGGCAGCCCGAATTTCACCGTCCGCATGCTGACGATGAACCGCCTCGCGGATGTGGTGGGCCTCGAAGCAATTGGGCCCATCCGGCAGATGCTCCCGACTTCCTCCAATATCGATCAGAAGGTGCATGGGCTTTGGGTGCTGTACCGCCTCGGTGCGTTGGACGCGACGCAACTGAGTACATTTGCTTCCGACGCGCAGTACATCATTCGCGAACACGCCATGCGCATGCTCGGCGAAAAGGCCCAATGGAATGCCGCCGAGCGAGACTCGATCGTGAGGGGACTGCACGATGCTAATCCGTTGGTTCGCCGAGTCGCCACTGAGGCTTTGGGCCGCCATCCAGCTTATGAGAACATTCGGGAAATCCTGAACGTTGTCGCACGACCCGATACCGATGCGTTTATCAATCACGTTGCAAAGGTGGCATTGCGCGATCAGCTCATGCAGCCCCAAATCGCTACGAAGCTGGCGACCGAAAAGCTGGACGATCGCGAGGACCGGCTGATTGCCGAGTCGGCAGTCGGCGCTCCCACGCCCGAGGCAGCGGCGCTGCTTCTGGCTCATGTCACCAAAGGCTCAGACAAACCCGAGGCCGTCACACGATATCTCAAGGCGGTTGCCCGTTACGTGCCGGCCGATCAGGTCGAGCAACTCGCCAGCTTCGTACAATCGAAGTTTGCCGATGACCTGGATCTCCAACGCGGCCTGTTCGAAGCCGTCGAACAAGGGCTCGGCGAGCGCGGAGCAAAGCCGGGCAACGCGGTCTTCGCCTGGGGTAGCACACTTGCATCAAAGCTGATCGAAAAAGCCGCCGATGCAACGGTCTGGACATATCATCCCGTTCCAGGTTCCACCGATACGCGAAATCCATGGAGCGTGCAGATCCGAAAATCGGCCGATGGTGATGCCACATCACCGTTCCTTTCGAGCCTGCCGCACGGCGAGCCGTTAACCGGCATTGCTCGCTCGCAATCCTTTGATGTCCCGGCCCGGCTGACGTTTTTCCTGGCCGGCCACAATGGTCCGCCGCCAGAGAATTGGGAGGTCACCAATCTGGTTCGCGTCCGCGATGCGCAGAACGATGAAGTATTGTCGTTTGCCGTTCCGCCCCGGAATGACACGGCTCGCAAAGTCACGATGGACCTGCAAAAGTTCGCAGGTCGAAAAGCGTATTTCGAAGTCGTCGATGGCGGGGCTGGAAAGTCTTACGCGTGGCTGGCGGTGGGGCGGTTCGATCCCCCGGTGATTTCTGTCCCGGTGTCCGGCCCGCAATTACTCAGTGCGGTGCAGATCGTGAAATCGCTGCGCCTCTCTGACATGGCCGGACAGATCGAGAAACTAGCCCGCAATATTGCCGCCGATGCAGACGTCCGCGCCGCGGCCATACAAACGCTCGCCGTCCTTGGCGCTTCGGAGCACGTACCGGTCCTCTCCCGCACTTTGCTTGACGCGACCGCGCCAGATGAAGTACGCGAATCCGCGGCGACGGCTCTGGCCTCTCTGAATACCGCTCCAGCCGCCGCCGCTCTGGTCGATGCCATGCGCACTGCCCCGCAGAAGCTTCAGGTGGCACTCGCCCTGGCGTTGTCTTCGGGTCGGGGTGG
Source organism: Tepidisphaeraceae bacterium (assembly GCA_036794395.1). Classification (GTDB taxonomy): domain Bacteria; phylum Planctomycetota; class Phycisphaerae; order Tepidisphaerales; family Tepidisphaeraceae; genus DASXMX01. The sequence goes on along the minus strand of DAIRGS010000063.1, from coordinate 10,062 downwards.
AGCGGATGCATTACTCGACGCGATCGAACAGGGAAAAGCCTCACCCCGCCTGCTTCAGGATTCCAATGTGCGCGAACGGCTCAATGTCGTTCAGCCCGCGCGTTTCGACGAACGTCTCAAGCAGCTCACTGCGGGCCTGCCCACCGCCGATGCCGCGGTTCAGAAACTGATCGACCAGCGTGCCGCCGGGTTTGTCGCATCTCCAGGCGCGGCCCAGCGGGGCAAAACCATTTTCGAAAAGAATTGCGCCATCTGCCACAGCCTGGCCGGGCAGGGCGCCAAGGTGGGCCCGCCGCTCGATGGCATCGGGGTTCGAGGTGTTTCACGCCTGTGCGAAGATATCCTCGACCCTAGCCGCAACGTAGCCGCCGAGTTCAAGCAGACCACCTTCGTCCTGGCGGATGGCAACGTGGTCGCGGGCATTCCCCGCCGCCAGGAAGGCCAAACGACCATCATCGCCGACTCGACCGGTAAGGAACTTTCGCTCCAAAAGTCGCAAATCACACGCCAGGTCGAATCGAAACTCTCGCTGATGCCCAGCAACTTCAATGAAGTAATCCCGCCGGATGCATTCAACGATTTGCTTGCTTATCTGCTGGTGACAAAGCAATGATTCAGACAACTCCGCTGCCTCGTGAGCGCCTCTGGGAGTGCGAGGCTCCCGCCGAGCGCATTTTTCCGGTGCGGATCGGCTCGGCAGGAGCCTCGCACTCCCCAAATGTGTGTTCAGCAAATGTGTGTTCAGCAGTTGCCATGAATAAGGAGTGGTGATAATTTCGGGAACCATCTTTTTGAGTGGAGCGGTTCCGCAGCCTGATCGGCGGAATAGTCTCCCCGGAGTGAGTTGTGACGCGTGACGCCTGAACCCCATGAACGAGCCGAGAAAGTGCTCGGCTACAATTTCAAAAATCGCCAGCTTCTCAAGGAAGCCCTGACCCATGCATCCATCGCCGACCGCCGGCTCGACAGTAACGAGCGAATGGAATTTCTGGGCGATGCGGTGCTGGATCTGATCGTCTGCGAGGCGCTGTACACGCGATTTCCCGAATATCAGGAAGGCGATCTGACCAAGGTCAAATCCGCCGTCGTCTCCCGGCGCACCTGCGCCGAAGTCGCCAACGAAACCGGCCTCACCGATCTGCTGATCATCGGAAAAGGCATCAGCTCCCGCAGCGCCCTGCCCAGCTCGCTGGCCGCGGCTGTCTATGAATCAATCGTCGCGGCTCTATACCTCGATGGCGGCTTCGATGTGGTCAAGCAGTATGTGCTCAAGACCATGACCCCCAAATTGGAAGTCATCGCCTCCAACGATCATCAACAGAATTACAAAGCCGTGCTTCAACAGCACGCGCAGCGTGTCCTCAATTCCACTCCATACTACGAGCTGCTGGATGAAAAAGGCCCGGATCACAGCAAATGTTTTGAAGTCTGCGTAACCGTCGATGGCCGGCGGTTTACCTCGGCCTGGGGGCCGAACAAAAAGATGGCCGAGCAAAAGGCCGCGCTGTTGGCGCTGGAAGACATGGGCGTCTTTGCTCCAGGTGAAGTGGATAAGGCCATTGAGGAAATCCACAACTCCGAGCCGCCAGAAGATGATTGAGCCGGTGGAACCCAATGCCAGTGGGGCGGCGAAGAACGGCGCATGAACCTGGTCTCCCCCATCTGGCTGATCGGATTGGCGCCTTGGTTGGGGGTCCTCATTTACCTGTTACGCGGCGCGCACGACCGCGCCAATGTCCCCTTCCTCCAGCTATGGCGCGGCTCGGCGAGCATGCCGCGCCAGGAGCGCCGCTGGCGAACGCCGCCTACTGCGATCGTGCTGATCATGATCGGTTGCCTGCTCGGGCTTCTCGCGGCATCCCGCCCCTATGTCCCTCGCGGAACCGCACGCCTTCCCGCAGGAGTCATCGTCATCATCGATCGCGGCATCAGCATGTCCGGCAGGGGGGTAAAAGACCTGCGATTCAAGGAGGCCACCGCCGAGCTATGCACCGCGCTGCACGAGCGTTTCTCAACCGGCGATGTTGAACTGATCATTGTCCCCGGCCTAAAACCCCGTCTGTTCAACCTTTCCGATCTCGAGAGAGAAATCCAATCCCTTCCTCCCACTGCATCCGATACCCGCAAACTGCTTTCAGAGGTGATCGCCCCGCGACTATCCCAAAAAGGCGGGGACATTTTCGTCATCACCGATCAATCCATACCGGGAAACGATCCCCGCCTTATCCCGATCGCCCCACATCAACCTCTCCTGGATGTCGGCATCACCCGGCTGGCTGTTCGAGAACAACCCATCGCACAGGCAATGATCGGCTTGCGGAATCGATCCAATCAAAATCGGGCCACGCTGATCGTTTCATCCGCCGGAAGAAGCATCGAACGGCAGATCGATCTCCCGGCCCCTGGTGCCGAGCGAAATTATTTCGTCGATCTGCCTGCCGTTGGCGAGACAGTTGAAGCGCGCGTCGTGATCAAAGACGACATTGATGCCAATGACACCGCATGGGCCGTCCGCGAAAACACCTGGCCGCGAATCGAAGCGCGCACTCAAGTCTCCCCGTCCTTGCAGCGCATGATCGACGCCTATCAACACGCCCGTCCCACCAAAGGCGATTCCTCTTCGAACATCCCCATCCTTGGTACCGACTCCGCGCTGCCCGTAAATTCTCCCGCGATTGTCGTCGCCACACCGGATCGAGAGATTCAACCTGGCGACATTCATGCCCAGGATCATCCCATCACCCAGCACCTCCGCTGGCAGTCGCTCGGCTCGTCGATTCGAATTGGTAAGCCGCCTGCCGGCTGGACGCCGATTGTCAGTTTCGGAAACGATGTCGTCGTCGCCACGAATCCAAACGCCCGCGGCCAGGCTTGGATCGGATTTGACGCGCCCCGGTGGTCCTCAACCCCGGATTACGTCGTCTTCTGGACAAACGTATTCGACTGGGTCGGTGCCGGCATCGAGAAGCCCGGTTTTGCCGGCCATCCCCTTGCCGATTGGACGCCCGAGTGGAAGCTGAAAACCCCCAACAGTAATGGATTGTGGCCCGGCCTATACACCCGAAGCGACGGAACCCAGCGCGCCTTCAATCCCCCCGCAGTATTTGCCGATGGAAAACCCACTGAAGATTGGCGACGTCGGATTAAAACATTGAGCATTGATCAGGCCGGAACGGATCTGACAAGCTGGCTGCTCCTCACAGGCTTAGCCTGCGTGGTCGCGGCGGCAATCATGTGGCGCGGGTAAATGCCCGACTGCTATGAGTCGATCAATTATCCGGAATCAGGTCCTTCGCTTACTCATCCGCCTTCGCCCACTCCGGCTGCCCGTTCGGCCCCAGAATCGCCACCCCGGCAACGTAATCAAAGCTCGCAATCGGATAGTTATTACTCAGCAACCAGCACCGGTTGCCATCCGGACTGTACCGGGGGGCGGAGGTATCCAGCCGTAGGAACGGACTCGGTGAACCCGGAGCGGGCACAAGCGTAATCAGCGTCTTGCTGTCGTGGTCCGGCGTCGTCCATACCGCCAACGGCCCCTTGACCGGCTCGGAATTCCCCGATTGCTGTACAACCTGAATCGAGATCTGCCCCCCATCGGGAAGCCCAACCAACGGCGTATTGGTCTGCGAAGTTTGCGAAGTCGCGCAGCCGCCAATCAACGGCATCCCAAGCAGTACCAGTCGAATAAAGCGCTTCATCTAAACCTGTAGTGCCCCAGCCGGCAGAAGTTTAAGCCCCCGAGTCCGCTCGACCCGTACCCGCCATGTGCAGCGCCGAAACCGCCATCTGATCGACCGGTACCTGCACCACCGGAATCCATTGCCCGCCGGATTTTTCGTATCGCGTCACCAGCGATTCCTCAAACGCCTGCCCATTCCATGCCCGCACCGCAACGGCGATCAGATCGTGGCTCAGCGTAATCCAGTTATAAGCGTTGGGCTCACCGCGCCGGCGGGTGCTGGTTGCCGTACCGGCCTGAACCGACAGCACCGATTGGTTCGCCCCCAAATGGTGCGCCCGAACATCGTCGTGATACGCCAGATGGAGATGCCCCGCCAACAGCAGTTCGAACCCGCACTCTTCCACTTCCCGCAGAGCCCGCTCCCCACCCACCAACACATCCGCATCCGGTTTACGCGGTGGAGGAATAAACGGGTGATGCGTCACCAAGACCTTCATCACACTCGCCGGCACATCGCGTGTCCGGGCTCTCAAATGCTCGATTTGGTCCCGATTGATCCACCCACTGGTTCGCGTAAATGATCGCGCGGTGTTCACCCCCATCACCAAAAGCTCATCGTCTCGATATTCCGGAAATGGATCGGCAGAAATGTACTTGCGATAGCGATCAAGCGGGAACAAAACGCGCCGGAACACATCCCATAGCGGAATGTCGTGATTGCCGGGGACCACCAGTTGCGGGCTGGGCAATCGCTTCAGATAACTGGCCGCTAGTTCATATTGACTTGGCCGGGCGCGCTGCGTGAAATCCCCGCTCGCCACCAGAAGTGTCGGCGTGTGTGCCTTCAGGTCTTCAATCAGACCCTCGGCGACCGGCGGGTCGATCCGACCAAAATGGAGGTCGGAAATGTGGGCTATCGTTCTCACACCGCTATGTCAGCCTGTCCCTGCGTGAAACCCGAGGCGCGATACCCCGCGGTGTTAATCGCTTCCATCAATTGCTTTACGTTTACAGCATCACGATCGAAAAGGATCGACGCCTGCCCGCTGTTGAAATCGACTTCCACCTCATGAACGCCTTCAAAATGATGAAGTGCGTTCTTGATGCGTTGCTCGCATTTATGGCAGTGCATCCCTTCGATGCGAATAACCGCCAGTTGATCTCGGGCTACATCTGGTGACATCACTACTCCACCTTTTAACCCAGCGTCCATACCGTATCTCCGGATCAATGGGTAATCAATTACAAAACACCGCCGCACACCTTCGCGTCAGATTGACGACAACTCATCACAGCACTGTGACGAATCGTCCGGCAGCTCCGGGTCACGAAGCTGACTCAACAACGACTCGAACGTGCGTCCCTTAGTTAGGACGTCGCGGCACGAACTTTGTTCTTAAGGTTTTTCGTCAAAGTTGCCCGCATATTCCGACCCACCCACACCTAGAACCCCCCGGGTCGGAACCCATAGCCCGCGGCTGACATCATCCCGATGTCAGCCGTTTTTATGCGCGATCCGGTGCGAAAGTCAGAAGTGAGTTGAGATTAGCGGTCGAACCGCAGGTCCACCCGCCTTTTCCGATTGAGGGAGCAGCCCTCGCGGAGAAGATGCCTACCGCCGCGAAAACAGGCTCAGAATGGCCCCCACCAGCCGCCCAAGCGTAGAAGTGCGTCGCCCCGAAGGCGACAACATTGCCGACCGATCCACATTGCTGCGCCGGCGGTTCCGATGAAAGTTTTCATCGGGCCGGCTGGTTCGCCGGCGCATGTTGTTCATTCTTCCGAAAGTCATGGGTTGCCTGAGAGGTAAATCGGACTATTCGGACAATCTCTTCTGCAAAAGCTCGCGAACCACCCGCGGATTGAAGCCTTTGGCCTGTTTCATCACCTGCCCGAACAGGGAGTTCATCGCCGCCTGCTTACCGGCCTTGAAATCCTGCACCGCCTTTGGGTTCTGCTCAATAACCGAAGCGATCACCGTATCGATCGCACCCGTATCGCTCACCTGCGCCAACCCAAGTTGCGTCGCCAGGGCCTGAGGCTCGGCATCTCCCTCGGCGAGCTTATCGAATATCGCCGCCGCGCTGCCGATCGAAATCTTACTTTGGTCAATAAGCTGAGCAACCTGGGCAAATCGTTTGGGCGCGATTCCCAGCTTCGCCAGCGGGGCCGATTTCTCGTTCGCCAGCCGCTTGCCGTGCGAAAGAATCAGGTTCGATAGTCGCTTCGGCTCGCCCCCGGCGGCAATCGCCTCTTCATAAAAATCCCCCGTCTCGCGATCCCCGGCCAGCGTGGCCGCGTCCGCGGCGGAAAGCCCAAGCTCGCTGGCATAACGCTTTCTCCGAGCGGCCGGCAACTCGCGCACGTGCGATTTGAGCTCCGTCAGCCACGCGTCATCCACTTCAACCGGCACCAGATCCGGGTCCGGGAAATAGCGGTAGTCGTTCGCTTCTTCCTTGTCGCGCTGCCAGTAGGTGGTCCCGCTGGCCTCATCCCAGCCGTGCGTGCTCTTCCGGCCAAGCGATCCATCTTCCAGCCACTGATTCATCTGCCGCTGGATTTCGTAATTGGTCGCCCGCTCCAGCACGCTGAAGCTGTTCAGGTTCTTAATCTCAGTAATCGCGGTCTTATGAACCGCTCCCGCGCCGTCGGTAATGTGCACGTTGATATTCGGCTCAAACCGCATGTGCCCCATCTGCATCTGAGCGTGGCTGACGCCAAGAAACTGCACCAGCTTCTGAAGCTCCTGCCCAAACGCCGCGACTTCTTCACCGGTCGTCAAATCCGGCTCGGTGACGATCTCCAGCAGCGGCGTCCCCGCCCGATTCAGGTCGACAATGCTCCAGTTGATCGCATGCCCGCCCGGCGCCTCATGCAATAGCTTTCCCGCATCTTCCTCCAGATGCGCCCGCCGGATCCGAATCGTCCGCGTTGTGTCGTCCTTCAGAATCAGGTCGAAGGTGCCCTCGGCACACAACGGAAGATCGTACTGGCTGATCTGATAGTTCTTGGGCAAATCCGGATAGAAATAGCTTTTGCGATCCCACTTGGTGTGCCGCTCAATCCGGCAGCCCAACGCCAACCCCGCCATGATCGCATACTCCACCGCCCGCTTATTCATCACCGGCAATACGCCAGGCAACCCAAGCACCTGCTCATCCACAAGCGTGTTCGGCTCCGCCCCAAACGCGTTGGCCGCCCCCGTAAACATCTTGCTCGCAGTCGCAAGCTGGACGTGAATCTCCATTCCAATAAGAACTTTGTGTGACTTAATCTGTCGCTGAGACGAAAGCTGTGGCACGCGAATCACTCCGTTGCGAGGGCGGCCGGTAGTATATGGACAGTGATGCCGAAGTTGAAATGGAATCAGTCGGCGTTTGCACCCATCAGAAGGAACGACAAATGATCAAGCGGGTAATCACGGCCATCACAATTACAGCACTCTTGGTCGCAACGCGCGCGGGAAAAGCTGACGACGGGCCACCCACAGCTACGTTGACCATCCGAATCACCGATCTGCGAAACCATAAAGGGGATTTGATCTTTGGCGTTTTCAAAACTGCCGATGGATTTCCAACCGAAAAGGCCAAGTCCGTGAACTGGCAGGTCAAACCCGCTTCCGCCGACACCGTCGTCTTCACCGCCAAACTCCCGCCCGGCAAATACGGCGCTTCGGTACTTCACGATGAAAACCGCAACGGCCAGATGGATCGCGGAACCATGGGCGTGCCGCTCGAAGGGTACGGCGTCACCAACAACCCCAAGCCCGCCCTGCGTGCCGCCAAATTCGAAGAGTCGCTGTTTACCCTGCCCAAAGAGGGAAAAGAAATGGCGATTAGCGTTCAGTATTTTCGGTAAGTGGGAGGCTTGGAAGCGCCTTCCCGAACAGGCGCTGATGGTCAAAAATCAGCGCAAAAAAATGTCGGCGGTTGGCGAAGGAGGGGGGGAGCCTTCGCCGAGGATGCCGCCGACAGGGGAAAGAATACACCGTGCCCGGCAGCGAGTCAAAACAAAATTATGTAAAAAATTCGTAATGCTACAACGCGACGTGGCTCACTGCTTCGCAGACGTACGGCTCAGTCCAAGATGTGTCGGAAGCATAATCCAGATCGACCAGGGCCTGGGGTAGTTCCGGCAGTTCTGTGAGAACTTGGCGGATCCGCTCGCTCTGAGCCGGGTGCGCCCACCGCGCGATCAGGGTCTGCTCGATCGGCCGCAGCCCGTTGAGCGTGCGGGTATCGAAGTCAGGGCGTTCAACCTCGTTGAACTGGCCAAAAGGCACCGACATCGTCTCGCCAGTGAAGGTCCCAATCCGGCATTGCTGGTGCTCAACGTCCGCAACCAGATCTTCGTACCGGACAATCATGACGTCCGGATCGTTCTGGTGACGTATAAAAGCATTGTAGTAGTTGCGCCATCGCTCCGACGAAACCACATATCCACCTGGCCCGCCGGACTTTCGCTGCGAAGTCAGCACATCACGCGGATCGCGCAACATCAGGATGATTTTAAGTTCCGCATCCCGCTTCGCGTAGAAATTGCGTAGTGGTGCCAATCGAAACACATCATGAGGCACTTTAGAGATGACCTTCTCATGATTCCGCCAGGCAAACGTCGCGGCCCGCCACCCGCCTGTCTCCCGCCCAAACCGCCGGGCCTCGGGAATCGCGTTCTCAAGCATCAACTGAAGCATCGTCGTGCCCGAGCGCGGAAACCCGCAAATCAATATGTGCTTTTGGAGGGGCGTCAGCCCCAACAGCCCCGAATCGACGATTCGGAAAAACGGCATGGTCGCCTGACGCCGAATTCGCTTAAAGAGCGGCCACTGCTGTCCAAATGTCTGGGGATCGGGGTTGCGTGAATGGAGGGAGCGCGGGGCTGAGGTTACGAAACCGAGCATTATCTTTCGTTATCGTTCATCATTAAGAAAAAGCAATAGAATTGTCATAAAAATTGATGTTCAAACAACTGTTATATTGAAATCGATGTAAGGGTGGTCGCCGGCAGGCGTAAGTCGTTCCAGAGGGCAAAGGAGCGCGGCCATGACGAGCACAACTGCACATTTCGCGAATCGCAAGGTTGAGATGTTCGGCCTGAATGACTCGGATGTCGAGCGACTGGTCGCCGCCCTGTCCGACCCAGACCTCAACAGCCGCCGCCTTGTTCGCGGAGCAATAAGGGAACTCGGCTCGGCAGCCGTGCCCGCCCTCATCCGCACGCTTAAATCCAATAACGTGGCCACGCGCCAGGCCGCCGTTGAAATGCTCCGGCAGATCGATGGATCCGCCGATGCAATCCCCGCACTGATTTCCGCACTTCAGGATTCAGATTGGCTGGTCAGACTCTAGGCCGCCGACGCCCTCGGCCGCCTCCGCGAATCCGCCCACCCGGCCATAAGCGCCCTGGGAAAAGCCACCCGCGACCCTTCGGTTCCCGTCCGCACCGCCGCGTTTGTCGCACTGCGATGGATCAAGGGGCTGGGAACGTGAATTTCAAATCCAAAGAAACGCAAACCCAGATCTCAAATCGCAAATCTGAAATCTGAAATCTGAGATTTGAAATCCGAGATTTGAAATCTGAATTAGAAACCCGCAATCACCAGACAATGCCAGCGCGAAATCCAAAGCGTAAAGGAATCACCCCTCACCCCACCCGCGTATGCGCCGCGCTAACTTGATTCAAATCTTCATCATATTCCGCGCACAAATCCCGAGCCCGCTGAAGCACCCGGTGCGCGTAAACATAAACCGTATTGACGCTATCAATCCCGAGCTGTGCCGCGGCATCCTTCGCAGGCCGGCCGCCCAGCGTGGTCAGTTCGAAGCACGCCAGAACTTTCTTCCGATCCTTGAATTCAAGCCGCACTTGCTTAAGCACGACTTCAAACACCGATCGCTGCCATTCCAGCCGCCGGCGAGTCTCATCCGCCTCGTTCTCCGCGAACGCCGCGGCAATTTCCTCCGCCGGTATCGGCGCAATCAGCTTCTTCTCCCGGCTCTTAACCCGCAGCCAGTCGCGCACGCGATTGTCGGTAAATGAGCGGAGCCACCCCCGAAATTTGCCGCGGGAATGGTCGAGATCAAATCGGGACATGTGCCCGTGCAATTTGGCAAAAATATCTTGCGAGAGATCGTCCGCGTCCTGATCCTGAAGCCGGAATCGCCCCACGTACGTCCGCACCAATGGCTGATAAAGGCGATAAAACTCGTCCCACGCAACGCGATCATTCCCATCGCGAATTCGCCGGATCAAAGTTTCCCGCGTGAGCATGTCCACAACGCGCAGTATAGCATGAAGTGAATAGGCGCGCATCTGAACAAGGTGCCTCGGCGTGGTCGCTTCAGCGACCCTGTCTTCCGCCGCACGGCAGATAGGGT
>DAIRGS010000374.1:0-6702 GCA_036794395.1 Tepidisphaeraceae bacterium | reverse complement strand
GGATTGGGTGGGACGCCGGGGGTACGAATGGACAATTGACAATGGATAGTTGGCAACGGGGGACGGGGAGGCGGGGCGGGGTTTGAAGGGGGCGGTTTAGTTATCGGATTATTGCTTGGAATTGGTGGGGTTGGGGTTTTGCGGCCGGCATTGCGCATGAGTAAATCTGAAACACCTATGTAAAAGTTCATTGATTTTTTGGAAGAATCTGTAAAATGAATTTTACATGAGTGGAATAATTCAAGTTGACCATCTTGCGGAAAAGTTGAAACAGGCACGTTTGGCGATGGGATTTTCTACCCGCGTTGTCGCCGATCGCCTATTTCCAAGGGTGAAGGTCTCTCACGCGACAATCGCCAATTATGAATCCGTACGCAGCCAACCAACAATGGACGTATTGGCCGCGCTGGCGGCCCTCTACGACCGGCCGATCAACTGGTTTCTATCCAAGTCTCTTACGCTACGCAATATCCGCTACCGCAACCGTAAATCCCGTGTCACGCAGGCTGAACTTGCCCGCTACGAAGCGCAGGCCATCAAATGGCTCGAGGCCTATCGAGCGATGGAGGCGACACTTGGACAACCGCTAAGAGCAGACCTTTCCAATTTCATGTTTGAGGTGGGCGAGAGCGGTAAGGTTGCGGCGAAGCGGCTGCGTAATCACCTAGGGTTAAACGCCGATCAGAAGATCCCGAGCGTCGCCGAGTTGTTAGAACGGCTGGGGGTGCGGGCGATCGAATTGCCAACGGACGTGGCACTTGACGGTTTTGCCGCGTCCGCCGGTGACGAATACACTGTCGTACTCAACTCAACCGTAAGTAGCGACCGTGCGCGGCTCAATGCCCCGCACGAGATCGGACACATCTTGGCTGGCGATTGCGACTCCAGCGATATCGACAACGAAGGTCCGAACGAAAAGCGAGCGTTCGAGTTTGCCTCACATCTGCTGCTTACCGACGAGATGCTCAAGGAGGCGTTCAAGAACAAATCAATGGTCAGCCTGGTGCAGTTCAAGGAGCGGTTTGGGATTAGCGTCGCGGCAATGATATTCCGTGGTAGGGAGTCCGGGCACTTATCGGAGCCGTTAGCTAAACGCATCTGGATTGAAATCAGCCGTCGTGGCTGGCGCGAAAACGAACCGGGCTACGTCGCTGAAGACCGGGCCGTGCGTTTCGAGCGGCTGTTGGATTCGGCGCTACTCGAACAGCGCCTCACTTTGGAGCAGGCTGCTCAACTCACCGCCGTGCGGGTTGACGAGCTCCGTGAACGGCACGAATGGGCACTCGGGCTGGTCGCGTGGCGTTCCAGCCCCTATGCGTCCACCACAAAGGAGCAACAACATTTGCGTTTGGTTTACTGACCGAAGTTTGAGATTGATGTAAACGAGAAAGGGCACGCAAAGTTGCGTGACCAATTACCCATGTTGCGGACCGTGAGCTTGCTGGCAATGGTCCACGTTGGAGATTTCATTATGCGCCGTAAATGTATCCGCCTCAACCCTATTGAGCACAGCACGCTCGAACGCCTCTACGAAGAACGGCGTATCGCCACCGACCGTTACATGCATCGACTCAACGACCTGCGGGACTTAGCCGATACATTTAACTCCCTCACAGATCGTCATGATACACCCGAAGATTTATTGCACTACATGCAGACTAAACGCCGGCGCTCTGGACAATGGACGACGCTCGACGGCAACCACCGCCGCCTGCCCGTTGTGCTCGGCAACCTCATCGAGGCGGAGTTCATTACCGTCCTAAAAACGCTTTACACCCAGCTCGGAATAGGGGCTGAGAAATTCCTGCACGATCGCGAGTTGGGCGCTCAGTTGGAGCATCGGTTCTTTGAGACCACCGGAGTGCGTAAGCGCGCCTTCGTACTGGCAACGGCCATGTTGGAACTGCGTAAGGACGGCGTGATGCCACACCTCCCTGGCCCCGAGAAGCCCTTCACTGACTTCGATAAAGCGGAAGGTACTGGCGGATAATGCGCCTGCCTAAAGCTTTGGAGAATTGAAACGGCCTCCAGCGGCACCGCAACTCGCGAATCCGGCCGGTGAGACGGTATCAACACTTGGGGAGAGTGACTTGCCGGGGTGTTTGACGCGGCAGCTACCACGGGTCCATCAATTTTGATCGCGGAGATCCATAATCCTTACAGCGGCTCAACCGACCTCAAACTGTGGAAATCTTCACGTTTAAGGGATACCGGCCGTTTGCCTGCTGCACTGCGGACATAGAAATCAACTAAATCGGAATCACGAACTCGAACACGAAACGCACGAAGTGAGCCTATCTGTCCATTAGATCTAATTGAGAGTACAAAAGTTAGTCCAAGATCCTGCCCGAACAGGGCGACAAGCGCGCGGAACGAATCAAAATCTCCCTCGGCGGCATACCGAAAGAAGGCAACCCATTTGGATGCATGTTCCGACATTTCATGCGTTGCCCTATTAATTCGGCATTCAACTTCGGATAGATCATTGATCTGGCACCTCCGCCACTCAGGTGCGGTGAAATTCCCGATAAGTTCCACCCATATTGCCTGCCGGCAAGTGAACATCAAACCGAATCGACATCGTTCACGTACCATGTAACGTCGAATCTGATTCTCCGTCGAATCGTCCTCTCCGACACTCACCTCCAGACGCTTCGTTTCAAACACGACGGTAGCAACATTTGGACGAAAGCGATTATCCGTGATGCCAGCGTAATAGGCCACCACATCCAATGAGCAATACTCCACTTCGATACGTAGTTGCTCCATCCAATTCGCTGCACTTGAAGCGCCAGCGGTAAGAAACCATAACAGTGCCTGCCTAACACGCTCCTCTGGGGTCAATACATATTCGTGCTTTCGAATTAAACAATATGCCGCATTCGCTTCGCCAACCCCAGTTTGGATTTGCGCCACAAGCGGCTTTCCGCGATAACAAAAGCATGGGACATCAACTAGAGGCGCCATGACTTGATCTCATCCCAGATATTCGAGTACAGGGTCGATGACCAGCTTTTGCCACAGTTCCATTGCAATGCGCCTCAGTTCGTCCTCCACACTATCAAGCTGAGCGACATACATGGTTAGCACATCATCTCTATAGCCACCACCCTTGCCGTATCTGCTTTGAACGTCATTCCAAAATTGGTTTGTAGAATTCGCGGGGAAAAACACAGTTTTACTCAAATACTCCTGCATGTGTGATGCCACACTTCGAACCATTTGCTCGAAGGATGAGTCGACACGGCTCTCTATTACACCGAGTAATGCTCGAAGTTCTGAGCTATCCGGGGAGCGATCCTTCACTCCGCGAATTATGACCAAGACTGCCTCTTTCGAACCAGAATATGCACGACGAACCAAGGATTCTGTGATTGGTATCGCGTCGTAGTAGATATCAATATCCCGATGCGGATAGACGCCAAAACGATTGTTCGTAGCGCGCAACGATGGAGCAGGTCGCTTCCCGGGGCCATCCCAAAGCGCCCGGTATCCGTCAATGAACCTATCAGCATTTGTCATCGGCACATGACGATGCTCCGCGATCTTTGGCCGGGTCAGGGTAATTATGGACTCTTCCGTCGGGTTCAATCCCCCGCCAGCCCGAATCTTAGCCAAGCTGTCTGCGATTTGTTCAACTCGCCTCCAGACGTTATCTTCGCGCAGCTCAATTGCATCAAACAACGATTTCCACACCCGTTCACGATCTTGCTCGACATCCTCAATTTCAGCGTCGGTTCGAAACCGGTTGTCTGCTCCGGAGTCAAAATGCTGCAGAGGATCGTAAAACAGAACGCTTAAACCTTGAATACCTCGACCTGTCAGTGTCTCGTCGATCTGTGAGCGGCGTAACTCGATACCTAAATCACGATCACCAACGGGCCCATCTTCGCCGACGACTTTCTCTGGCTCGCCGCCGCGTGGAATGACGAGCAACACAAACTTTGAAACCGCCTGGGGAGTTTCGGGCGTGACGTGACGCGAGAGAAGCGGCGTTACCTCCGTCGGAGCTGTGCCAAATCGTTCAGCGAGCACGCAAAGAGATCCCTTTTCCTCGCGTATATGCCTATCCAGATCCTCCCGATTGAATTGAGACGCGTCTACCCCGCGTGTGTCCACAACTGCGGCAACGCGCGACATGTGTGGCGAAAGCAACTTGGCATCGGCAAACAATGTAATCCGTTGCGGAATGGAAACGGTATCGATCCGTGCCAAATTCAAGTTGTCGAAGGTCCGTTTGATCCAGAGTTTGGGATCTGGTTCATCTTCAGGACAAACAAACACCGTTTGTACACGTGCGTCCAAATTTGCCATCTTCAGGACATTCGATTCAAACACAGCGAATTGATGCTCGCCAAATTCGCGAGCGAATTTGATCGCGGCATCATCTTCTCGCTTCTCGCCACTTGGCAATTTCACCATGTTCCGGACCGCGCGTACCAGTTCAGTCGGGAAACTTGGGGGTTCGCCTGCGGAAGCTTTCTGCCCGACCTCTGCGCTCTGCGGATAAACCTTTGCCCATGTGCTTACGCAGAAGTCATCAATGGTGCGCTCCACCTCTACCCGAGAATATGGCTCAATCTCAAATTTATTGATGTTGCTTGGCTTTACAACAACCTCACAGAGCGTCGTGAACCCCGAGCCCGTCGCCATCAAATCCTCTGTTACGCGCACGACTTTGTCGGGGTCATTTTTTGTAGGCTTTTTCTTATCGCGATCTACAGTAAGTCCTACCAGGTGGCAGATCGCGGTAGTCTTACCAACGCTTACGCGACCGATAAATGTCAATTGGTGATGTGTAGTGCCCAATATGTCAGAAAAACTGCTTAATTCCTTCTGGAGATCAGCAAGAGCGCTACGTCGCATCAGATCAAGAACCTTCGTCGCGTGCTCATACTTTGCCAGTTCCGCTTCGGCCTGCAGAACGAGATCACGGGTGAGGGATAGACGCACTGGGCGATCGACGGCACTCATTTGTTTCCCCAAGTTGCGCCAGTGTTTTGTGGATAAGCGAGAGCACTAGACTTGAACAAATAGCTCGTTAACCCAAATAGGCGACTTGTAATTTCACGTCAATTATAACTTGGGTGAATGTCGAACGAAAGAGGATGCGCGCTAGTTACGATTAATCTTCGGCGCTTACCACCACGGCCCCACCCGAACTCCCGGAATCCCCGTAACCCCCCCCAGTCCTTTCGGAGCGTGGTCAATGCATTTGCGGCACGGCATAGCTCTGCGGTACCAACCATTCGAGGGTCCGCCGCTTGCGCAAGGAGGCTAGAACCTGTGAAGCCGAGATTTAGTCGAAGCCGGCGGGGGCGGTGACGAGGTTGGCTTGTTGGAGGATGTTGGGCCACCAGCGGACGATGCGCCACGTCTTTTCCCAATAAGGAAGTTTGCTCCAGGAGCGGCTCGTGAAAAACGCGACCATTCCGGAGCTGAGCCACGCGTCGCGCTCGTGTTGATTGCGGGTGATGCGGAGGTCGCCGGAGAGGATGGCCCAGCCGCCTTCGGCGGCGAGGTGGGCGAGCCAATCTGTGTCAGCGATGTCGGCTGAGAATTTATCGCGGATGTGGTGAACGGTGTGATTGGCATCACGTTGGGAGAGCGCGGTAAGCGCGGGTGCCCAGGATGGAGGAAGATTGTTGTCGATGAGGAATTTCACGCCGCGAGGAGTTGTTCGAATTCCAAGGCATCGCGGACGGAGCGGAGGTCGGCGCGGTAGGTTTTGGCGACGGCTTCCTCGGAACCTTCGGCGAGACATGCGGCGGCGAGGACGGCCGTGGGGACGCCTTCGCGGTCGGTGATGGGCTGGCCGAAGCTGCGCTGGGGGTCGATGACAATTCGCTTTTTGGAGCCGAGGGGTCGCCAGCGGGCGGCGGTGTCGTGTTCGAATTCCACGCCGCGAAGGTAGGGAGAGATCAGCTTGTTGAAAGCGAGCTGATTGTCGGCGAGGTCGAGGAGGGCGGGATCGGAGGCGGCTCGGTTGCGGAGGGTGGCGAAGATTTTCCGCCCGTCGGTTTTGAAGCGTTTGGTTGCGAAGGGGTGGTCGGTCGCGAAAAGCTGGCGAGCGTGGGATTCGGCCCGGCGGATGACGGGCCAGGTGACGCCGTGGGAGAGGAAAGCGTTGACGAAGCGGACTTCGATAAGGTCGAGGAAGCCGAGGGAGAGTTCGCCTTTTTCGGTCGGCGGGATTTGGGTTTTGAATACGGGCGGGGACTTATGGAGGGAGCCGGACGAGCGGAAGGAGTAGCCGCGAATCCAGCGGCGAATGCGCGAGGGAGAGACGCCGGCAAGGCGGGCGGCTTCGGGGACGGAGTAGATGCCGATTCCCAAGAGATTGTTTGCTGTGATTGGCATCGTGGTCCTTGAGTGTATGGGATGGTATCGGGGTGGGGGAGGGAATTCTATGAGCCGCTGCACGCTGGACGGCGATCCCATGGAGGTAGAATCTCGTTGTGCGGCTGCGCCTTCTCACTTTCGCGTCGATCCTGTGCCTGCTCTTGACCGTTCGAACGGCAGGGCTCATTCGCAGCGCCATGCAACAGTTCAAACTCGCCGAGCAATTGAGGCAAGTGGCTTCGACCATGCCCGCGAGCGCAAACTATTGGGAAGTTAACGCGGCCGGCGAGACTCGGAAGGATGCTCTTAACACTACAGCGCGAGTAGTCACTCGTTTCTTCGGCAGGGTTTAAGTCGCGA
>DAIRGS010000373.1:3757-6716 GCA_036794395.1 Tepidisphaeraceae bacterium | reverse complement strand
GGTTTTCCCACATCTCACCCGGCGCCGGACCCGAAGCGTCCCCGACCACGGCCTGGAAGGCCGTGCCACTTAAAAAAGCACTGGCGCGAAATCGCGCGCGGTCATTTAGCGTCGGACTTCACGTCCACGCATTGGTTGCGGCTGCTTGAATGACGGGTGGACCTGCGATCCGACCGCTAACCTCGGATCGTAAATCAACGCCACCATTAAGCTGCCGGGTCGAGCACAACTCAATTCTGCGGCACGTTGTGGTGGGGCTTACTTTTGAGATGTGTCGAAGCCAAAACGTTGCATGATCGAGCGGCCTGCATCGGATGTCATAAACGCGGCGAAGGTTCTTGCCGCCTGAGGATCTGCCGCCCAATTGAGAATCACGCCGGCCTGGTCGAGAGGGGGGTAGGTGTCTGCGGGGATCTCCCAGTATTGTCCCTTTTCGGACATCTGGGGGGCGAGGGCCAGGGAGAGCGCGATGATCGCCACATCGGCCGATCCTGAAGTAACGAACTGAGCCGTCTGACTGATGTTTTCGCCAAGTACGAGCCGGTCTTTAACCTGGTCGTAGATGCCTGCTTTTTGCAGCGCCGCGACGGCCGCCCGGCCGTAGGGCGCGTGCTGCGGATTGGCGATGGCGATCTTTTTAGCCGCAACATCGGTCAATGCTTTCAATCCAAGCCCCTTCACATCAAGCTTCGAATTGCTGGGAGCCCATATGACAATCCGTCCAACTGCATAGTGGAACAGGGTGCCTGGGGCGGCCAACCCCTGATCGAGCAACTTCTGCGGATAACTGGCGTCGGCGGAAAGAAAAAGATCGAAGGGGGCTTTGTTGGACAATTGGCTGAAAAAGTTGCCTGATGAACCGTATATCGCGGTGACGTCGATGTCGGGATGGGCTTTGCGGAACTGGGCGAGCAATTCGTCCAGGGCATATCGCAGGTCCGCCGCGGCGGCAATGCGGACTTGTGCGTGGGCTGCGGGCTGTGAGGCGGGCGCCGATACCGGGCGCTCTCGCTTACAGCCGGGTAATATGACCGAAACGAGGAAGGCGAAAAGGATGGCGAATCTGGATGCTTGAAACTTCGATACGGGCATGTGTGAGTCCTTATGAAGGACAGTATATAACGCCATGCGGCGGAAAATCGGAGCTGTCAGGCGCGGAGTCGATTGCCGACTAAGGGAGATGGATGGCTCACGTCAGGGAGCACGTTGATGTCCAAAATGGCAAAAGGGTCGATATTGGGCGTTGCTCTGGTGCTGATGGCCGGGGTTGGAATTGCCTGGACGGCGCGCCAGACGCACGACGACAAGGGCGTGGCCGTGGTGGAGCTTTTCACTTCGGAGGGATGCTCGAGCTGCCCGCCGGCTGATGAACTGCTGGCCAGGATGGTGCGCGAAGCGCGGCCGCGGGTTTTTCCATTGGCATTCCATGTGGATTACTGGGATTCCGACCCCTGGCGGGATGCGTTCTCCAGCCCGGCGCATTCGGATCGGCAGCAGGCGTACGCCAAGGCGAGCGGGGCGCGGGGCGTTTACACGCCGCAAATGATTGTGAATGGCGGGGAGGGATTTGTCGGTTCGGATGCGGAAGTTGCCGCGAAGCAAATCGCGGCGGCGCTCAAGCAATCACCAACGACTTCAATCGACCTTCAACTAACGGTTACCGGCAACCAGATCGTTGCCCAATGCACGCTCGATCCATCTGCGATCGGAAAGACACTGAACGTGGCGCTGGCGGAGCGGCAGATTCAGCGCAAGGTCTTACGCGGCGAAAATGCGGGACGGGTGCTAAGACATGAAAACGTAGTTCGCGCTTTTCAAAGTATTCAAGTTGTTGGCGCATCGTCGAAATTAACGCTGATGCTGCCGAGCGACTCAATACCGGCCAATTGCTCGGTCGTCGTGTACGTTCAGGATCGGTCGATGCGCGTGACCGGCGCTGTGGCAGCCGACCTGCAAGGCAAAGCGGCTGGCCACTGAACTAACCGTCCTGCGCATCGCCCAGCATCAATCGCACTTCCTGTTCGTTGGTCGTCCGCCAGCCGGGACCCAGTGCCTCATCAAGGGGAAGAGCCTCGCGTACCCACGCATCGTACTCGGGATGATGCGACATTTGCCGGGCATCGCTCAGCTTGGCGTAGAGCAGAAAGCCGGGCACGGTTCTTTGAATGGTCAGGTGTTCGAGCCAGGCTACGCTATCGCCTATTCGCAGGACACGATGGCGTTCCATCATCATTTCGATGTCCGGAACGTGATCGCTGCTGCGAACGAGGTAGACCGGGAACGGCCCCGCGAATGTGGTTTGCACCTGGCGGGAATGAAAACGCCGTGTGTGGGAAGTAGGGATCATACAGCACCGCTACGAAGATTCCCTTAATTCAAGTGCATGGATTTTACCACGCCGGACGTTGAGCTGGGAAAAATTTCCCAATTGGGTTATCACCCCTGCCACCCATCCCCCAGCGATTCCACCAACTCTAGCATCTGCCTCGTTGTCCGCAACAAAGTCTCCCGCGCCGAAAATCCCTTGATGATGTTCCCACTCCCGGCGTCGCTGTAAACGCCAATATCGGTGTCATCGACTAACGTGCGGTAATCGATCGTGAATTCCTCGCCGCCCGTCACATCCCTGAGTGCGATGACCACCCCGCAATGGCACAACAGATTCGGATCAAACGCATGGTTAAAAAAGTTCATCTCCGTGTCCGGCTCCTCCGTATGGGTAAAATACTTCCCCACATACCGCGTTCCGGTTCGCACGATCAGATATCGATTTGCCTCGATTGCCTCAACATACTGCTTCTCGGTAATGACCTTGGCATCCGTGGTAAACGAACAGATGATCTTTCCGCGTTGCACATCGCGTGTGGGGAATAGTCCCTTTCCAAAAATGTTTGATGGTCGAACTTCGACGGGAACGAACATCGCGTCACCTCGATTCGTGAAACAAAATTGCCGCTTT
>DAIRGS010000373.1:204-3747 GCA_036794395.1 Tepidisphaeraceae bacterium | reverse complement strand
AAGCGGCGCTGATGGGACAGCTCGATTTTCGCGGGCCTACGCGACGTCTGCAATTCCCTGCGATGCGTCGGTCAACGTCACCTGTTCTGCTTCAGCTTCGGTGGTCTGCTGAATCAACTGATCGCAGAGTTGTTCGATATGCCGGGTGGTTTGGTTGAAACCGAAATGCTGCTCGACGCGCGACCGCATCGTACGACCCAGTTTCTGACGGTAGCCCGGCTCGCGGATGATCTTGCTCACGCGCTCGATATATGCTGCCGGGTCGCGGCTGGTGATCGTGCACTCGCTGCCGGCGAACGCCGCGGCCTGCGATTGCTCGGCGGATTCTCCGAAACGCATCGCCACGACCGGCTTCTCTACCGACATCGCCTGCAACGTGCCTGCCGCGTTGCTGTTGGGGAATTCCGCCAGGTAAATATCCGCAATTCGCAGGAAGCCGGGCAAATCCTTGCGCCGGCCCGCGTACCCAATCCGCTTTCCTATCCCGGCCGATTCAAACTTCCGCTTCTGCCAGCCCAGCTCGCCCTCGCCGATCAGCAGATACACGGCATGCGGGTGGGCGCGGAGGATGTTGATGATCGTATCCACGAAATCCGCTGACAAGGTTCGATCCAGGTCCGTGCCTGCCGAAGCCAGCACCATCGCCTGCTCAGGAATGCCATACGCCGACCGCATCGGCGCCGCCCCAAGCGATTCGTCGATGTCGATGCCTTCCAGGATAAACCGGCTCTCCACGCCCTGTCGCTGCCAATATTCCCGATCGGCTTCAAACCGAACCGGATCGGTGTAGGTCACGCAGGAAATGCTCTGCGAATAGATCGGCGATCGACGCGCCAGGTTTACCCGAACCCGCGCCACATCCCAACTGGCCAGCACCGAAGCAATCGAATCGGCCTGACCGGCATCAAAGATCGCCACGTCAATGCGGTCTTTGATGAGTTGGTTTGCCAGCTCCCGCGCTGCTGTCACTACGTCGCCGTCGGTAGAAGCAAGGAAGGTCGGCGTCTTGAGCCGGTTCAAGAACTCAATGGTTTGCGTCCCGCGCTTGGCGCTGCACTGGCCGTACGAGGTCTGGCCAAACTGCTGCTTATCCCGGCGGACTGTGGCTTCGGTTGAGTAGATCTGCACCCGGAAGCGCCTGGCATCATGATGCCGGCTCAATCCCCGCACCGCCCGGCTCGAAGCCTCATCATCCGCCAGCGAAGACACGATGTATGCAATCCGCGTCTGCTTGTTGTTCCACTCCAACGCCTGGCCGGCTGACCAGCCAATCCCCTGCGCCGCGCGCTCGTACTGCGTGCCGACAAATTCGCAGTTATCCCGGTCGGCGGTGTAAGCCCCGCCCTGTTGCAGATCGAACGACACGCCGTTCTGAATCGCCTCCAGCCCCAGCGCATATTCCCGCCGGGCGATCGCGCTGCTGCCAAACCGAACGACCGGCTGCGCCCTCTGATCCGACAACCCAAGAAATCCGCTCACGCTGATGAACTGGCTCAATACTTTCTGATCGCCATAGTCGATGGCTTCCAGGCTTTGAAGCATATGCTGGTGTGCCCGCCGCAGGTCGAGCATGGCCTGCGAGTGGTTGGCCAGAAACTTCTCGGCGCTATTGGGCGAGTCCTGGTACACCTCCAGAAGCTCCCGTTCAATCATCTCTCCGTGATTCACCCGATCCACCAGTTCAATTAGCGAAGGCATGCCGACATCCTTTCCTCAAAAACGCCCCGATATCGGGGCGCACCGCAAGCGGGAATGACGCAACAAAGCCCCCGCAAAACGCATAAAAAGATTATCGGACACCCCGCAAACCGCCCATGAATTTCGACGGTCCGCCCGATCCGATGGATACCGGATTCACGGCGGAGACGCGGAGAATGCCGAGTAAAGACGGAATTGCCACAGATGGACACAGATGAACACAGATGGAAATGCAAGGACGAAAGGCCAATGCCAAGCTCTTTGCATTATCTGTGTTCATCTGTGTTTATCTGTGGCAAACCGCATTTCTCCGCGTTCTCCGCGCCTCTGCGGTGAATCCTCTTTCCTTGCCGGTATCATGAAACTGAGGAGCAACCATGTTTGATCTAAAAGGAAAGACTGCGGTGGTGACCGGGGCCGGCTCGGGCATCGGCGAATCCATCGCCATCTGCTTCGCCCAAGCCGGCGCGCACGTTTACGTCGCCGAACTCAACGCCGAGGCTGGCGAAAAGGTTGTCGGCGAAATTCGCGCTCATGGGGGAAAGGCTGAATTCATCAAAGTCGATGTTTCCGATGAAGGCTCCTGCAAATCCGCCGGCCAGCACGTTCTTTCCGCCCGCGGCCAGTGCGATGTCCTGGTCAACAACGCCGGGATCGGCCATGTCGGCACGGTCCTCACTACTACTGCCGCCGATCTGGATCGCATGTATGGCGTCAACGTCAAAGGCGTGCTGTTCATGTCGCAGGCGTTTCTGCCTGCGATGATCGCGCGCCGATCCGGGTCAATCGTCAATCTCGCCTCGATCGGCGGGATCGTCGCCGTCCGCGATCGCTTCGCTTATTGCGCAACCAAGTTTGCTGTGGTCGGCATGACCAAGTGCATGGCACTGGATCACGCCGACAGCCAGGTCCGCATCAATTGCATCTGCCCCGGCCGAGTAGAAACCCCCTTCGTCCAGCAACGCCTCAAGGAATACCCCGACCCCAAAAAAGCCTATGCGGACATGGCCGCCACCCAGGCTCTCGGCCGCATGGGCAAACCCGACGAAATCGCCGCCGCCGCCCTCTATCTGGCCTCTGACGAATCCGCGTTTGTCACCGGGTCGGCCCTCATCATTGATGGGGGATGGAGCGCTGGAAAATAGGGCGTCCCATCTACACCGCCGCCTCCCCTCGGTGTGCAGTAGTCATATGCGACAATCGCCGCGAAAGCGGGTGGTAATTCCTATCAAGAGCATGCCAATTACGACGTGAGTCCAGAGGCCGACTCCACCCAAATATGCCGCGCCGACTAAAACTAGGGCCGCGAAGGCACAAAGGAGCAATAGAACTCGGTCGGCCCACCAGGATCTTTGCTTCCGCTCGGCGTGACAATCCAGTTTCAGTTGGCTATTGCTCATCCCCTGATCTTACCAGCAAAGCCCGGGGATCCGGCAAGTGCAAAAACTCGCCGCATTCCCAAAAATCACTCCATAAGCGTCCTCAACACCATCACCCTAATCGCCCTCTCCCGTGTCGCCACCTTCTCCTCCATCAAATTCAATTCCCACCCCCGCCCCCGAATCCACGTCATAAACAAATCCCCCGATTGCCGTCCCGGCTCCCCAATCATCACCACTCCCCCCGGCTCCAAATGCCCCCGCCAGAACGGCTCCAAAAACTCCCACTGCGCCCGCTCATAAACTATATCCGCCCCGAGAATCACCCCGAACTTCTCCCCCAGCTGATCCGTCTTCCAATTCACCCGCCGAGCCCGCACCCGATGTCGCCAGGGCAAGCTATTCAACCGCGCAAACAAAAGTGCCGGCGGCTCAATATCCGCAAACATCACCCGCGCCCCGAGTC
>DAIRGS010000373.1:0-194 GCA_036794395.1 Tepidisphaeraceae bacterium | reverse complement strand
CGCCGCCACCGTTCCGGACAGCCCCATGCCGCAGCCGAGATCGAGTACGGAGGAGCCAGACAAGCAGACAGGGAGAATGCCAGACAAGGAGACAGGGAGACAAGGAGACAAGGAGATGGGGCGACCTGATTGCCTTGGCATTTCCCCCTCTCCCCCCGGGCCTGCACTGAGCTTGCCGAACGTGAGAGGGTCGG
>DAIRGS010000062.1:16006-26996 GCA_036794395.1 Tepidisphaeraceae bacterium | reverse complement strand
CGGGTCAAGCTGAAGTCGGTCTACCCTAAAATCATTGTGTGACAGAGCACTAGTGCTTTGTCACACAATGATTTTAGGGTAAATCGCTAGGGCTTTACCCTAATTTTGAAGAGTGACAATGCACTAGAGTGATAATCATGGTTCGACACAGCATCGAAATACCGCGCGAAGGAGTTGCCGCATTTTGTCGACGACATCACATTCGGCGTTTTGCATTGTTCGGGTCGATCCTCCGCGAGGATTTTCGGCCGGACAGCGACATTGATGTGCTCGTTGAGTTTGAAGAAGGGCATATCCCTGGATTTGCCTTCTTCGAATTGGAGCGTGAGTTGTCCGAACTTCTAGGTCGGCGGGTGGACCTCAATACACCGGGGTTTTTGAGCCCGCATTTCCGGGACCAGATGCAGGTGGAGGAGCAGCATGTCGCCTCCTGATCAGGTGCGGCTCACATGCAATTAGAATAAGAGCGAGAAACCCCGCCATCGGCGTCGTATGTAAGGCAACGTGAACAGGAGCTGAGCATATGAAGCGATTTCTCGCGGTGGCGGCGTTGGGGTGTGCGGTCATGGGGACTGGCGCGTTGTCGGGCCAGGATCTACGCCCCAAGACGCGGCCCGTGGCGGTGGCTCAGCCGCCGGGAGCCAAGCCCGTACCAACAATCGATGAATTGAGCATACCGGGTAATGCAGTGACGGTTGGGAAGTTCCTTCCGATGGTGAAGCAGAAGTTGCCGTCGTTTCAGTATGTTGCCAAGGAAGGACATTGGCAGGATTTCGTGTTGCCATCACTATCGCTGCAAGACGTGACGGCAAGCCAGGTTGTCGAATTGCTATCGAATATGATACCGCATTTCCAGGCCGTTATCGTCTCCGGCGCGGGCTCAACAACGCCTCTGTGGCTGTTCTCGGATCGCCCGGTGACACCAGCAACGGGCACGGAAATGCGGCTGGTGGCGTTCGGGCTCAACGACCCGATCGATCGATTGGCCTTGAGGAAGTCGTGGTCGATCACCGCATTTAACGAAATTGCGCCGACTCCAGAAGAGGTCGCGACCTCGCGAAAGGCGGCGTTGAAGGAAGTTCTATCACTGCTGGAGTCGGCGATATCACAATCGCCGGAATCTGGCACGGCGCCCTCCCTAAAACTTCATGAGGAAACCGGGGTTCTTCTAGTGAAGGGAACATCCGGGCAAATCAATGCGATCACGCAGGCCCTCGAAGCGCTGAAATCTGGGGATGACCCGAATCAACTGAGGGCGAAGTACAACCGGCTGACCAGCGAGTATGAGTCCATCAAAAGCAAGAACAACTTGCTTCAGACCCGGAATACCAGCCTTGAGAGCAGGAACAACTCAGTGGAAAGTACGTATGTCCAGTATGTGGAAAAGATCCGCAGTCTGCAGCGCGAGCTCGACGCGCTGAAGGCACGCGGGGGAACACCCGCGACATTGCCCGGGAATAGCAACGCCACCGAGAAGCACTAATCCCATATGTCCGAAGCCGTCCAAAAGCTGACGGCGGCGATGGCGGCCGGGGAGGCTCGGGCGGTGGAGGCGTTTTATCGGGGGTATTTTGAGTTCATGTACGGGCATGCGCGGAAAATCACGGGGAGGGATGAGGCGTTTTGTCTGGACGTGGTGCAGGATGCGGTCATTCGAGTGATTCGGACAGTGCGGCCAGTGCAGAGCGAGGGGCAGTTTTGTGCGTGGTTGCGGCTGGTGACACAAACGTGCGCGTATGACTTGATGAAGAGCGAATCGAGGAGGAAGCGACGCGAAGCGGCCGTGGCGGTGATCGGCTCGGATGCGGAAAGCATTGATGTGGCCACGGATGATGAAATTCGCGATCGGCTCGAATGGATTCGCGAGCGGATCGCGCTGCTTGATCCGGAGATCATTCGAATGATCGAGATGCGGTTTGAAAAACGTTGGACGTTGGCGCGGGTCGCAGAGGCGATGGGGGTTTCGATTGGGACGGTGGATGGAAGATTGCGGCGCGCGCTGCGGGAGCTGCGGAATGTGGTGGAGGGCCAATCATGATGGAAGACATGCCTCCCCTATCGGAGCTTGGCGAGAAGCGGCGAGAAGCGATTTTGGGCCGCGCGCTTGAAGAGGCCTTTCGACGTCGACGCACCCGAAATGCGCGGAGGATGGGGCTTGTTTGTCTGGTTCTAGGCCTGGTGACGATTCCTCTTTGGCGCCCATTCGCAAAAGTGAACGTCCCTGAGGTAGTGAAACAAAATGAGCCTGCGCCCGCAGTGGCAACGTTGGAAACTCCTTTGATCGTCAGCCGGATTGAGACGGATCCGGATATCGTGCAGCGGCTGGCGCTGCCGGAGCGGGCGTCTCATGTGGAAATCATTCGGGATGAGCAGCTGTTGCAGGAACTCGCGGCGGCGCATGAGCCGGCGGGGTTGGCTTATGTGGATGGGAAGGCTATTCTGATGTTCCGGTGATTCGTAGGAGAGCTTTGAAGAACTCAATCACCGTGCGCGATTCCGCGCCGTTGCATTTAAGTGGCACGGCTTTCCAAGCCGTGTTTAAGGAAGCCGCGGGTCCGGCGCCGGGTGAGATGTGGGAAAACCAACTTTCCTTGAGTGAGCATTTTCTTCCCGCCAATTTATACGGATTCTAACTGAATCGCGCGCTGGCCCTTTGTCCGGCACCGCTATTCTTGGACCCGTAATCGCGCGCGTGTTTCAAATGGAAGCCGTAATAGAAGGTTGTCCGGCTGTCGAAACTTGGTTTTCCCAAATCCAACCCGTCGCTGGTGGTCAGCTCCCACGACCATGGCTTGGAAAGCCATGCCACGAAAAGGCGTGGAATTGCATACAGTTATTTAGCCGTGCTTTCCCGAATCCAATTCGACCAATCCGAGCACCGCCCAGGAAGTCGCTCCACAGGTGATCGGCGTCAATAACTTGGCACTTCCCGGCCTGCCATCCGGCGTGGCGCGGGAAACCATTGGCCAGCTTCCATCCGCTTTCTGGGTTGCGAGAAGATAATCCATCCCACGCTTAACTCCCGCCTGATTGGCCCCGTAACCGGCCAACGAAAGCACATACAAAACCTGTCCGGTTGCAAACGCATCGCTCTTGGTTTCGGTCGTCTGGTTCCAGCCACCATCGGGTCGCTGCCGGGCGAGCACGGCGTCGATCGCCCTTTGCATAGTATCGCGATTCTTACCGGCCCTAAGCGCCACCAGCACTTTCAGGATCTTGGCTTCCTGGTTGTCGGGCTCGGCGCCCTCCAGCCATGCCATTCCCTTTTGCGCCGCGGCCTGGGAGCCTGGCTGCGCGTCTGGCCCGGTGTCGCCCTGCAACGCCATGATGATCCACGCGACATCGGTCGCCTGGCTTTCGTTGATCGGTGGCCGGCTCAGAAAGAATTCCCATGAACCATCCGCCTGCTGCTTTTGGACAATTTCATCGGAGATGAACCTGAGGCTTTTCTTCTGCCCATCGTCCAGCGACGGCAGCGACCGTGCCGCGACGGCCATGAACGGCAATCCCATGTTCACGCCACGCGCCATGGGCCGCGTGTCCGGCGGGTTGGCCGGGTTGTTGATGAGGCCCGAAGCCATCATCTTATCCCGGCTCCCCAGCGTGGCTTCAAACGTCTGGGCAAGATACTTTTTATCGACCGGGTAACCCCGCCGATCCGCTTCGCTTAGCGCCCAAAGCGGCAACGCTGCGTGATGGCACGCGGCACACTTGCGCTGGCTCATCCACGCTCCGCTTTCGGTCTGTAGATAACCAATGGCGCGCTCAATTGTCTGGTGAACCCCCGGACGAGTTGTAGGAGGATTTGTGGCCGGTTCGTCGGCACGCGCGATGTGTGAAAAACAAAGCAGGGATAAGAACGCCGAAAGGCAGAAAAGGCGGTTCATGGATTGGTCCCCTTGTATGTGGTATGGATGGGCGATGACGCACGGTTCATTTTAGATGCTCGTAGCTCATGATGCCACCTCATCCGATGAAAATAGCTTCGGAGCCCTTGCTCGCTTAGGCGCCTCCCGTGTCTGCAACCGGGCACTCAGCACTTCCGCGGGGCCACATCCCCGCGGGACGCCGGTAGTAATGATCAACGGGCTCTTTTCAGTTCCGGCGACGCTGTCAGTCGCATCTTTTCAAAGGCGGAAGCGATGAATCGTCGCGAACTACTGGTGGGCGCGGGATTGGGTGGAATCTCGGCGTTGATGGCAGCGGCCGGGGCGCAGGTTACACAGCCCGCCGCTCCGGCCACGCAACCTGCCCTTGGCCCGGTCAAAATCACCAAGGTCCGGCCGATCCTCACTTCACCCCAGCTGGGCGTGAAGCTGGTCGTGGTGAAGGTGGAGACGAGCGATGCGGGCCTGTATGGACTGGGATGCGCGACGTTTAACCAACGGGCACTGGCGGTCAAGTCAGCCGTGGAGGATTTTCTCGATCCGTTTTGCCGCGGGCGGGATGCGGACAACATTGAGGACCTCTGGCAGACGGCGTACACCAGCTCCTACTGGCGCAACGGGCCGGTGCTGAATAACGCGCTCAGCGGCGTCGATCAGGCATTGTGGGACATCAAGGGCAAGCGGGCCAACATGCCGGTCTACCAACTGCTGGGCGGCAAGTGTCGGTTCGCCGTCCCGTGCTACACGCATGCTTCGGGGCGCGATTTGAAGGAATTGGAAAACAGCGTAGCGGCGGCCATCGCCAACGGCTTCCGCCACATTCGCATCCAGCTCGGTGGGTACGGCTCACCCCAACTCTCACAGCATTTTGATTTCCGCGAGGCAGGGTTCGGCCGCCGGGATGATTCGCTGATGGAAGAAGGCCCCTACCTGCGCATCGTCCCCAAAGCCTTCGAGGCGATCCGCGTCAAGTTCGGCGAAGATATCGAGCTGCTACATGATGTGCACGAGCGCATCGAACCCATCCACGCGATCCAGCTTTGCAAGGAGCTCGAGAAGTATCACCCGTTCTTCATTGAGGATGCTCTTCCCCCGGAGGCGAACGGCTATTTCAAACAGTTGCGCGAGCAGACCAGCGTGCCGCTGGCGATGGGAGAATTGTTCAACAGCCCGCACGAGTGGACGCCGCTCATCGTCGATAAGCTCATCAACTTTATCCGCGTCCACATCTCGCAGGTCGGCGGCCTGACGCCCGCCCGCAAAATCGCCATGCTCGCCGAGACATTCCAGGTCCGCAGCGCCTGGCACGGCCCGGCCGACGTCTCGCCCATCGGCCACGCCTGCAATGCGCATCTCGACCTGGCGATCCACAACTTCGGTATTCAGGAATCCATCAGCTTCAACCGCCAAACCCGAGACATGTTCCCCGGCTGCCCCACCATGAAAAACGGCTACATGCACGTCAACGAAGCCCCAGGCTGGGGCATGGACCTGAACGAAGACATTGCGAAGAAATTCCCGGTGGCTCGTTCGCCGGGTGTATGGCTGCCGGTTCGAAGGCCGGATGGGACTACGGTGAGGCCGTGACCTTGCGAAAAGAATCGTGTGAATGGTTTTGATACCACTGAGGTAAGAACTATTTTTGTTCCAAAGAACGATCGGCTATCGCGATCAGTGCGGACTCGGTGCGGAAGAGGATTGTGTTGTGGGCGATCGCCGGGGTGGCAAGGCACTTGGTGTTGAGAGGGTTCGTGGCGAGGAGTTGGAAGACCGGGCCGGTTTGAATGACGTGAACAATGCCTTCTTCGGTGACGAAGTAAACTTTGTCGGGCGTGGCGACGGGCGAGGCGGTGAACCCGGCTTCGCTGTCGGGGAGCCGGGTTCGATAGACATCGCGACCCCGTGATTGGAGAGTTATCCGAACAGCTTCTCGAACGTGTCGTGATCATGAGCTTTAAGGCGGTCGGCGAACTCGTTGACGTAGAACATGTCTGGTGGAAACCGCTGCGCGCGAACGCGGATGGCGAAGTTCGGAGCGAGCGCGTTGAGGTCGAACAGCACTAACCCAACTCCGAAGAGCATGCACAGAGCTTCGAGTCGTCCTTGATCTTCTTCGGTAAGGGTGGACGGCATTGCAATGTAGGTTTTTGACGAAAAAAACCGGTAAGCAACCGCTTGCCCAAACGCCACAACCGGTGTTTGGGGATCGATCTTTATTTCGGCAGAGATAATCTCAAGTGGAAACTTGACGAGATTTGACGCAAGAGGCTTGTAGACACCGATCACGTCAGGCGTCCCCCATTTGGTTTTGAGGCCCGCCCCGCCGAGCGGGGTAACGACGGTAACCTCATCCAAATCCGTCTTGAGCCACTGGGCAAACGGTTCGTAAAATTCGCTTTCGTAGACCTTCTTTCCGGTAGGTGTGGTTTCCGTGGTCTTTTCGGCAACGGAACCCGGTTCGGGCTCGTCTGGAACGCTTGCAGGTTTGAAGAGCCCCCTGCTGGGCTTCGTGATCAAACTGGGAAATAGCGCATCGAGATTCCAGACGGCGCCGTGTATTGTGTTGAGCGGTGTCTCTGGATGGACGGTCGAAATCTTAGCTACGAGATGGCTATATCGGATACCGCCTGGATGGCTCGCGATGATGGATTTTGCCAGTTCCTTAGTCGCTTGCACCGTTAGTTTTGCCATGAGGTCATGATATCAAAAACGCGCGAACGCAACGCTTGTCCGCGGGAAGCAATCCGTCTGATTGGAATTGATAAAACGCACAACGCGATGGAGAGAAAGTGCGTTGGAGGCGAAGCGGGTCTTTGCAAGAAGTATGACCAGAATCGCACTTCGAGAAGCCGGGCCGGCGCTGCGCGGAGTACCACTCCGCTTTGACCCGGCGTGGGGGGGTTGTTCTGTACGGGAGAACATCGTCGCGGGTGACAGGGGCGCGGTGAAACTGCCTGCGGCTTTCTGGATTGTTGCGGTATAATCCTTCGCGGAGAGATTATGGTTGCGCTCACCAATCAAGAGAAGCAGATCGTCGATTCGTTCCAGAAGCTACCGGCGGATCGCAGGGCACAGGTGATCCTTGCTCTGGCGGGAACTGATTCCGGAGGCTGGGCACGATATCACCCCCAGGGCGAAGCCAGACTTCGCGAGTTGGCGGCGGCTCAAGGGCTCAATTGGGATTCGATGTCTGACGAGCTGCGGCAGGACTTCGTGGAGGGACTCGCGGATGAGGCGCGGTCGTGAAGGCGGTGGCGGTTTACGACACCAATGTTCTGTTCTCCGCCGCTGCATGGCGCGGCAAACCCGCCGAATGCGTGTCTCTTGCACGGAATGGCATGATCGAGGGTGTGACTTGCACGGAAATACTCAATCAGTTAACCGAAAAGGAGCGATCCATCATCCACCGCCGCCGGTTATTCGTCGCCAGAATCCGGGGCGCGGTGGCTTCAAGACCGAAGCGCGATAAAGATCCGTGTACGGAAATATGCCTTGGGCGACCAGCGCATCATAGACCACCTGACGCTTACCTTGCTGGCACGCCGCCAGTTCATCCGCCGTCAGACCGATACACAAAAGCAGTCCCGCATCTTCGTTATTGAACTTCATCCGCTTGTAGTCGTCAAAGAAAAAGCCCGAAATGCTGGACTTATTCGGCGCTGCCGAACCAATGTCCATCGTTTGTCCCGGCTGCACGCGGACATCACACGTATAACGAGCCAGTTTAGAGATCACGTTCGCACCCCAGTCCATGTCATCACGATGCGCGATGACCAATTCGTAGGTGCCTAGTAAGTTACGCTTCTGCGACGCCTCGCCGAGTAGTTCGCACGTTGCGAAAACTCGACCCGTTATGTGTCCGCGGAAGCTGAGCACATCGGCCTGTCCGCCGAGATGAAACGGCACCGTCGCATGGAGTACGGTATCCTCAGCCGGACCCAGAACAGACTCAATTGCCGCTTTCCGCACATCCCACGCCTGTTTCCATTCGTCAGTCGACATCAACACTCCTCCCGAGGCGCGTAGTCCCGCGCGATTCCGCAATCCGCATCTCAAGATCAACAATCCCATTCCTACACCACCGGATACTGCCACGGCCCCCGATACGCTCTGGCCAGCATTCCATTGGCTTCGGGATCTCCAACGATCTGCTCTTTCTCTCCATCCCAGGTGATGCTTCGCCCGGCTTTCCAAGAGAGCATTCCGAGAAGGGCCATGGCGGTGGCGCGGTGGCCGGGTTCGATGTCGGCAACGGGGAGACGCTTTTCGTCAATGGCTCCCAGGAAGTCGGCCCAGAGGAGTTTGATGTTGTGGCCGTCGGGTTGTTGGAGTTGGGGGTTTTCGTGAACGGTTTTGTTGCCCTGGGTGGGGTAGAAGGTCCAGCCGTCTTGCCAACCGACGTGGAGGGTGCCCTTGGTGCCGTAGAAGTAGACGCCGAGCTTATGCTTTTCGGTGGCGGTGCCGGCGAACTGGCGGTTTTCCCAGGTGCAGGTGAATTTTTCGAAGTCGTAGACGACGACCTGGTGGTCGGGGGCGTCGGTGGTCATGCGGGTGCCGTCATTGATTGGGGGCCCTTTGATCTGACGGCCGGCGGAACTGAAAATGCGCTTCGGGTATTTTTCGCCGGTGAACCACTGCACCTGGTCGAGCCAGTGAACGCCCCAGTCGCCGAGTTGGCCATTGGCGTAGTCGAGGAAATTGCGCCAGCCGCCGGGGTGCATGCGGCCGTTGTAGGGGCGGAGAGGCGCGGGGCCGCACCACATGTCCCAGTCGAGGGATTCGGGGGGCTTGGCGTTGTTGGTCGCGCGCTCGGGCCCGTTGCCACCGCCAATGACGAAGCAGCGGATCTCGCCGACTTCACCGACGTTGCCTTCCTGGTAGAACTTGTGGGCGCTGACGTGATGGGGGCCGATGCGACGATGCAACCCGACCTGGCAAACCTTGCCGCTGTCGCGGGCGGCTTTCACCACCGCTCTGCTCTCGTTGACCGTGTGGCCCGTAGGCTTTTCGACGTACACGTGCGCGCCGGCTTTTAACGCGGCGATGCTTTGCAGCGCGTGCCAGTGATCGGGTGATGCGATGATGGCGATGTCGGGTTTGTCTTTTTCGAGGAGCTCGCGGTAGTCCTTGTAGATCTTGGGGGACGAGCCGGTCTGGTCGTTCACCAGGTCCTGGGCCTGCTCGAGAATTCGGCCATCGACATCGCAAAGGCTGGTGATGTCGCAGCGTTTCGAGGCGATGGCTTCGCGGAGAATGTTTTTGCCCCACCAGCCCGAGCCGATAAGGGCGGTTTTGAATTTGGATTTCTGGGTTTGCTGGGCGTTGAGGAGATAGGGCGTGAGGAGAGTGCTGGCGGCAGCAGCGGTTTGCAGGAAGTGCCGTCGGGTTGGATTCGTCGGGGTTGGATTCATGATGATGGCTCCCAGATTTTTTGTCTGACCGTTATCGTGCAGTTCAATCGAGCAGGCTTGGAAGCCTGCACCACAATTTAGTCGGGTTTTCATTTACCGCGATCCGAAGAAGACTGCATTTACGGTGGGGCAGACATTCTTGTCTGTCCCGAGTCTGCGAGTGCGGAATGTACTCATTCCGCCGAGCGGACTCGGTAGACGCTGGATGTTTCGAATCGCTTCGGAGGGCAAGAATGCCCCCGCTCAGCGATTCGAGACAGACAGGAATGTCTGCCCCACCAATTGGGATCTCCGTTCTAGTTTTTACGAACGTCTAAACACACGACATCGCCCTGGGCGTTGCGGACGAAGATTCGGCCATTTGCCAGCACGGGTGGTGTCCACGTTTTTCCGCCGAGGACCTGGGCCTGGGCCGTGGGTTTAAATCCTTCGGGAGACGCGGGGCCGACCAATAGTTTTCCATGTTCGGTCAGGACAATTAATTTGCCGCCGGCGGCGATGAGGCCTCCGGTGCCGACATCGGGGAATTCCCATTTTTGCTGGCCGGTTTCGAAGTCGAGGCACTTGAGAGGACCGGCTTCGGAGGCGTTTCCGTCGTCGCCATAGACGTATTTTCCGACGAGGACGGCGGGGCTGAGGTGCTGGCGAAATTCGCGGTTTTTCCAGAGGACTTTGGGGTCGCTGGCGGTCATCTGGAGAAGCTCGGCGCCTTTGCCGTAGCCGGAGCTGATCATGACTTTGTCGCCGCTGACGATTGGGTCGGCGACATTGACGCCGCCCTGGGTCAGCCAGCGGACGCGCCACAGTTCTTTGCCGGTTTCAAGGTTGAAGGCGAGGAAGCTGGCGCCCGAGCCGATCAGGCCGATAGGCTGGCCGTTGAATTCAGTTGGGACGGGGGTTGAGTAGCCGGCGTCTTTTTTGCCCGACTTCCAGACGAGTTTTCCGGTGGCCTTGTCGAGTGCAGCGCCGGCTTCGCAGACATTCAGCACGACCAGGTTTTTGTAGATCAGCGGCGAGCCGCCGAAGCCCCAGTCTGGGGTTTGGCAACCCGCTTCTTTGGCGACGTTGGTCGACCAGATCATTTTGCCGGTGGCGGCATCGAAACAGAAAACATCGCTCCACCGGCTGCAATAATAGACCCGGCCGTTTTCAACCGAAGCGGTGGCGCTGGGGCCGCCTTCGAAGTATTTGTCGCCGAGCTCGGCGGGGTAGGAATGCTTCCAGAGGGTCTTGCCCGTTTCGGCATCGAAGCAAAAGAAGGTATCGGTTCCATCGGCATTGCCGGCGGTGTAGACGTGGCCGTCAGCGACGCAGAACCCGGAAAAGCCGATGCCTACTTTGGCCTTCCATTGGATGGTTGGGCCAGTGGCGGGCCACTGGTCGAGCCAGCCGGTTTCATCGGAAATGCCGTTGTGATGCGGGCCGCGCCAGTTGGGCCAGTCGGCCGCGCGTGCGGCGGATGTGATCGCCAAGGCGCAGAGGCAGCTGAGGATGGCGTGCAACGCAGTGGCGTTTTTGCTTCGATGACTAACGATTCTGAACAAACGCAGCCTCCTCAATGCGATGATACTGTCATGTACGCGCTTGGGAGAAGTTTGTGGTGCGGGGAAATCAGTGGATGCGTCGGCGGGCTCAGGGCAAGCGCATGTGCCATCTCGGGGAGTGCGAGGCTCCCGCCGAGCGTTTTTTTCA
>DAIRGS010000062.1:0-15996 GCA_036794395.1 Tepidisphaeraceae bacterium | reverse complement strand
GGCTCGGCAGGAGCCTCGCACTCCCGAAATGAGTCGCGGGGCCAGGAACATGCGATCGCCCTGGTCGGATTGCCTGAGCGGGGCCAATTGGCGGTGGGAAATTCAAGCAAATGATGCTAAACTCAAGAGCCTTCGCGACCCCGGCGAAACGCCCGAATGTGGTGTTCGTTTGAACACCGGGCATGTTTCAAAGACCGCGTAGCAGGAGTTTTATATGCGCGGCATGCCGTATCAGCGAGCCAGCCAGGGCCCCGATTCACGGGGGTCGGCCAATTCTTATCTATCCGAAGCGCTGGCCATTCACGCGGCCAAGCAGCCGCCCAAAAGCCCGCCGAAGATCATGCCGGTGACGCCGACGTTGCCGAAAGTTGTGCGCGGGCGGAAACGCCGGCGTACGGTGTGATGGGTCGCGGCGACCGCTGAATCTCCCACCTTTTGGTTCGAACGCGTGTTCTGGATCGGATCCTTCGCTGCGCTCCAGGATGACACAACCGACGATTCTCGGCGGCTCGGATGATTTTCTTAATGACTGTGCGCGATTCAGCGCCATTGCCTTTAAGTGGCACGGGTTTCTAACCCGTGTTTGAGAGAGCTGCGGGTCCGCGCCGGGTCAGATGTGGGAAAACCAACTTGCCGAATCGGGCATTTCCTGGGGGCCGATTCAGCAGGTTGTCTAACTGTCGAAACTGGGTTTTCCCACATCGGACCCGGCGCTGAGGGTCATCCCACTCGATCATGGCTTACAAAGCCATGTCACCAAAAGCGCGGAATCATCACGCTCATTTAGACCCCACATCTGCCCGCGGGCGATCACCTCTTGCGCCCTTTGGCCCCGGATGTGGCCTCGGCCTTTGCCTGCTTTTCTTTGGCTTTTTGCTTGTCAATCCAATCCGAGTAATTGCCGTCGAAATCGACCACGCCGTCGGGCTGGATGATCCATAGCCGTTCTACGACCTGATTGAGGAAGTAGCGGTCGTGGCTGACGCAGAGGATGGTGCCTTCGAAGCCGGCCAGGGCGCTTTCGAGGGCTTCTCTCGAGGCGATGTCGAGATGGTTGGTGGGTTCGTCGAGGACCAGCACGTTGGGTTTGTCCATTAACAGTTGCGCGATACGGACGCGGGCTTTTTCTCCGCCAGAAAGCACTTCGACGTGCTTGAGTGTGTCATCTGCACTGAAGAGCATGAGGCCGAGCACTTCGCGGGCCTGCTTGTCGGTCGCAACGCGGCCATCCTGAATTGCATCGATCAGGTTGTGCTGCGGCTTGAGCATATCCAGCCGCTGGTCGTAGTAGCCAATGTTGAGATTGGCCCCCCACTTCACCACGCCTTCGAGCGATTCGAGGCCCATGATCGCTTTGAGCATGGTGGTTTTGCCCGAGCCGTTGGGGCCGATGATTCCGATGCGCTCGCCGCGACCGATCTCGGCGGAGAAATCGTTCCACAGCTTCTTGTCGCCGAACGCTTTGGTGATGTCGCGGAGCTGTAGCACGCGATCGCCGGCCCGTTGACTGGTGTTCAGCGAAAGGTTGATCTTCTGCTGCACGCCGACGGGTCGGATGACATCGTCGCTTTTGAGCAGGCGATCGAGCCGGGCTTCGCGGCCCTTGGCTTCCTTGCTGCGCTGGCCGGCCTTGAACCGGCGGATGAACTCCTGCTGCTTCTCGATATCCTTGCGCTGAAGCTCGTAGGCGCGCTGCTGTGAGAGCTCATTGAGCTCGCGCTGCTCTACGTAGGCGGAATAGTTTCCCGGATAGCTGTCGACCTGCGAGCGGTTGAGCCAGATGATGCGGGTGACGAGGCGATCAAGCAGGAAGCGGTCGTGGGAGATGATGACCACCGAGCCAGTGAAGGTGGCGAGGTATTCTTCGAGCCATTCGATGGCCGCAAGGTCGAGGTGATTGGTCGGCTCGTCGAGCAGAAGCAGATCGGGCTCGGAAATCAGGAGCTTGGCGAGCGCGAGCCGGGAGCGCTGCCCGCCTGAGAGCACGGCCACTTTCTGCTCCCACATTTCGCGCTCCAGCCCGACGCCAAGGAGCGTGGCTTCCATCTTGTGCTGCCAGGAGTATCCGCCGGCGATGTCGAATTCGTGTTGAACGTCGGTGTATTTGGCGAGGACTTTGTCGAGCTCGTCGCCGGTGGTTTCGGCCATGCGGTGTTCGAGGTCGCGGAGGTCATGGGAAAGCTTGTGAAGCTCGGCGAAGCCCAGCTCGGTCTCATCGATGACCGTGTTTTCCAGATCGAATGTCGGCAGTTGAACCAGATAGCCGACTTTGGTCTTCTTGCTCACCGCGACGGTGCCGGAATCGGCCTGGAGTTCGCCGGCAAGCATTCTGAACAGCGTGGATTTGCCGGAGCCGTTAGCGCCGATGAAGCCGACACGCTCCTGCTCGTAAATTGCGACGGAAAGGTTCTCAAACAGCACTTTTTTGCCGAAGTGCTTTTCTACATTGGTCAAAGACGCGATTGCCATCGGGATCCATCGAAAAAGTGAACTACACACTCCACCCGGTTGGGCGGAAGAGCCGTTTTCGGCCAACTCGCTCGCCGAGTCAACACAGGCGCTGTCCGGAATTCACAACACCGGTCATCATCTACCGGGCTCGTGCTCAACAGCCTCCCCGCGGCCAATCAAAGCAACTCCACAAACTCTTCCTCCGTAAGCCCGGCCTGGGAAATAATCGCTCGCAGTGTCCCCATCTTCAGATCGCCCGAATGTTGTGGCACGGTCGTCATGCGCCGCACTTCGGGATTCCACATGTACAGGTGGCTGCCTTTTTAATGGTGTTCAATGAAGCCGGCTCGTCGCAAGGCCGCCACAACGTGCCGAGGCTTGAGGGCCGGCAATCGGCTCATGCCACGGCCCGCGTCTCAATCTGGACCAACGCGTCAAATGGCCTTTGGGGCTCGGGCTCAGTTGGAATCGGTTCGCCGGCCTTCGCCAGCGCTTCGACAAACCCCTCGACCGCTTCGTGGGCGTTAGCGATTGCTTGTTCGTATGTATCACCTTCCGTGATGCACCCGACCAGAGCGGGAACGGTAACCACATACCCACCCTCAGCGGCCGGTTCGATGTGGATGGTGTAGGTGTAGCGACGCATCGTTGGATGCTGATTCTACGCGATATCGGGGGCTCGGCAAGGAGGTAGCGAGGGGAACAATCGGCTTATCTCAACTGCTGGTTTATTGGCCGGTGCATCAAGGCTCGATGACCTGCGTGCTTTGCCGGGCAACCGGCTGGAGGCCCTCAAAGGCGGTCGCTTCGGTCAATACAGCATTCGGATAAATGATCAATGGCGTCTTTGTTTTCGCTGGCAGGACGGAGACGCATTTGACGTGGAGATTGTAGACTATCATTAGTTAGACATCGAAAACGCTCTTGGAGAAAACGGATGCGTAACCGACTCAGTCCCATCCACCCTGGCGAAATCCTGCTTGAGGAATTTCTAAAGCCGGTGGATCTCAGTCAAAAGCAATTGGCAAATGCGCTGGACGTGCCGTCCGGGCGGATCTATGACATTGTTCGCGGCAAGCGCGGCATCACTCCCGATACCGCGGCCCGCCTTGCTGTGTACTTCGGAACTTCGCCCGAACTTTGGATCAATCTTCAGGCACGATTCGACGCGAAGATCGCCGAACACGAGTTAATGCCGGTCATCAGGAAACGCGTCCATCTTCGCGCGCACGTGGTGGCTTAGGCAGTGTCATCCGATTCGACTTCACGTGGTCCACTCTGAGTTGGATCGGGATTTGGAGCGCTGGTGCTCCGGACATTGAGTTGTTCCAACAATGCTTCGGCGATTCGATTGCACTCGTCGATGTGGCTTTGTAGCTCGCCCGCGTGCGTTCGAGCGACGTTTTCACGCACACTGCGGACGTCATCAACGGCCGTCTGATCAACCAGAGGGCGAGCCATAAGGCTGCGTCGAGTAGGAATGAGGCGCGCCGTTGCGCAGGCCAATGACTTCCGATGTTTCCGCCCTTTGGGGCTTCGTGGCAAATGGTCACCAGGCCATGCAATCACGTCTCCTCAAACCTCTCTAAAATTCCGTACGGCGGGTTTTCCCCGGTACGGCTTCAAACCGGAGAGCGGTCTGCCGTCACCTTCGTCGGCTCCGCCGACTTATAGACGGCCAACTGCGCCGGCGCCCGCCTGCCTCGTGATCCCCGCTCTGTGTCGGGGCAAGGGGCGGGTACGCCGGTGCGTTCCGGTCCAGAGGCCCTTGGCTCGGCGTCGGGTTATGCTGTCCCGTCGCGTCATCGCTTACTATGGCCTCATCCGAGCTTCTGGCCCGCTCCCGTCGGCTTATGATTTCGCCGGACAGATCTTTGCCTTGCGGCGGCGGGCCAGAAGGTCCCTGCTTTGCTCTGCGAATCCTTCTGATCGTGCCGTCTTCCGTACCCCGGCAGACCGGGCGGCCAATGGACGATTCGACGTCCGCCCGTCATAGCCTTCGCCCGAATGCGAGGGGCTCGGCGTCTGCAAGTTCCCACTTGAATCGGAACATGTGGGTGTCCTTACGAGGCTGCGAAGTTCACTTAACGCTACGGCCCGATCATTTGCTTGCCCTTCTCCGACAAGGACGTTTACATTCGAGCTTTCATTCCGTGGGTCACCCCGCCGGAACGTCGAATATGACTACGCGGGCAAATCGTCAATTTCCCGCGGCCGGACTTGCACCGGCTGGATCCGCAGCCTTGCAGGCTGCACCGCACTCGGGGCAGCGGTCGAGGCTCGCGCGAAGGTCGTAGCCGCAGTGCGGGCAGCGGCCACGGCGGGCGCGAATTCGGTGACGCAGGGTGCGACGAAGGAGGATGGTTCCGAAAAATGCCGGGAATGCGACTGTGAGGGCAAACGGGACATAGATGGGAGTTTCAGCTGACCACGAATCGAAGGACACATTGTTCTGATCGACGTTGAGAAACCGTGATGAGATCAGATCGCGCGCGATAGCGATTGTGGTGTTGTTGCGCTTACCCTCCGCCATCTCATAGTATGGCGTCATTGGATCTGCCGGGATTGATTGAACCTGGAGTTGGCCCGTGGCTCGGCTCAGGCTCAGGGTTTTCGAAAAAAGGGTGTGCTCAAACGGTTCTGGAAGGATGTACCCAGCGGCTCCACTTCCGACGATCAAAGTGCACACTCCGATCCGCGCGGAATACTTCAGCTTAAGTCTTCCTTTTTCGCCTTGTTTGCGCCAACGGATGGCCGTCAGCAAGATGATCTGAATTGCGAGAATGATCATAACCCATCTTGCAAGGCGATACGGCCAATCGCGATCGTCAAATTCGTGACGGCTGGCAATTTCCACATGATCACCGACCACTCGGAACTGGGCTTGGCCTTCGGGCGATGCATTGCTAAGAGCGTATCGAAGGATGTCCGCGCTATTCTCAAAGGCTAAGCCCGGATTGGCGGCGCTCGTTGGTTCAATCCCGATTTCTTTAAGCGACGACCAGTCGATGAGAATCGGCACGCGGGCGCTTTCGGTGATCTTTGACAGTAGTTCCCGCCACGCGATGTCTTTTGGGAATACCAGCTTCGCAGGGAGGGCTTGGTGGAGAGCCCTGCTTGCATCATCTGCGCGCCGCGCCCACGATATTACAGGGGGACGCTCGACATTGATTTGCGTTAGCAGATCATCGGGAGTTGAAAGACGAATAATTCGCGCAGAAGCGCGGACTTTTGCAGGCAGGCTACTGCAAATCGTGACATATACAGATCCGAGCGAGACATTGGTTACATTAATGGATTGCGGATTCAGCGGATTCACCCCCACC
Organism: Tepidisphaeraceae bacterium; assembly: GCA_036794395.1. Lineage (GTDB taxonomy): Bacteria > Planctomycetota > Phycisphaerae > Tepidisphaerales > Tepidisphaeraceae > DASXMX01. Next base: position 10,219 of record DAIRGS010000062.1, on the reverse strand, counting down.
GAGGCCAGCTTTTTCCAATCCGTGGTGAACTCAGTTCCCGGCTCACGCAACTTAATCCTTGGCGCTCTGCTCGCGCGCAGTCCCGTGTAATTCTGGCTCGGGCGCGCCCAAACCTCCCACGTCTTCGAGGAAATCGAGTTCATCCCGCAGTGCGACTTCCGAAAACACAAGCTGCGGAAGGACATGTGACAGTAAGTATTGAGCCCATTGAAGTGAATGAGGAGAAAAACGTGGGTTGCCGAAGCTGCTGAGCCACATCCCCACGATAAATGCACAGGCTAGACAGGAGATGAGACAGAATATGTGGGCGGCGGGGCGCACATTTTCATTATACCTATCGCCCGGCTCCGAGCCTCCCCCTTCCGCAAGCGTCCGTCCGGCCTAGAATGCCCCAATGCCTTCTCCCATTCGATCCAGTTCCCGGCGGTATCGCGATTACCGCGCCAAGTTGATTGAGCGTCGCCGTAACCCTGAGGCCAAGCGGGAAGACGCGGCCGTAAACTTGCATTCGACTTCGGAGGCGAAAAAGTCCAAGAAGCGGACGCGGTCTTTCCTGAAACTGGTGGGCGAGTTCTGGGGACTGCTGGCGGGACATCGCAAATCCCTGGGGTTGGCGCTGGTCGCATTGGCGATTTCGACGTTGCTGGGGCTGGTGCCGCTGTATGGAACGAAGATCGTTTTTGACAGCGTGCTGCGGGAGAACCCGTTGCCGGTGCATTTGCCGGAGTGGCTGCATGTGCCGCAGTTGAGCCGGCGGGCGTTGTTGACCGTTGTGGCGGTGGGCATGGTGGTGTTGTCGCTGCTATCGGAGTTGTTTGGATTGACGAGCCGGTGGCAGGCGACGCGGATGACCAAGCGGCTTCAGGTTTCGGTGCGGAAAAAGGTGTTTGATCATGCGGTGCGGCTGCCGCTGCATCGGGTGTATGACCTTAAATCTGGGGGCGTGACGTCAATTCTGCGCGAGGATGCAGGCAGTGTGGCGGATCTGATCTTCTCGATGCTTTACAATCCGTCGCGCGCCGTTGTGCAGCTCATTGGGAGCTTGTTCATTCTCGCGTTCGTGGACTGGCGGCTGCTGCTGGGTTCGATCCTGCTGCTGCCCACGGTCTGGCTGACCCATCGCACCTGGATCGGGCGGATCCGGCCGATCTTCCGGGACATTCGCAACACGCGGCAAAATATGGATTCGCATGCAACCGAGGCGTTCGGCGGGATGCGGGTAGTGCGGTCGTTCTCGCGCCAACAAGCCGAAGCCGGCACGTTTACCCGCAACGGTCACATGATGGCCCGCCAAGAGATTCTGGCGTGGTGGTGGTCGCGCGGCGTTGAGCTGGCCTGGTCGGTGCTCATTCCACTGGCTTCCGCCCTGCTGCTATTCTTTGGCGGAATGCGGGTGCTGTCGGATATGGACAAGCTCGCGGCTGGCCTGATCACCCAGAAGCAAGTGCTGACGGTGGGTGATCTGGTGATGTTCCTGGCGTATTTAGCGGCGTTGCTGGGGCCGATCGCCACGCTGGCCAGTAGCGCGACGGCGCTGCAAAACAGCTTATCGGGTTTGGATCGGGTGCTGGATATTCTGGCCGAGCCGCTGGAGATGCCCAATACGCCGGATTCGATTCATGTGGTTAAGGATGAGGCGGCGGGCCGGATTACGTTTAAGGATGTGAGTTTTACGTATGCGGGATCGGACAGCCCGGTGCTGCACGGGATCAATCTGGACGTTCAGCCGGGGCAGGTGATTGCGCTGGTGGGTCCAAGCGGCGCGGGAAAAACGACGCTGTGTAACCTTGTCGCGCGATTCTACGATCCAACCACAGGGGCGATTCTTCTGGACGGCACCGATCTACGAAAAATCACCGTCGAAAGCTATCGACGGCTTCTGGGCATTGTCGAGCAGGATACGTTTCTGTTCGATGGGACGATCGCCGAGAACATCGCATATGGACGGCGCGGCGCGACGCCGAAGGAAGTGCAACATGCCGCCGAGCTGGCCAACGCGCATGAGTTTATTGCGAAGCTGACGGATGGATACGACACGCTCATCGGCGAGCGGGGCGTGAAACTCTCGGGGGGCCAGCGACAGCGGCTGACCATTGCCCGAGCGCTTCTGGCCGATCCACGGATTCTGATTCTGGACGAGGCCACGAGCAATCTCGATACGGAATCGGAAAGGCTCATCCAGACGAGCCTTCAGTCACTGATGGCCGGACGAACAAGCTTTGTGATCGCCCACCGGCTATCGACAATCGCCCATGCCGATCGAATTCTGGTGTTGGAAAATGGCAGAATAGTGGAGCAGGGCCGCCATGCCGAGCTGATGGCGGCAAGCGGGCGGTATCGGGAAATGGTGGATCTTCAGACGCATCCGCCGGCGCCGCCCACGTCAGCGACCGCCGCGAAGAATTCCGCGCGCGGCGCGAGGCAAGACGCTTACGCGATTTAGGCAATCAATTGCAATCAGTCCGAGGCTGTGAGGCTTTTTGCGACGTGCTCGAACACCGTCTCAAGTTGTTTGCGTGTAACGCCCGGAAACCAGCGCACAAAGTCATCCAGCGTGGCGCCGTCTTTAACGTTCTCAAAGAGTGCCACGACCGGTACTCGCGTGCCAGCAAACACCCAACCGCCGCTCATCTTCGCGGCGATCCTCTCCACTGCCGGGCATTCTGACCAGTTCAACATGTTTAAACCGCGGGCGGCGATAGCCCGGATTACTCACCGCAGAGACGCCGAGTACGCAGAGAATTCAGAAGGAGCAAGAGCTTATATGCAACATCGCAAAGCAGTTTGTCGCGCACGTTGCTAAGCTCACACATCCCTTCTCTGGTGTTTCTCTGCGATCTCTCTTCGAGCCTGAGCCTCAGCCCGCGACGAGCTCGGTCGAGTCGAGCCGAAGGCCGCGACTCTGCGGTGAATCATGAATTTTCCGGGTAGGAACACTTCACCGAGCTCCAGCTTCGTAAGTTACCTGTGAATTATCCGCTGCACCTGCGGCCAGAAATGCCAGATCGCAACTGCAATAACCACCACGATCACAAGCAGCAACAGCTTGCCCCCGCCGCCACCCGAGCGTCGCCCCGACGCCCTCGGCTCCATGGCGTGGGCGACGGAGCCATCCGTGATATCTTCCACCCGGTTGACGCTCATGCCCGACTGCGTTGCCTTGCGCTCAGCGGCGGCTTTGCTTTCGGCTTCAAATTCCAGCGTCATCCGCGCGCCTGTCTCGCGGCTCGCTCCAATTACCCTGAATTTCATGGCGGCCCTTGTTGGATTTGCTCTACCCGGCAGCAATTATATCAAATCTCTTTATAGGGTCGATTTGTTATACTTGGAACGATAACAGCTCGCGGATTGGGAAATTTCAACGGAGCGCATTCCATGGCAGGAGCCCACCGCCGGGAGTTTTTGAAGGTGACGGCTGCCGCTGCGCTGGCCGCGGGCTGTTCGGCGCAGCCGAGGGATACCAGCGTCGGATCGGTTCGGCCCGGGAAGAAAACAGCTTCGGGCGGCCCAAACATTTTGGTCTTTTTGACGGATGATCATGGTCAATGGGCCCAACCCGCATACGGCAATTCGGAGATACACGCTCCCAATCTGGACCGTCTGGCGGCTCGCGGCGTGCGGATGACTCGCGCCTATACCCCCTGCCCGGTTTGCTCGCCGGCGCGGGCGTCCTTTTTTACCGGCAGGATGCCATCGCAGCATGGCATTCACGACTGGATTGAGGAAGTAAGCCATGAGTTCTCTCATCCCGGACTGAAGGGTCAGACGCTTATTTCCGAACTGCTGGCCAACGCGGGTTACAATACGGGGCTGGTGGGCAAGTGGCATTGCGGGCGCAGCCGCGAGCCGCATCCGGGGTTTGATCGGTGGTTCAGCTATTGGACGAATCAGTATCCGCATCGGGGGACTCAGAATTTTTCAGATCAGGGAAAGCATGTGGTGGAGGAGGGGGCGCAATCGCCATTGTTGACCGATCGTGCGATTGAGTTTTTACGGCATCATCACCAAAGCCCACAGCATGCGAATCAGCCTTTCTTTTTGTTTGTCGGATACGTGGATACTCACAGTCCGCATAACGAAGCGCCGCCAGAGTTTGTTTCGGAGTATCGCGATGCAACATTTCGCGACATTCCTGACGAGACGCTCCCGGCCTGTCATGGCCGGGCGATCTCGCGCGCCGCTCCCACAGTTGCCGCCGAGCAGCAGCGCAGGACGGATTATTATGCCGCGGTGGCGAGCATTGATCGTGAAGTGGGACGGGTCCTTGCGGAGCTCGAAACCCTGGGAGAACTGGATAATACGCTAATCGTTTACACCGCCGATCATGGATATAACGCCGGGCATCATGGGATCTGGGAAAAGGGAAACGGGACAAACCCGCAAAACTTCTTCGATGAATCGATCCGGGTGCCCTGCATGATCTCTTGGCCGGCAGGCGGGATCATGCAAAAGGCGACGTGCGACGATGCGGCCAATCATTGTGATCTGCATGCGACGCTGCTCGATGTTGCCCACGCAACGCCTTCGACGTCGATGGCCGCTCGAATTAATTCCCCCGGCCGCTCTTACCTTTCACAACTTCGTGGACACCCTGCGGAAAACCCGCAACACGTCGAGATCTGCGAGTACGGCAACGCTCGGATGATTCGCGATGATCGATATAAGCTTATCCGACGGTCTCCGTTCGGCGGGATCCGGTTCGCGGATGAACTGTACGATCTACACGACGACCCGCGCGAAACGACCAACCGCATCGAAGATCCATCGCTGGCTTCGACCATTGCGAAACTCAGTCGGCAACTTCAAGAATTCTTCGATCAATACACAGTACCCGACCATTCAGGATTGCGCCTGGCGCATCAGCCGGAATGTACGACGGGGAGTCCGTGGCTGGTGGCGGTGGAGTATTACAAACGACTCGCCACCCGCCCCGCCACCGCACCGGCCAAGCGATAACTTGATCACGAGCTTGTGGTGCAGGCTTCCAAGCCTGCACGTGCAGGTCTGGAGACCTGCACCACAATGGGCAGATGGCGCAAGCATTTTTAGGCGGCTCGGGCCGTGCGCAAACCACGAAGCGTGCAGGGGCGGATTTGGTCGAAATCGTTAACGGCCAGGCTCTTTTCAGGTAAATCCCATTTGGCAAACAGCTTCGCGTTGTCTTCGGCGCCGCGGGTTCGATCGGTATCGCGCCGCTCGTCTTCGATCTCATCGTGATCGATCAGGGCCCCCACCGCCGGTACCACCGACAATCCTGAATGCCACACCTTCAGTGAGAAATCCGGATCGGCGGCGTTGAGAAAATACCGTTCGTCGAAATAGCCCAGGCGCTCCCACAAAGCGCGAGACGCCACACCAAAATTTGCATAAAGCGTCCCTCGCACGTGCTGCAAATGAAACGCCCGACCCTGATGTTGGGCTTCGAAGGCGATGTTTCCGGTGGTGCGAGCCGGGCAGAACATCGCGACCATACCGACCGTTCGCGGGGAAAATGCGAGTTGTTCCACCGCGCGATCCATCGCAGAGCTAAGCGGTCGCGCGTCGTCGTTAATCCACGTCATGTACCGCCCACGCGCAGCGCGGAATCCTTTATTGGTCGCTTTGACGAATCCCTCGCGGGCGGGCTCGCGAATGATTCTCAGACGATCGCCCATCGTCTCGCGCGCATGAGACAGAACTTCACGGGTGGCATCGGTGCTCGAGCCGTCGACTACGATCACCTCATGCAGGCACTGCGTGCCGTTGCGCACCGCGACGAGGCACGAGGCCAATGACTGGGCTCGATTACACGTGGGAATTACGATCGAAAGATCGAACATCGATGCTCACCTTATCAGGAGTAAAGCCGCAAGACCCGCACGCCGGCCTCGCGAAGCGGCGCGGATTGGTTCCAGAACTGATCTTCGTAAGTATCGGTGCTCAACACGACCGGCGGAATCGCCTCCCCGGCCAGCACGCGCGCCCTGGCCGACCCGAGCGATTGAACCGGCAGATCAAGATATACGGGAGATTGCGCAAACCGGGGATGATCATCAATAATGCCAACCACCCGGTGCCGGCGGCTCTCCCAAATGTGTCGCTCGGACATCAGGCGGGCAGTGTGTTTGCCCGCACCGTACAACAGAACCTGAGCGGGGCCATCGAGCTTTTCCATCACGTGAAGCAGACGTGAGCCGGGCGTTTGCAACTGAGAGGGCACGCCCACCAATGCACCGGTCATTTGAACCAGAGCGGGGAGAATTGCCACGGCACACTCCGGAGGGAGGGACAAAAGCCTGTCGCGGGTGCGTTCGCGCCCGGCTGCTGCGAACCGCGTAATCGCCTCTCGATAGAATCGCTCGCGTGCCTTCGCGATTCGTGGCGGGGCAAATCGCGTTGCAATGCGATCGAATGCCGCGATTGAGAGCCTTTGAAGTTCCTGCTCGTCAGACCATAGCTTTTCCAATGCCGCAAAAAGGCTCTCTGGCGATTCACGTTTGCAAATCATGCCTGCTTCCCCAAGCACTTCGACCGACCCGGTCCCTTCAAGCGCGACAACCGTTCGCCCCGCGGCCATCGCCTCGCAGCAGGCCATGGAGAAGTTTTCCCACAGGCTTGGCATGACGCCAAATCGGGCTTGCTCCCATTCGATCGCAATTTGCTCGGCCGGTAGTTCCCCCGCAACTTGCACGCGCGATCGGATGTTGGGCAGGAGCCTCGATTCAAGCCACGCCCGCATCGAACCGCCGCCCGGTGCGGTGGATGTATCGGGGCCAATGAATCGGAAGATCGCATTCAGATGACGGGGCAGAAATAAGTTCAATGCTTCGACCAGGCACCCAACGCCCTTCAACCTCTCAAGCCGACCCACGAACAAAATAGGTCCGGTCGGACTCGGCAAGCGAAAAGCCTCAGCCGCCGCGGCAAATCCATGCGGGATGATTTCGACCCGGCCACCGATGGCGCAGAATTCTCGCGTCGCTTTCACAACCGCTTCGGTCGGCGCACAGATCGCATCCGCCAGATGAATCGCGGCAAACTCCAAGGCCGGGAGGATTCGCCCATCATCCTTGATCCGATCTTCGTTCGCCTTCTGAGCAATCGCGGTGCAGCAGTGCAGATGTGTAACGACAGGGGCATCGAAATCCGGATTCAACAACAGCGGCAGCCCGAGCGCCTCCACCTCAGGCGCTTCCACAAGATCAAAAGCCTGCTGCTGATGCACGCGAAGCAGCTCCGCGCAAAGCAGCGATGCAATCGCCAGACGATAAACCCCTTCCCCACCGGCTTGCACAGTCGCCGCCAGCGCGCCCGGCACGGATCCATTCTGAATCCGCCCCGCCAGATCACACACTTCGTGCAACGTTACGCCGGTCGGCACGCTCGCCCGCAGTTCCGCCGGAATCGCAAGGGTGAACACATGAACCTCATGCCCCGCCGCGGCCATCGCCCCCGCCGTCTGTTTGACGGCCGAGCCAATGCCGCCCATCCGCGCGCCAGGCCACTGATGCGTTAGAAACGCGATCCTCATGCCATTTTTATCGGACATTGGCCCTGCCAACCGATAATTTCAAGGACATGACGCTTGCCCCTTTGCCACTGCCAACCGCCGCTTCCAACCCGGCTTCTCTTGCCGCGCTGCGTCGCCGTTTGTGGGACAAACCCGCCGGCTCGCTCATCAGCGTGGAAGGCTACCGCCTTCGCATCACCGATGGCCCCAACGCCTACATGCAGATCAAGGACGTCTTTGTCCGCGGCATCTATCGATTCGCCGCCACCCGCTCCGACCCGCTAATAATCGATGGCGGCAGTAACATGGGCATCTCGATCCTCGGCTTCAAGCGCGATCACCCCGCAAGCCGGATCATCGCTTTCGAGCCCGATCCCGAAATCTGCACCCTTCTCAAATCGAATCTCCAGCGAAATCAAGCCGATCGAAGCGTCACCGTCATTACCGCGGGCCTGGGCGAAGCCGACGGAACCGCGACATTTAACGCCGATGGCTCGGCCGGCGGCCGAGTCGAGCAGACCGCACCGGCTAACACAATCCGGATCGAGCGCCTCTCAAGGCACCTCTGCGAGCCTGTCGATTTCCTGAAATTGAATATTGAAGGTCAGGAGCTCCCCGTTTTGCGCGAATGCGCCGCCGCGGGCGTCCTGGCCAATGTCCGCCAGATGGTGATCGAATATCACGGCTGGGCGGGCGGGCCCCAATGCCTTGGCGATCTGCTGAATCTGCTGGATTCCCAGGGCTTTCGCTATTTCATCCACGATTTTGACTCAGAAACCTGTTCCACCACCAAGCCCCCGTTCAAACACCGGCCGCGGGCGAACTGGTTCTGCCTGGTGCATGCACAGCGTGAGGCGGATTAGCTATGCCAGTGGACCGCGCCCCGATCCTTCAATCTCCGCAACCCGCCAGCCGGCTCTTCGGCTTTGATCGCGGAACACCGATCGATCGCCATTACATCGAAACGTTTCTCGAAGCCAATGCGCAATCGATCCGTGGCCGCGTGATGGAGGTGGGAGACGCCTCATACACCCGACAGTTCGGCGGAAGCCGCGTGGAGCACTCCGATATCCTGCATGCGACTCCGGAAAACCCAAAGGCCACACTCATTGGCGATCTGGCCACCGGGTCCGGCATTCCCCAGGATACATTTGATTGCATCCTTCTCACCCAGGTGCTTCCCTTCATTTTCGATGTCGGCAACGCCATCGCGACCTGCCATCGAGCGCTTTGCCCAGGCGGAGTGGTGCTGGCAACGGTCCCCGGCATTAGCCAGATCAGCCGGTATGATATGGACCGCTGGGGAGATTTCTGGCGCTTCACCGATCTTTCGGCGCGACGGCTCTTCCAGAACGCGTTTCTGCCCGCCGGCGGCACAGTCGATGTGCAAACCCGCGGAAATGTGAATGTGGCCACTCGTTTCCTTGAAGGCCGCGCCGTCGAAGAGCTTTCGCCCGACGATCTTGAATTTGACGATCCCGATTACCAACTCATCATCACTGTTCGAGCACAGAAAGGCAGTATCATATGAGTAACCTCCGCGAAGCGCTGATTTTGCTTTATCACCGTGTGACAAGTGCCGACCGCGATCCACAGCTGCTCTGCGTTTCGCCCGAGAACTTCCGTCAGCAGATGGAAGTCCTGCGCGCCCGGGGCGCGCAAATCATGCCGCTGGCTGAACTGGTAAACGCGATCGACAATGGAAATGTTCCCGTCGGCGCGACGGCCATCACGTTCGATGATGGATACGCCGACAACCTCGAACAAGCCGCTCCCATTCTGCGCCAGTTCGACGCCCCCGCCACCGTCTTCGCGACCACCGCCTACACAGGTTGCGATGCCGAATTCTATTGGGATGATCTCGACCGCATCTTCCTTACGCCCGGCTCACTCCCCCGCCAACTCCGGCTATGGATGGCCGACAGCGCCGTCGAAATTGATCTGGGCGATTTTGATTACTACTCACACTCCCAGGCCCGCGCCAATCGAGCCTGGACGATCCTCGACAAAACCGATCCCACGCCCCGCCACAGCGCCTACCGCGCGCTCTGCAAGGCGATTCATCAAGCCCCTCTTTCGCTCCGGCGTGATGCGATGAATCAACTCCAGGCATGGTCGGGCCTACCCACCCGCGGATCGCATCGCATGCTGTCTGTCGATCAAATGCGCGAGTTTGTAGCCGATGGCCTGATCGATATCGGCGGACACACCGTCGATCACCCGATCCTCGCGATCGAAAGCCACGATTCACAGACGCGTCAGGTCATTGGCAACAAAGAGGCCCTCACCTGGGTGCTCGGCCGCCAACCGACAGCCTTCAGCTATCCGTACGGCACCCGTAGAGACTTCACCGCCGCGACAATCGATATCGTGAAGCGATCCGGATATCGCTATGCCTGTGCGAACTCCCCGGGCCAAGTCACCGCGACCAGCAACCCATTCCAACTGCCGCGAAACATCGTCCGCGATTGGAACACCGCGGAGTTTGAGGCAAATTTGAGCGGTTGGTTTGCGGCGTCTTCCAAGGTAACCGCTCCCTTGGCCAAAGCCGGATGATAATGAAGGATTCGCAGATCACTTTCGCCATCTCCAGGGATCCATAACTCGGAGATGGGAACGAATCGCGTTCGTCCAGTTTTGTTGCACACTCGGACGCGTTCCCTCCTGCCCCCTCTCCTTCGGGAGATGGGGATGAAAATGAAAGCCCGTTGCCCCGACAATAGCCCAGGT